>DASSVE010000077.1:0-3276 GCA_035706345.1 Acidimicrobiia bacterium
AGAACGTCAGCCTGGAGATCTATCCCGGAGAGATGGTGTGCCTCCTGGGCGGGAACGCCTCGGGCAAGACCACCACCCTGAAAACCATTCTGGGAATCGTCGAGCCGACCCGGGGCGAGGTCCTCCTCGACGGGCAGGTCGTCAATGGCTGGACCACGGCGGAACGGGTGAAGGCCGGTGTCTCGATGGTGCCGGAGAACCGTCGTCTGTTCAAGCGCATGACGGTGCGAGAGAACCTCGAGATCGGCGCCTACCTGCGTGAGGACAAGGAGAACTTCGAGGCTGACATGGAGCACATCTTCGAGTTGTTCCCCAGGGTCAAGGAGCGGCTGAATCAGAAGGCCGGCACCCTCTCCGGTGGTGAGCAGCAGATGGTGGCGATGGGGCGCGCTCTCATGGCGAAGCCGAAGGTGTTGCTCATGGACGAGCCTTCGATGGGTCTGGCCCCGGTGCTGGTCGCCCAGAACTTCGAGATCATCGACCAGATCAACAAGGCGGGGACCACCGTGTTCATGGTGGAGCAGAACGCCAACATGGCTCTGTCGATCGCCGACCGGGGGTATGTCCTCCAGACGGGCCAGGTGGTGCTGAGCGACACGGCCGAGGCCTTGCTCAAGAACCCCCAGATGCGCAAGGCTTACCTGGGCGAGGGCTGATAGCCCCCCATCATCCGGTCGCTGGCCTAGACCTTCTCGTCCTCGGTGACTTCCTCACCGCTGAGGCGGGTCATCTCCTGGGTGTCGAAGAGACGGGTCTGGGAAGGGTTGCGGCGGCTGATGCGAGCCAGCCGCTCCGGAGGCTCGGTCACCTCGATCATGGCCTCGCTCGCCTCCTCCCACGACTGACCGAGGATTCGGGTGCGCCAGAGATGGCCCACCACTATCCGGATCGCCGCAGTGACGGGGATCGCCACCAGGACGCCGAGCAGACCGGCCAGGGTGCCGCCGATGATCAGGGCCAAGACGATGACCAGGGGCGACAGATTCACCCGGGCCCGCTGGATGATCGGGGTGATGACGTGGTTGTCGAGTTGCTGCACCGCAACCATGATCACAACCGCCCAGAACGCCTGCCACGGATCACCGTTGAGAAGGGCGACCAGAGCGGCAAGAGCCCCGCCGACCACAGGTCCGAGGAACGGGATCAGGTTGAGGAAGCCGGCGATGATCCCGATCAGCAGCCAGAAGGGCAGACCGATCGCCCACATCCCGATGCTCGACAGGACCCCGACGATGAGGGCCACGAGCAGCTGTCCCCGGACGAAGCTTCCCATGGCGGTGCTCACCTCGCCACTCACGTAGGCGACCTCGTTGCGGTGAGCAGGAGGTGTCAGCTCGAGGGTGCGCTTCTTGAATCGCTCCAGGTCCATCAGGAGGTAGATCGCCAGGATCGGGGCCAGGAACACGACCGCGATGGTCTCGGCGACACCACGCAGCACCACACCCGCCCCGGCACCGAACCCGAAGAGCAGCTCCTGGATGGTCGCCTGGTTGGCCGGATCACGTAGCCAGGCCTCGATCGCCTCTTGGGACAAGAAGTCGTCGATGTTGAGCCCGATCGTGACCGCCGCCTCGCGAAGCCAGTTGACGATGGACACGTAGAGATCCGGGAGCTGTTGGGCGAACTCGGCGCCCTGGGCCTGCACCGTCGGCCACACCAACGCACCCACGGCGACGATCACCCCGATGAAGATGAGTAGAGCCAGCAACGAGCCCACGATCCGTGGGAAGCGGAGCCGGTCGAATACGCGCACGGCCGGCTCGAGCAGGAACACGAGCCCGGCGGCAAATGCGAGGGGCAGCCAGATCACCCTGATGGCCTCGCCGATGATCAGGAACACCCAGAACAGGGCCACCACCCCGACCGCGGTCCAAACGATGTAGGCCGTCTTCTGGATACGGTCGCTGGGCACGGTCTGGCGAGTTTAGGGTTGGGCCACCGTGACAGTGGCACCCGGCTTCACGGTGATCACCCACCCGCTGCCCAGCGCCGGCGACACCGCACCGTTGGCGTCTGGGGACCACGTGGAGGGGACCGATGCCGTTCCCACCACCCGCGCCGGCACGTCCTGTGGGAGGACGATCCGAAAGTCGCCTTCGACGGTGACCGCCGTCTCGACCTCCACAGGCCCCAGGACCACCTCCCCGCTCCCGGCCACACTCAGTGATGAGACCTGAAGGGTGCTGAGGTCGGCGTCCAAGGCCCCGTCCAGATCCAACTCCCACAAGGGGATCTCCGAGAGCGTGAGGTCCCAACCCGCAAAGGTGTAAATGCCCGGATCGTCCGGGGGCTCGAGCATCACCGCGATCGTCGAGTCGAGGACCTGCTCGCTGGCGCCCGGGATCCCGATCGCACCACCCCGGCGTAGCGGTTCCACGTCGTAGAGGAACTCGGAGCCACCGCGAACCACGATCTCCCCGTCGATCTCCGCCTGCAGAGACGCGGTCTCGAAGCCGGTGGCGACCGGGCCCACCAGTCTCGGGTCCGCCGAAGGCATCAGAGACCAGCCGGCCAGGTGACCCCAGATGAAGAGAAGGACGAATCCCAGGGCGACGAGGGGGACGATGCCAGCGGCCCGTATCTGCCCGAACTTGCGCTCGCGAAGCAGATAGGCGGCCACGGCCAGACCCAGCCACACTGGCCACCACGCCACGAGGTCGGCGGCGATGGAACGGCTCAGCCGGCCACTGGCCGCGATTCCGAGAGTCACGGTCAGGACACCGATGGGGAGGAGCCAAACCCTCGGGAACCCACGGCCGAAACCGACCGCACGATGGGTCATTCGGTGAATCCGGTCCCCAGCACCAGGATGATGTCCGCCCCCGGCTGCAGTGACTCGTCAGGGAGCGCTTCGACGGTGGCCCCCGGCAGGAAGTCCACGAGTGCCGCAGCCTCGGCGGCGAACCCCTCCCGGTACCAGATACGCGACGGGTTCTGCTCGGGCTCGAAGTTGTCCGGGGTCAGCGTCTGATATCCGGCCTCGGAGAGATTGGAGCTCATCCGCCCCGCGGCACCGTCGAGCCCGATCGAGTTGAGGACGACCACCGTCACCTCGGCCGGAGGTCTCAACGCCACTGTCGTCCCCGGTGCGGGGGCGGTGGTCGAGGTGGGTTGCTCGGCACCGGTGGACGAGGTCACCGAGCCACCACCCGTCGAGCTGGGCCCTTGTGTCGTCGATGTGGTGCTGGTCGACGGCCCGGTGGCGGGCTGGTCGGCGAAGAGGTAGAGAAGGAAGAACACGGCCGCCCCGACCAGGATGATCCCGAGGATCATGAT
>DASSVE010000078.1:0-4750 GCA_035706345.1 Acidimicrobiia bacterium
CGCCGCTTCCCGCTCGGCCGCCTTGGTGTCGACGACGACCGGCAGGGCCGCCGCGACCGCAGTCACCGACTGCTCGTCGGCCACCTCGACGGTGTCTGTCTCCTGGGCCTTGGACGACTTGAGCCAATCGACGGCCCGCCACAAACGGCGACGCAGGCCAGGCACCAGCCATCTCTTGAGACGGCTGCGACGACGGCGAAGCATCACTATGCCGAGCAGCGTGGCCCGGCGTGCCCGGAAGTCACGCTCGGCGGCCTCCACCTGACGATCCACTGTGTGCCCGATCGATCCGACCAACACAGCGGCGTCGGCGCGCTGGGCGAGGATGTGCGAGGTGGGCTCGTCGTAGCCGTCACCGGCGATGATCACGATGTCGAAGTTCTCACGAGCCACGTCGAGAAGCAACTCGAATCGCTGGCTCGCCAGAACGTCGCCGGCATCGAGTGAACCGGCACCGCTACGCAGCGACCAGAGGTTGCGATGCTGGTTCTCCAGCGACAGCAATGTGGACTTGATCTCGGTGACCGC
Organism: Acidimicrobiia bacterium; assembly: GCA_035706345.1. GTDB lineage: Bacteria > Actinomycetota > Acidimicrobiia > Spongiisociales > ZC4RG35 > JANQRA01. The sequence goes on from DASSVE010000078.1 coordinate 529, forward strand.
CATGTGAGGATCCGGGGGGAAGTCCGCCAGGATGCTCATCAGGGTGACGTCCGGCTGCAATGGGCCGTACTCCACCTGCGTGGCCCTGTCGGAGAACGTGGCGTCGATCAGCAGCGTGTTGCGACCGGAGACCGCGGCCGACATCGCGATGTCGGCGGTGAGGTCGAGCGTGTCGCTTTCGAAGACACCGGTGCCCTGGAAGGCGACCACGATGTTCTGATAGGCGTCCATCTGGCTGCGGATGAGCTGTACCGCCGCCTTCCGGCGCCCGGTCGGGACGGTGACGTACCAGGGATCGGTCGAGGGCCGTCGGAACGGGTGCAGCTGACGGGGCGGAAGCTCGGCGATGACCGCCACGTCGTCCTTGAACTCGGACTTCGACCAGACGATGCCACGTGTGCGCTCGATGGCAACGAGAGCCAGGAGGGCGACAACGACCGCCCCCACCAAGGCGAGAGCCTGGTTGGTCCGTCCTGACGTGACGGTGATCGTGGGCTCCTGTGCGATGACCTCGCCCACCGACGCCTGGTCATCCAACTCGGCGAGGGTGTTGTAGAGCTGGCTCCACCGGGTCTCTAGCTGGGTGAGTCTGAGCTGGTCGAGGAGGAACTGCTCGTCCTGTGTTGCTTCCACTGCCGCATCGACAGGTGGCGGCGGCAAGGCGTTCAGCTCGAGATTGAGTCGGATCAGCTCCTGGTTGACCCGGTCCATCTCGGCCTGCACCGCCGATGCCGGACGCTCGACAGGGTTCAGCAGCTCGACATTGAGAGCGCCCAGCTGAGCGGTGAGCGATGCAATCCGTGTCTGCAGCGAGGTGCGCTGTGTCTCCTGGATGGTCTGCTCGTCGGTCAGTGGCGACGAGGCCTGACGCTGGGAGATCTCCTCCCGGAGCTGTTTGATCTGTTGGGTGAGCTCGTCGAGCTCCTGGCTCATCCTCTCGACACCGGAACCGACATTGGAGACGGCCAGGAACTGGTCGCGCAGAGCCTGGGCCACCGCGTTGGCCTCCTCCTGGCTGTACCCGCGCCCGATGAAGATCAGCTGGTTCTGGTCATTGGCGAGATGGATCTCCGCCGTCTCCCAGGGGAGGAACGGCCCGGGAGTCTGCCCCAGCAGCTCTCGGTTGGCCCCCTCGGCCAGAATGTGCTGCTCACTCAGGAACTGCTCGAAGTCGCCACGCTCCAGGTTGGTGGGATCCTCGACGAAGGTGATACTGGTCACAGCCTCGTGGGTGATCAGGTTGTCCTGCTGGTAAGCGGCGAGTTGGCTCGTGACCCCCACGGCCAAGACCCCGGCCAGCACCAGGACCCACCATCTCGACTTGGCGATGCCGGCTATCGATTTCACGTCCATGTGTTGGCCTCCGATGGATCAGTCAGATCAATCGTCTCCCCAGGCGACCAATTCTGATTAGCTGCCGCGAGCAGGAGCTCCTTCAACTGCTCCGACTCCCCGCTCTCGGCAAGAGTCTCCAAATGATTGCACAGGTCCAGCAATACAGCGGGGCCTGCGGCCGGAGCCTCCGCCACGTTGATCTTTTCGTGGCTACTAGGTCGCATGGGCCCGTGCGCCAGCTCTTCGTAGAGCTTCTCCCCCGGGCGCACCCCCCTCGAGATGACCTCGATGTCACGACCCGGAACCAACCCGGCGAGACGAATCATGCGATGCGCCAGATCGACGATCTTGACCGGCTGACCCATGTCGAGGACGAACACGTCGCCATTGCGAGCCATGGCCCCGGCCTGGAGCACGAGCTCGACGGCCTCCTCCGTGGTCATGAAGTACCGGGTCATCCTCTCGTCGGTCACGGTCACGGGCCCTCCATTCCGGATCTGCTCCATGAAGGTTGGGACCACGCTTCCGCGGCTTCCGAGGACGTTCCCAAATCTGACCGAGCCGTAGGCGCACCCGGCGTGCCCGTTGGACCGGTAGGCCGTCGCGGCCGCCTGGACGAGCATCTCCGCGATGCGCTTGGAGGCGCCCATGACGCTGGTCGGGTTCACGGTCTTGTCGGTCGAGATCAAGATGAATCGCTCCATCGAGGACCCGCGCAGAGCCTCGAGAAGACGGGCGGTGCCGAGCACGTTGGTCTTGACCGCCTCCTCGGGCCACTCCTCCAGGATGGGCACGTGCTTGTGGGCGGCGGCGTGGAAGACGACCTGCGGCTCGTGGAGCGCGATCAGACGGTTCAGGTGATCGACGTCCCTGAGGTCACAGAGAGCGGCCACGACCCGACCCTCGCCGTGCTCTGCCCAGCGCAGCATGCCGTCGTGCAGATGGGTCTCGTCGTGATCCATGGCGATCACCGTTCTCGGGCTGAACCTGAGGACCTGATCGACGATGACCGACCCGATGGAGCCACCGGCCCCGGTCACGAGTACGACTTTGTCCTGGAGACTGGCGCCGACTGCGGCGAGGTCCGTCGAGACCTTGGGCCGTGCCAGGAGGTCGGTGAGCTCCAGGTCCCTGATGTCCACGCCGGTGGTGCTGCCATTGAGCACGTCGTCCACACCCGGCATGATCCGGAGACGGACATCGACGTCGACACACAGGTCGACCAGTTCCCGGGCAACGGCGCTGGCGCCGTCTGATGCGACGATCACTTCGCGGACGCCGTACGTCTCGACGAGCTGGGCGATCTGGTCGAGCTCGCCGAGGATTGGGAGACCCGCCATCTTGCGAACGCTGGGCGACTCGCCGCGGGGGCTGACGAAGCCGATCACGTTGATCCCGGCAGAGCCCTCTGCGGCGTCCCGTGCCAGGGCGGCCGCCGTCTTGCCGGTGCCGATGATGAGGGCCCGGTCAGTGGCCTCGAGTTGGAGGATCTTGTTGAAGGAGAACAGCCTCGATCTGAATCTGACCGCTCCCTGAGAGAACAGTGCCAGAAGCCCGCCGGCGATCAGCACCGAGAGGGGAACCGGCCGGTCCCCGAGGGCGAAAGTCAGAGTCAGGAGGACGCCTGTGGCCAGGAAAGAGGCGGCGAGGACGCTCCGGGCCTCACTGATGCTGGCGTACTCCCACACGTGGCCGTAGGCGCCCATGAGGATGTTGGCCGCGATGTGGACGAGGACGATGAACGGCATCACGGACAGGACGCTCACCCACCAACGGTCGTCGACCTGCCCGTCGAACGAGCGAATGGTCATGGCGGTCAGGTAGGAGACGACGATCAATACGACGTCCACGACCGCGAACCAGAGGTCTGCGCGGGCTCTGGATAGAAGAACTGCGAGTCGCTGAGCCCTCGACGCGTCTCGCCCCACAACTGATTCTTGAGCCAATGTCAGCCCGCCCTCTTTTCATCCCCACTGCGCCATGCGTCGCATGTCGCAAAACTGCCTCCCGGGCCAAGTCATGGCTCGGCCGTCGCCCGGGCTCCCACCGGGCAAAGAGTCGCCGAAACGACCCGTGATACGTTAACCACTCAGCGTAGCCACCAACAGGGGGGTGGCAATGCTTTTTTTCGCGCCCCTTCGCCCCGGGTTTAGTCGTTGTATAGCGCCCTTTCAGGCCGGATCCAAATAATTCTCCCTATTGAATGTTCGCCACCCTCCGTGTTAACTTCCCGCATCTACACCATTCGTGGAGGGATTCGGGAGGCGAAATCATGAGGGTGCTTATAACTGGCTCGGCCGGGTTCCTGGGGGGACACGTAGCTGATGCCTTCGTCCAGGCCGGACACGAGGTCACTGGCTTCGACCAGCGCGAGACGAATCTACCGGAAGTGCAGTCGGTTCTAGGGGATTTCCTCGACGAGGGCCTGCTCACAGAGGTACTTGCGGACAAGGACGTCATCTGCCACATCGGTGCGATCGGGGACGTCTACCTGGCGGCTGAGCAGCCGGCACTGGCGGCTTCCGTGAACGTTGCGGGAAGCGCCACCGTGGGTCGAGCGGCCGCCAAGACTGGAACGAGGGTCGTCTACGCGTCCACGTGGGAGGTCTACGGCGAGCCCGAGTACGAACCGGTCGACGAACAGCACCGCTGCGAGCCGGACCATCCGTACAACATCACCAAGCTGGCCGGGGAGCGGGTTCTCCTTTCCCTGGGACATCTCGAGCATTTCCCGGTGATCGCATTGCGTCTGGGCACGGCCTACGGCCTGGGCATGCGACCCAACTCGGTGTTCAACATCTTCATGGCGAAGGCCAAGGCCGGCGAGCCGATCACCATTCAGGGCGACGGATCCCAGGGGAGGCAGTTCACGCACGCCAATGACATC
>DASSVE010000079.1:0-17388 GCA_035706345.1 Acidimicrobiia bacterium
GGAAGCTCTCCCGGCGCGGGCAGCCTGCTCCTGCCCACTTCCCGCACCTCATCCCTGCCGGCGAACACGACGATCTCGTTGACGCCATCGATCGGGAGCGTGTGCCGTTTCTGACGTACCACCTCGATGGCCTCGCCCAACAGGAGCTCGTTCATGACCGGGTCGTCCTCGGCGTCGAGGGGCACGTCGAACGTGACCTGAGCCTCGTCGCCCACGACGTGAAAGGAGGCGACGGGGGCGTGATGGCCGCTCGAGGGATCGAAGAGGTCACGGCTCACCGCCAGCCCTGTGGCCGGGGCGGTGCTCCCTTCCTTCGCCGCCTGCTCCATGCGCCGCTTGCGGCTGCGGAACATGTTGAACAGGACATACCCGATCACCGCCAGGGCGAGCAGGCCGAGAAAGACTTCCACTACCGAGGACCTCCGTGAATCACAGAGCAAGTCTATCCGTCGGGGCCATCGTCTCCGGTGGCCTCGGAGTCAGCCTCGTCGAGAAACACTTCGGCGGTCGGCTCGTCGGCTCCTGCGTTGAGACGATCGATCATCCGGTCTCGCGACCAGTTGGTGCCAAAGGCGGTCACCACGTCTCCGGCGACGAGGACGGTATCCCCTGTGGGCACGAGAACCTCCCGCTCCCTGCGCACCGAGACCAGGGTCGAGCCCTCGGGCCATGAGACCTCCCGCACCATCCGGCCATCCGCCATCGATCCCTGAGGCACCCGGAAGTCGTAGTAGCCGGCGTCAGGATGGGTCCTCTGGTTGAGGCGAAGCCGATGCAGATGATGATCGGTGGTGCTGGACAGGGCCTCGTGGTAGGCGCGCACTGCCTCCTCCCGGCGGAAGAGCCCGATCAGACGTCGCGGGTCGTCGCTGGAGACCACCGGGAGGCGGCCCACGCCAAGGGCAGCCATTCGCTCCAGGGCCCGGGATACCGGAGTGTCCGGGTCGACGGTGACCGGGCGCGGGGTCATCACCTCAGAGACGATTCCCACGGTGGGGTCTCCCTGATACCGATGCAAGTCGCTGAGCGTGACGATCCCAACAAGCTCGCCGTCCTCGACCACGGGCATCCCGTGTGACCTCCGGCGATGGAAGAGACTCTCCACTTCGTCGAGGCTTTGGTCGGGACCGACCGTGACCGGATTGGGCGACATCACGGATCCGACCGTCACCGTGTCCAGGATGTCCACCTCGCCGGTGCGATTGAGTCGGATCCCCTTCCGCCTCAGGGCCATCGTGTACACGGAGTCCTTCATGAACCGCTCCGCCAGGAAGGTGGCCAGGGTGGCGGCCAGCATCAGCGGCAGGATGAGCTCATACTCGCGGGCGCCGGTCACCTCGAAGACGATCAGGATCGCGGTGAGCGGGGCCCGTCCCACCACTGCGAACATCGCGGCCATGCCGACGACGGCGAAGGCTCCGCTTTGAATCGGGGTGCTCCCCGTCCAGAACGTGTCGATCAGCCGGGCGAGGCCCGTTCCCACCGCGGCTCCCATGAACAGCGAAGGCATGAAGGCGCCACCGGACCCGCCGGCGGTGAGGGAGACGCTGGTCGCCACGGCCTTGGCCAATGCCAGCAGGAGGAGGACCCACCAGACCTCTCCACCCGCCCCGGTCACTGCGACCAGTTGCTCGTCGAGCAAGAGTGAGTTGGTGAACCGGAGCCCGTCGCCGAACAGCTCCGGCGCCAGGAAGATGAAGCCTGCCGCCACCAGACCCCAGATGACCGGTTGTAGCCAGCCCAATCGGCGACCGTAACGCTGGGCGAGCGTCTCCACCCCCTCGAGGGTCCGCAGGAACACGAACCCGACCGCCACGACGATCAACGCCAGGAGGGCATAGAGAGGAAGCTCGGTGAACGACTCCATCGCATAGGAGCCGGCGTTGAGCGAACGCTCCTCCCCGATCAGGGTCTCGGTGGTTATGGCCGCGGTCACCGAGGCGATCACCACCGACGACATGTGACGGGGGGCGAACGACGCCAGGATCACCTCCAGGGCGAAGAGCATCCCCGCGATCGGCGCGTTGAACGACGCCCCGATGCCGGCGCCTGCGCCGGCGGCGACCAGCGACCGGAGCTGGTCCTCGCCCATGTTGAACCGCCGCGAGATCCAGGAGCCGATGGCTGCGCCGGTCTGGACGATCGGCCCCTCGCGACCCACCGATGCGCCACCACCAAGGGTGAGGGCCGTGGCCAGGATCTTGAGTGGGGCCACCCGGCCCCTGATGTGCCCGCCACGGACGAGAAGCGCCTCGGTGGACTGTGGGACGCCGTCCCCGGCCACCTCAGGGGCGAACGTGCGTGCGATCCACCACGCCGCCAAGAGGCCCGCGGGCACGGTGACGAATATGAGAAAGCGCTGCGGGTCCCAGAAAGAGACGTCCCCGGACGGCAGGATCGCCAGCACCTGGCGTGTCACCCAGTCGACGGCCACCACCATGGCGGCGGCGCCGATGCCCGTTCCCACTCCGACCAGCGCCGAGACAGCCAGGAAACCCCCCATCTGACGCTCGGCCAGGGCCCCCACCGCGGGCAGTCTGCGGAGACTGTCGAGTGTGTTGGTCACGTCGGGAGGGTAGAAGGCACAATCTGTCTACCAATGGACTTCAGATCCCATCTGGCACGCTCCTTCGACTTCAGGTCGGCGACGAATCTGACGCTGGCGGGTCTGGTGCTGGCCGCCCTGGGCGTGGCCGTGGTGCGCTGGCTGAACGGCGCCGCCGGCGAGGTGTTCCTGGCTCCGGTCTTCGTGTTCGTGATCTGGGCGCTGCTGCGCGAGATCGACCCCGACCACCCGTGGGTCGCCCTGGCGACCGGTGCCGTTGCCGGAGTCTGGGTGCTCGCCGACCGACCGGTCCTCTCTGCTCTCGCCGCCGGCGGGCTCGTCGTCGCGGCCCGAATCATCACGTCGACGACGGGGCGAAGACCGCTCCCCATCGACCTGATCGCGGTCACGGTGCTCGGCATCGGGATCGCCTTCACAGTGGAGGGATGGCTGGCCGGGTTCGCGATCGCAGTCGCCGTGTACATCGACGACCGCATGCGGGCCGAGAAGCGTCTGGGAGCGCTGGCGGCGGCCGTGATCACCGCCGTCGGCGCCACCCTGGTGGCCACCGCTACCAGGGCGTTTCCCGATGGGCCACCCGATATCGTCGAATACCTCGCCTTGCTCTCCGGGGTGATCGCCGTGATCTTGCTGGTGAGGGACCCTGCCCCTCCCATCAGCCAGGTCGACGCCCGTCACGCCGCCTTCATCGACAAGGCGAGGCTGCACATCTCACGATCGGTGGTCGGTGTGGCCGCGTTTCTCATGGTCCTGACCATGGGCAGCGCCGCCGAGGACGCCATCGTGATCGTCGTGGCGCTCGCCGTGGTCATCGTCACCAACGAGATCGAGTTGCTACGTCGTCGCGACCGTTAGGTTTCAGCCCATGTGTCGTTCCATAAAGGTGCTCCGCGAGGGAGCCCAGCCAGCACCCGACGAGGAGATCGAGGCGGCCGCCCGGCAGTTCGTGAGGAAGATCTCAGGGTTCTCCAAGCCCGCCCCTCACAACGAGGCGGTGTTCGAGCGGGCCGTCGCAGAGATCGCCGACGCCTCCCAGCGTCTCCTCGACAGTCTCGAGATCAGAGGGGCCCGCAAAGCCAGCTAGCGACCGTTCTGTGCGGATCTAGTACGCGTGGCGCGTACTCAACCCGCACAGAACAGTGGTCAGCGGTCAGCCCAGCAAGACACCGAGACCCGCGCGCTCCGCGTTGGCGAGGGCGCGGCCCGCGGCAGCGACGTCCTGGGCGGCCACGCCGACACTCTTGAACACGGTGACATCTGACGTCACGGGCGGGCCGTTGCCGGTGAGGAGGAAACGCAGGGTGGTGTCGGGCGACCGGCCGGCCTGAATCAGGTCACCGGCCTCGGCAGCGGCCGCCTCCACCTCGTCCACCACCACGAACGCCCGTTCCAGCAGACCCGGAGGGAGCTCGGCCATCTCGGGGGTGAACGCACCCACCGCGTTCACGTGGGCGCCGGACCGAACCGACCCGGCTGAGAACAACGGCGAACGCGCCGGCGTGGCACACGAGACGATGTCCGCACGCCGCACCGCCTCATCGGCGTCGGCAACGGGCTCCCCACCGATCTGCTGCGCCAGCCGCTCCGCCTTCTCCAGGGTTCGCGACCACACCAGGACTTCCTCGATGTTTCGCACCGTCCTGACGGCCTCGATCTGATCCGGGGCCATGGCGCCCGCCCCCAGCATGGCCAGCGTGCTCGCTCCGGGCACCGCCAGGAGCTTGGTGGCCAGACCTGCCACCGCACCGGTGCGAATGGCGGTCACGGTGGGACCGTCGACGATGCCCAGCGGCGAGCCGTCCTCACCGAAGACGATGACCAACCCGACCGGGTTGCCGGGGACGATCGAGACCACCTTCACCGCCATCAGGTCGTCGAGACGGCCTGGCATCACCAGCGAGGGGCCGACCAGTGACCGCATTGGCGCCTCGGAGTCGCCAGTGAAGGCGTGCTCCATAGCCTCGATGGCGTCGGGCATTGGCAAAGCGGCTCGGGTGTCTGCCGCGTCGAGGAAGCGCATCGGGTCAGCGGGCGGTGACGGTGTAGTCGCCGACGGTCTCGTCCCAGGTCAGGTCGATCAGACCGCGGGTGGCCGCCGCCTTGCAGAACTGGAGGAAGCCGCCGTAGCCGAATTTCTTCTCGCTGAAGTCGGGCTGCCGCTTGCGCAGTTGGTTCTTCAGCCCGGACAGGACCACGGGTCCGTTGGCACTGCTCAGCTCACGGACCGTGTCGCGCAGCATCTGGAAGGCTCCGGTTTCCCCGCTGCCCGTGGCCGGGAACTGGACCACGGGATCGCCCCGCCCCGGTCCCTCGGTGAGCTCGATCACCCCTTCGTTCTCGAGATGGCGGAGCAGCTCCCCAAAGCCGCGAAATCCGTAGTCGGCCTCGGTGAACGTGGGGTCCTTGCGCAGGATGGCCCGTTTCAACGATGAGGCCAGGACGTCGCCCTGCGTGCTGCGAAGCAGGCCGCCCAAGGTCGTCGTGATGAGGGCGGCCAGGTCCTGGGTCTCGTCGGTCTCGCTGCTCTCCGACGGCTCCTGACCCCTGGACTCGACTCCGGCGAGGTTGTCGTAGAACAGGAACTCGTCGCAGGCAGGTGGCAGCAGATTCGACGTCGAGGCCCTGACCCCGACCCCGATCACCTTCTTGTTCAGCTCCCGCAGCTTGTGCACCAGCGGGGTGAAGTCCGAGTCCCCGGTGCAGATGACGAAGGTGGTGACGTAGTCACGTTCGAAAGCGAGCTCGATGGCGTCGACCGCCATCTTGATGTCGGCGGCGTTCTTCCTGGTCCCCATGCGCTGGGGTATCTCGATCAACTCGACGTGGCTACGGGTCAGCGGGTGGCGGGCGTCGGCGAACATGGACCAGTCGGCATAGGCCCTGCGGGAGATCACCCGACCCCGCTCGGCCAGGGCGTTGGCGATCGGCTCGAAGTCGAAAACCATCCCGTCGAGGGCTTCCCGGGCACCGATGGCGAGGTTTTCGAAGTCGATGAAGAGGGCGATCCGTTCTTCATCCATGCCGGGAATGTAGCCGGGTGGGGACGGCCATCCGATAAGTTGACATGGTCGAGCCTGGGGGTCAGTTGCCAAGAGAGCTTCGCGTCCACGGTGTCTCCGGTACACCGCCCACCCAACTTCTGTACACGGGACCGGTCACCTACGACCAGGGTTGGGACCTGGCCAAGGTCTACAGACGCAATCGGGACGAGTGGGACGTCGAGGCGTTCCACTGGGGGAGCCTCACCTCCAAGTCGTCGCTGACCGCCTTCTGGATCCTGCTGGCGCCGTTCGCCATGGCCAACGTCGCCGGCTGGATGGCCGAGTCGCCGAACATCTGGTCACGGATATGGGTCCGGGTGGCCGGTCTGTCCCTGACCGGCATCTTCTTCGCCCAGATCGCCAACATGGGCTTCGACATCCCGCTGTCATCCGGACTGTCTCCCACCGCGGCCACCTGGCTCTTCATCGCGGTCTGTGTCGTCCTGGTCTTCGGGCTGGGCTGGCTGTCGACCCAATCGACGTTCAAGCCCCTCGGCTTCAAGGAGCGCATGCGTTATCTGTTCGGGCCCACGCCCCGATCCATGAACCCGTTCCTCGAGGAGCCCGACTGGGGAGACCCGGTGGGACGTAGCGGGGTGGTCGGCACCCACATGTGGGGTGTGCACTCGATCTTGCATCGCCAGCGTCGGATTCATTTGTCCTTCGGGATGGCGATGCTGGCGACGGTGGTTGGCCGCGCCGTTGGCAATGACGCCCTGGCCATGGCGGCGCTGGTCCTGGCCGGGTTGTCGATGGTGCTCCTCGCCCTGACCGCGGGCCCGGTGGCCGCCAACAGACTCCTGGTGGCATTGAACGCGGTCCTGCCACTCGTCGGCCTGGTGGTGCTGGGCTGGGCACTGGTCGCGTTGGCCGGCGCCGACATCGAAGCCGGCGATCTCAATGTCTCCGACGACCTGACCTACCAGATCACTCTCATCCTCGGGATCGCCGCCGGTCTCGGGTTTCTCGGCGAGCTGCTGACCAGCGGTCTCAGGAAGGGATGGGTGCCCCTGGGCCTGCTGGCGGTGGCCACGCTCATCGGCGGCACCCTCGGGCTCACCGGCGCCATGCTGGTCGAGACCTATCTCACCGGGGCCGAGACCACTTCGGAGACCTTCGACGCCGGCGCCGCCTTCGTGACGGTTGGTCTGGCCGGGATGGTGGTGGTGATGGCAGCGACGTTCGCCGTGGCCACGTTCATCCCCAAGAAGGGCAACGACGGATCGCGGATGCGGAGAGGGATCCTGCGGGCACGGGTGATGCTCACAGCCGCCGGCTTCTACTCGGTCGTCATGGGAGCCATCGCCGTGCTGGCCAGCTGCCGGGGCGCAGCCGAGGGTTGCACTCAGGCCAACATCACCCTGCCCTCCTGGGTGGTCGAAGACCCGGGCAATCAGTCGGTTCTCCTCGGCCTCCCCTTCGACCCGGCCTCTCTCCTGGGCTGGGCCAAGATCCTGATGGTGGCCGTCCCCGCGGTGCTCATCGTCCGCTCCATCGTCGGCGGCCTCCTCAACGGTCAGGACTCACGGCGACAGGTGGGAATCCTGTGGGACCTGGGCTCGTTCTGGCCGCGCTGGTTCCATCCCCTCGGGCCGCCGGCCTACGGACCTTATGCGGTGAACCGTCTCCAGACCGTGATCACCGAGGAGGCTCCCGACGTCCTCTCGGCCCACTCCCAGGGCTCGCTGATCGCGGCCGTGGCGTTGGCGCTCACCGAGGACGACGCCAGGCCGGGGTTGTTCGTGACCTACGGTTCGCAGCTCGGCGATCTCTACCCCACCCTGTTCCCCGCCGTGGGTCTGGATGACATGGTCACCCATGTCGACGATCAGCTCGACGGTCGGTGGATCAACCTGTGGCGGCCCAGCGACGCTGTCGGGGGGCAGGTGATCAGCCAGCTGGGCGATCGGAACTGGGAGGTGGAGACCGGATCGGGCCACTCGCTCTACGAGCTGACTCCCGAGTTCTGTGCGGCCAGGAAGGCGGTGGCGGCGCCGAGCCTCGTGCGTCCTCCCAACACGGATCTGGTCAACTGCTGGGACTCACAGGTCTGAGACCGTCCCGAGCTCGGAGCCGACCGTGCTCCCCCGGTCGAGCATCTTCGATCGGGCCCAAAATGCCACGCCGATAGCGGTGATCGCGCCCAGACCGAGCGCGAAACGCGGGCCGAGATGCTCGCCGATCCATCCGACCACGGGCGCCCCGAGAGGTCGGGCACCAAGGATGGCGGTGGCGCGCATCCCCACCACTCTCCCCCTCATCTGCGGGGCGGCCTCCAGTTGGAGGAAGGAGTTGCTCAGGGTGAGAAAGGCGGAGGAGCCGGCCCCCACCGCCACCAGGCAAACATGAGCCAACACGACGTTGGGGGCGAAGGCGGTGGTGGCGAGGGCGAGCCCGAAGACAGTCGCCGAGAACAAGATCGCCCGCGGGGAGGTCCTTCCCCGGTTGGCCACGAACAGACCGCCGGCAACGGCTCCTACTCCCATAGCGGCGAACAGGGTGCCGAACAGATCGGCGTCGCCATCGAAGGTGAACCTGGCGAAGAGGGGCAGAACCACCTCGAACTCGTAGGCGAACAGACCGATGAGAGCGCTCATCACCAACGTGGCCCGGATCATCGGGTTGTGCAGCGCGTAGTGGAGGGCCTCCCGCACCTGACCCCGTCGCCGGGTCTCTCGTTCTGACGGATCCATGTCCGCCGCCCGCATCATGGAGATGGCGGTGAGGAAGACCAGGTAGCTGAGGGCGTTGATCAGGAAGCACCAGCCGATGCCCACGGTGACGATGAGCAGACCACCGATGGCAGGACCGACGATCCGCGCCGAGTTGACCAGCACTTGGTTCAGCGCCACGGCGTTGGCCAGCCGGGTGCGACCGACCATCTCCATCACGAACGACTGACGGGTCGGGTTGTCCACGCTGCCCACGAGGCCGAGAGCGAGCGCGAGGGCGAACACCATCCACAACTCGATCAGGTCGGTGAGGATGAGTGTCCCCATCGTCACGGCGATCAAGGCCGCCAGGCTCTGGGTGACGAAGAGGAGCTTGCGCTTGTCCATGCGGTCGGCGACGAGGCCGCCGGCCGGCGCCAGCAGGAGGGGCAGGAACTGGACGGCGGTGAGGGCCCCGACCATGGCGCCGCTGTCGGTCATCTCGAGCACCAGCCAGGACTGGGCCACCCGCTGCATCCAGGCGCCCGACACCGAGACCACCTGGCCGATGAAGTAGAGACGGAAGTTGCGCACCGAGAACGCGGCGAAGGTGCGCCGGGCTACGTCTCCGGCGTAGCTCACCGGTCCTCGACGATCTTCTCGAGAAGAGCCACGGCTCGCTCCAGCACGGCGCGGTCGCCCGCGTCGAGGGCGTCGATGCGGCGGGCCAGGTACTCGGTTCTCTGACGACGACGCCTGTTGAGCAGACGCAGACCCTCTGGGGTGATGGCGACGATCGACGATCTGGCGTCGTCCGGGTCGGGAGCCCTCTCCACCAACCCCTTGTCGACCAGACGACCGACGATCCCGGTCGCCGACGGCTTGCTGATGCGCTCGTGTGCCGCCACCTCGCTCATGGCAAGGGGCCCATGACGCTCCAGGGTGGCCAGGACCGAAGCCTGGGAGAGGGTCAGGTCGTCCTCGGCAGATTGCTGCCGGAGTCTGCGGGCGAGACGGCCCACCGACACCCGGAGCCGATCAGCCAGCGACGGTGTAGTTAGCATGCCTAACCAATTCTACGTCGCCTGCGTGGGTTGGGTCCAACACGGTGCCCGCCAGGCCGCTCTACCATTTCCTCGAAACCGCTGTGCAACCACCCACCCTGTGCGTGGTCCTCTGCACAACGGTCCTCGATCGCCCTCGTAGCTCAGGGGATAGAGCAACGGTTTCCTAAACCGTGTGTCGGAGGTTCGAGTCCTCCCGGGGGCGCTCTTGCAGCCTGCTATCGAGCCCGGACCGCAGGAGCCTGTATCCGCTCCAAATCGGTGGTGGCCGGGCCGTGGAGGACACGGCCCTCGATGTCGAAACGTGACCCGTGGCAGGGACAGTCCCAGCTCGTCTCCGCCGAGTTGAACTCCACCTGGCATCCCAGATGGGTGCAGACCGGTGACACCGCGTGCACCATCCCATGCTCGTCGCGGTAGGCAGCGGCCTTCTGACCTTCGAGGTACACCACCGCACCCGACCCCGATTCCAGCTCGCTCACGTCGATGAGGTCGGTGGACAGGATCCGTTTCGACACCAGGTTTCCGACTGTCCTTGCGTTGGCCTTGAGCAGACGACCACCACCCTGCTTCAGAGCCAGACGCCTGGTGTCGAACAGGTCGGCCCACGGGTTCTCCCGGCCCATGGCGAGGTCCACCATCACTCCGGCGGCGACCGTGCCGTTGGTCATGCCCCACTTGGCGAATCCGGTGGCCATGAACACCCGACCCGATTGGCCCAGCGGGCCGGCAAGGGGCAGCCCGTCGGCGTGGTGGTAGTCCTGGGCTGACCAGCGATAGTCGACCTCGGCTGCACCGAAGTTGGCGCCCGCCCACGATACGAGGGCCTCGTAGTGATGTCGGGAGTCCTCCCCCTCGCCCACCGGATGCGACTCGCCCCCGACCACGATGTGACCATCCTCGGTGGAGCGAATCGAACGGATTGGCTCCTCGACACTGATGTACATGCCTGAGATCGGCGAGGAAGGGAAGGTCACGGCGTACGACCTCGACGGCGTCATCCGGGCCAGATAGAGACCGGTGTCGACGAAGGGAACGTGCGAGGCCACGAATATCAGATCGGCCGTGATCTTTCCTCGATCGGTGTGGACCACGCCGTCGGCGGCATCCAGATCGAGTGCCCTCGTCTTCTCGAACATTGAGCCACCCCTCGCCACGACGGCCTCCATCAGACCGAGGCAGTACTTGCGTGGGTGGAATCGCGCCTGGCCCTCCAGTTTGACGGCGCCCCTCACGGGGAAGGGGAGATCGGTATTGGTCGTGAAGTCGACGGCGAGACCGGCGCCACGCCCTGCGGAGACCTCATCCTCGATCTTGGCGAGACCCTCGTCGGTGAGGGCGTAGGTATAGGCGGCATCGGTTCGGAGGTCACAGTCGATCCCGTCCTCAGTGACCAGACGTCGCACCGTGTCCAGCCCCTCCACCTGGGCGCCGGCGTACGCGGCAGCGACGTCCTCGCCCCATGAACCGGTCAACTCGCGATAGATCGTGGACTGGAGCGCGGTCAGCTTGGCTGTCGTGTAACCGGTGGTCCCGGCAGCGATGGTCCCGGAGTCGATGACCATCACCGGGACCCCCTGCTCGGCCAGCAACCGTGCCGTCGTGAGCCCGGTGATCCCCTCTCCGACCACCAGTGCCTCGACGCGGGTGTCACCCGGCAGCGGTGGGAGGTCGGTCGTTGCCGAGGTGGCCATCCAGAGCGAGGGGTGCGCGGTCATGACCGCCATTACCCCCTGCCGGCAGACGACGAAACTCCCCTGACACGAATCTGTCCCCGGGCACACCTACGGTGCCGGCATGAGCGACTTCCCAGTAGAGGTGGTACGGAGCAAAAGACGAACCCGGACCGCCCAGGCCAGTCTCAGGGAGGGCCGGATCGAGGTCATGGTCCCCGACGGGATGGACCGCACAGAGGAGGCCAAGGTCGTCGAGCAATTGGTGGCCCGGGTGATCCGACGCTCCACCTCCACCGGGATCGACCTGGCAGCCCGGGCCAGAGAGCTGGCCCGGACCTACGGCTTCCCGGCCCCCAAGTTCGTCGAGTGGTCGGACCGGCAGATGCGGACATGGGGCAGCTGCTCGCGCACGGAGGGTCGGATCCGCATCTCCCGCCGTCTGGCCACCATGCCCACATGGGTCCTCGACTCGGTGCTGGTGCACGAGTTGGCCCATCTCGAAGTGGCCGGTCATGGGCCTCGCTTCCAGGCGCTGGTCGCCCGCTACGAGCTGTCCGAGCGTGCCATCGGGTACCTGATCGCGTCCGCATCGCTGACCCCCAATTAATTCCCTTGACGGTCGACGGGCCGCATCTCTACTTTGTCGACCGAAGGTTCCATTACCGCGATTGGAGGTGACCAACATGCTCAGCGAACTCGCAACCGACATGTCGGCCGGCCTCAGCCGCGCTCCAATCGGCCTCACGGCTTAGACCGGATCCGACTCCGAGTCTCTTCTCGCCGCTGTCCCGACGGACATCGGCCATCACCAGCCATCTACGAGGACAAGGAATGAAACCTCATGCATTACTTAGACCACAGGCTCGTAAAGATCCTGAACGACACCCGCCTTGAGCAAGCACGATCGGCCCACCTGAGACGTGTCATCGCCAAGGGACGACGGCACCCCGAGGAGGTCACCATCCGGGACCTCCCGGAGCAGGAAGTGCTCGATCGTGAGGCACCAGAAGCCGCATAGATCGCTACCGAAGAGGTGACCCTGAAGGGTCACCTCTTCTCTTTTCAAGTCGCACCCCTGGAACGGCTTTCAGAGGCCCCCGGCCTGCTTGACTGACCGGTCGCACATGGCCGAAGACCAACGCGGGTCCAAGTACCTGCTCATCACCTCACTGGGGGCTCTTGGAGTCGTCTTCGGTGACATAGGCACCAGTCCGCTCTACGCGTTCCGGGAGTCTTTCCGCGCCGCCGAGGGGTTGGCTGTGAGCGATCAGAGCGTCCTCGGGATCCTCTCGCTGATGTTCTGGGCGTTGATGCTCATCGTGTCCATCAAGTACCTGATCTTCGTGATGAGGGCGGACAACCACGGCGAAGGCGGGATCCTGGCCCTGACCACCCTGGCCGCCCAGGGTCTGGACCCCTCACGCAAGAAGCGTCTGCGGACGATTCTCCTTCTCGGGCTCTTCGGGACGGCGCTGCTCTATGGCGACGGGGTGATCACACCTGCGATCTCCGTGCTCTCCGCGGTGGAGGGCCTGGAGGTGATGGCTCCCGGGATGCACGCCTACATCACCCCGATCGCGGCGGTGATCGTGGTCGCCCTGTTCCTGATCCAAAGACAGGGCACGGCCCGGGTGGGGGCGTTCTTCGGTCCGGTGATGATCGTCTGGTTCGGTGTCCTGGCGCTGCTCGGCCTGGTGCAGGTCATCTCACGGCCCCGGGTCCTGGCCGCCATCAGCCCGACCTACGCGTTCGAGTTCCTCATCGACAACCCGAAGATTGGCTTCCTGGTTCTGGGTGCCGTGGTCCTGGTCGTCACCGGAAGCGAGGCGCTCTACGCCGACATGGGGCACTTCGGGCGCCGACCAATCCGCCTGGCCTGGACGGTCCTGGTGATGCCGGCGCTCTTGCTCAACTACTTCGGGCAGGGGGCCCTGCTGATCTCCAAACCGGAGGCGGCGGCCAACCCCTTCTACGGCCTGGCACCCGGGTGGGCCCGGATACCCTTGATCCTCCTGGCAACTGCGGCGGCAGTCATCGCCTCCCAGGCGCTGATCTCGGGCGCCTTCTCGTTGACCCAGCATGCGATCCAACTGGGGTACCTGCCACGGATGACAGTCGACCACACCTCTCCGCGGGAGATCGGGCAGGTCTATCTGGGTGCCGTCAACTACACGCTGATGATCACCTGTGTGGCGGTGGTGTTCGCCTTCGGGACCTCCTCGAGCCTGGCGGCGGCATATGGAGTGGCCGTGACCACGACGATGGTCATCACCTCGATCCTGCTCTACGTGGTGATGCGATACCTCTGGGGCTGGAGCACGCTGCTGGCGGGAGGGCTCACCACCGCCTTCCTCGTGGTCGACCTCGCCTTCTTCAGCGCCAACATCGTGAAGGTGCCCCAGGGGGGATGGTTCCCGCTCGCGGTCGGAATCGTCCTGCTGCTGGTGATGCTGACATGGAAGACAGGGCGCCAGCGTCTCACCGCCCGTATGCGCAGCGGTGAGCTCCCCATCGAACGCTTCATCGGCTCCATCGCCCGCCATCCCCAGGTGAGAGTCCCGGGGACCGCCGTGTACCTCTTTTCCAACCTGGGGGCCACGCCGCCCCCGCTCCTGGCCAACCTGAGGCACAACGAGGTAATCCACGAGACGGTCCTGATCGTCACCGTGCAGTGGACCGACGCGCCCCGTGTCCCCCGGGCGAAACGGGCCACGGTCCACGATCTCGGGGAGGGCTTCTATCAGGTGCTGCTGCGCTTCGGATTCGCCGAGCCGCCCGATGTCCCCAAGGCCCTCGCCGACGTCACGACCGCCGAATTCGGATTCGACGCCGACGACGCCGTGTACGTGGTCGGTCACGAGACCGTGATCCCCACGAGCAAGCACCCGATCTACAAGATTCGGGACCGTCTCTTTGCGGTGATGCACCGCAATGCCGCCAGCCCGGTGCGATTCTTCGGTCTGCCCCCGGAGCGGGTCATCGAGGTGGGCGTCCAGGTCCGGATGTGAGCCGGCTCAGGGCTCCCGCAATGGGGCCGGCTCCTCGGCGACCGGGTTGCGCCTGCGACGCCACCGGGACAGGAGCCAACCGCCGATCGAGGCGAACACCACGAGGGCCATGATCAGGTGGACGAGGCCCGAGGTGGAGCGCCACCACTCGGCGAAGTAGTACCCGATGGCGGTGAACAGAGCCGCCCAGATCAGCGCACCGACCCCGTTGGCCACGGCGAACCTGAGCCGCCCCATCCCCGCCATGCCGGCAAGGGCCGGGACGAGAGCTCGGGTGATCTGGTTGAACCTCGCCACTGCCACCAGGGGCCCGGCCTCGGAACTCGCCAGCATGGGCCGCAGTTCGGCCATGCGCCGTCCCAGTCTCCGGTCGATCGGCTCCCACTGGAGCAATCTCGACCCATACCGGCGCCCGATGGCGTAGCCGAGCAGGCCACCCACGAGGGCGCCGACCGTGGCGACGGCGCCGAGGATGATCGGGTCGACCCCTGCAGAGAGACCGAGCGCAGCCGCCGCCACCAGAGCCACCTCGCCCGGGAACACCAGGCTGAGGAACGCCGCCGACTCCCCCATGGTCAGGAAGGCGACGACCACATAGATCAGCCACGGGTCGAGCGAGGCGATGAAGGCTTCCATTGCGGTGATGTTGTCCCCAGTTGGCGATGTTTGGAATCGGGGATCTTCCCCAACGATCCCTGTCCGCGGCCGGCGAGGTTCGGGGTGGAGAGCCTACGCCGACGAAAGGTCCTGGTAGGCCGCCCGGGCCTGCTCGATGGCGGCGTGGGCCGCCTCCGCATCGCGCCACCCGTCGACCGCGGTCTTCTTCCCCTCGAGGTCCTTGTAGATGGTGAAGAAGTGCTCCAGCTCGAGGAGCAGGTGCGGCGGGATGTCGTCCAACGTCTCCGCCTCCCGCCACACCGGGTCGCCGAGGGGCACGCCCAGGATCTTCAGGTCCTCTTTGCCCTGATCCTCCATGATGAACAGACCCACGGGTCGGATCCTCACCCAGCAGCCGGGAAAGGTCGGCTCACTGACCAGCGCCAGGGCGTCCAGGGCGTCACCGTCGTCGGCGTGCGTCTCCGGGATGTGGCCGTAATCGGCCGGGTAGCGGGTGGCGGTGAACAGCATCCGATCGAGGAAGATGCGGCCCGTCTCATGGTCGATCTCGTACTTGTTACGGCTACCCTTCGGGATCTCGACGAGCATGTCGACCAGCATCAGCTGAACCTACCCGACCAGCTCGCCTCACACGCCGACAGGGGCCCAGATGACCGATTTCCACTACGAGCCACTCAGCTATCTGGATGCGTCGTTCCTGGCCCTCGAGACCGGGTCCGCGCACATGCACGTCACCGGCGTCGCCCTGTTCGACGCCGCCCCACTGAAGGCCGACGACGGGGGTATCGACATCGAGCGGATCAAGGCCCACGTCCACTCCAAGCTCCAGTACATCCCTCGCTACCGGCAGCGTCTCGATTGGGTGCCCTACGACCGGCGCCCGGTCTGGGTTGACGACCAGCACTTCGACTTCGACTACCACGTGCGCCACACCTCCCTCCCCCGACCCGGCAGCGACGAACAGCTGCGCGAGCTGGCCGGGCGCATCGTCTCGACCAAGCTCGACCGCTCCCGCCCATTGTGGGAGCTGTGGGTGGTAGAGGGTCTGAGCGGCGATCGTTTCGCCATCATCGCCAAGATCCACCACTGCATGATCGACGGGCTCAGCGGGGTCGACCTGACCACCATCCTGCTCAACGTCGTCCCCGACTCGACGATCGAGGAGGCGCCGGAATGGACCCCGCGGCCGGCTCCGACCCCGACCCAGCTCGCCGTGGCCGAGACGGCGCGGCTCACCCGACGCCTGATCGACGGGCTCACCAACGTCGGGGAGATGGTCAAGGAAGGGCGGTTGGTCACCGACCGGGCCTTCGACAAGACGTCGGCGGCGATCAGCTCGCTGCGCTCGGGCTGGCTGACAGCGTCGGCGAAGACCCCGCTCAACCCGGACATCGGCCCCAACCGCCGGTTCAACTGGACCGAGATGGGTCTCGAGGAGGTCAAGGAGGTCAAGAACCGGTTGGGTGGCTCGGTGAACGACGTTGTGCTCGCCATCACAGCCGGAGCCGTGAGGAAGTTCCTCATCGAGCAGCGCTCCTACGACCCTTCCGGGGCCGAGTTCCGGGTCATGAACCCGGTATCGACACGGAGCGCGAGCCAGCAGGGTCAAATGGGCAACCAGGTGGCCATGTGGCTGGTCGACCTGCCCATCTCGGAGCCCGATCCGCTGAGGCGTTATCAGTCGATCGCGCAGACGACCGAGAAGCTGAAGAAGACCAACCAGGCCCTGGGAGCAGCCACCATCGTCGAGTTGAGCTCGGGCACACCGATCACGCTGCTGTCCCTGGCCAGCCGGGTGGTGGGGCCACGGATCAGGCCGTTCAACATGACCGTCACGAACATCCCGGGCCCGCAGTTCCCCATGTACCTGCTCGAGTCGCAGATGATCGCCAACTACCCGATGGTCCCCCTGTGGGCTCAGCATGGCATCGGGGTGGCCTTGTTCTCCTACAACGGGAGACTGCTCTGGGGGATCCAGGCCGACTACGACACCCTCCCGGACTCGGACGAGTTCGTGGCAGCATTGCACCACTCCTTCCAGGAATTGCAGAGCCTGGCCGGGTGACCTGAGAGTCAAGCGGGCCCTGGAGTGACACTCTTCGCCGCCCTGGTCGGGGCCGTCATGATCTCGTTCTCGGCGATCCTCTTCCTCCTGGCCGGAGTTACCCCGATCACAGGCGCCTTCTACCGCGTCGCCTACGCGGTGCCGGTGCTCTTCTTCCTCTGGCTGGCGCGCCGTGGACAAGATCGCCGGCCCTCGTCGCGACGTTGGATGGCGCTGGGCGCAGGCGTCGCCCTCGCCGCCGACATGGTGGTCTGGCACACCTCGATCGAGATGATCGGCGCCGGGCTGGCCACCCTCATCGCCAACACGTCGGTGGTGTTCGTGGCACTCGGTGCATGGATCGTGTTCCGGGAGAGACCCGCCCGCACCACGGTCATCGCCATTCCGGTCATCCTGCTCGGTGTCACCCTGGTGTCCGGTGTCGGTCAGGGCGACGCCTTCGGCGACAACCCGGTGGGTGGCGCCCTGCTCGCCATGCTGGCCGCCATCTTCTACGCAGTCTTCTTGCTCGTCTTCCGTCACTCCAACGACGAGCAGGCACCGGTCGCCGGCCCACTTCTCGAGGCGAGTCTGGGCGCCGCCGTCGCCAGCCTGGTCTTCGGGCTGACCACCGCCACCCTGGATCTCGAGTTCAGCTGGCCGTCGCATGGATGGCTGATTGCCCTGGCCATCAGCTCCCAGGTGATCGCCTGGCTGCTG
>DASSVE010000080.1:0-7728 GCA_035706345.1 Acidimicrobiia bacterium
CAGCCGAGCGTCGAGAAGGGGACGATGCCCGCGTCGAGCCAGACGTCGCCGACCTCCTCGATTCGTCTCACTTCCTCGTTGCCGCAGGCGTCGCAGCGAATGGTGACCCGGTCGATCCAGGGGCGGCGCAATTCCTCTAGCTGCTCGAACCCGGCGGTGGCCTTCGCCTCCAGCTCGCTCTTGGACCCGATGACCGTCATCTCCCCGCACTCGCAGATGTAGAAGGGGAGTGGCAGCCCGTAGTAGCGGCGGCGGGAGATGTTCCAGTCGCCCATGTTGTTGAGCCAGTCGTCCATGAGCTTGCCCATGTACGACGGGGTCCAGGTCACTGTGGCGTTGGCTTCCTTGAGCGGCTGTCTGAGCTCGTCGACCGAGATGTACCAGTCGTCGGCCACCCGGAAGATGAGCGGGGTGTCGCAGCGCCAGCAGTGCGGATAGGAGTGGACGTACTCACCCGATTCGACCAGCAGACCGGCCTCGTCGAGGGCCTCGATGATGGGGTCCTTGGCCTCGGTTGTGGACATGCCGGCCAGCCAGCCGTACTCCGGGTAGAAGCGGCCAGACCCGTCGACGGGGGTGAGGACGGGCAGACCGTGGACTCCCGCCAGCTCGAAGTCCTCGGTACCCGCGCCGGGGGCGATGTGGACAATCCCGGTGCCCTGCTCCATGGTGACGTCGTCCCACGGGATGACGAAGTGCTCGACGTCACGACCCGCCTCCAGGTCCTCGAACGGGGCCCGGTATCGCCAGCCCACCAGCTCGGCGCCGGGCTTGGTCTCCTCGAAGACCTCGTCGGGGTAACGGCCCACCGCAACCCAGTCACCGTTGGGGCGCCGCCCGTACTCCTGCCCGGGGTGGACGGCCGCGGAGACGTTGGCCGGGAGGGTCCACGGCGTCGTGGTCCATATGACGAGAGCCTCTCCGGGACGGTCGACGAGGGGAAATCGGACGTAGAGGGAGGGATCCGTCTTCTCCTGGTAGACGCCGGACTGACCGGTGATCTCGTGTTGTGAGATCGAGGTCCCGCATCTGGGGCACCACTCGGTGGAGCGATGCCCGAGGTAGAGCCAGCCCCGCTCGTGGAGCGTGGCCAGGAAGCGCCAGATGTACTCGATGTTGGTGTCGGAGAACGTGAGGTAGTCGTGCTCCCAGTCCATCCACATGCCGAGACGCTTCGACCCGCGCCGCAGCTCGCCCACCGACCAAGCCACCTTCGCCCGGCAGCGGGCGGCGAACTCCTCGAGTCCGAACTCCTCGATCTCACGTTTCGAGTTGAGCCCGAGCTCCTGCTCCACCCCGACCTCGATCCAGAGACCCTGGCAGTCGAAGCCGTTCTGATAGCGAAGATCCTTCCCCCGGGCGGCGTGATAGCGCTGGAACACGTCCTTGAGGGTGCGTCCCCACGCGGTGTGCACGCCCAGGGTCTTGTTGGCCGTGACCGGGCCATCGATGAAGCTGAACGGCTCGGCCCCGTTGTTCTTGGCCCGCAGCTTGGCGAAGGTGTCGTTCTCGTCCCACCATTCCAGGATCCGTAGCTCCAGGTCGTCGTGATCCGGCTGGGCATCCAACGGTCGAAAGCGCGGCTGCTTGTCGGGCTCCATGAGGATCGGCAGGGTAACGGGGAAGGACCTCAACGATCGAAGCCGGGAATGTCGGTCGGTGTTGCCTTGTTGAAGCACGACCGGGGAGTAGACGACCACTTCAGCTGTCGCAAACACGACGCAAACGCGCGGTCGTTGGTAGGGTTCCCCGCCATTTTGTGAGGTAGCGAATGGCCAGAAAACTTGCCAAAACCACGCTCGAACGCTTCAAGAAGCGTCTCGAGGAAGAGAAGGTGCGGCTCGAGGAGCAGATCGCCGACTACGAGCGCGTTCTCGAGGAGGCGCGGCTCACCGAGAGCTCTTCGGACCGAAGCCCCGATCCTGGGAATGCCGAGGCGAGCTCGATGAAGCTGGAGTACGCCAAGGAGCTCTCGATCGAGCAGAACACGCTCGACCTGTTGAGCAAGGCCGAACGGGCGTTGGAGCGGATCGAGGCCGGGACCTACGGGATCTGTGAGTCCTGCGGCCGGTCGATCCCGGTTGAGCGTCTCGATGTGCTGCCGTACTCGACACTCTGCGTCGAGTGCGCTTCGCGCGCGTCTTGATACGCCGTTACTCGATCGGGCTCGGCATCGCTGCCGCAGTCGTGGCCGCCGATCTGCTCACCAAGCGTTACGCCGCCATCCACTTCAGGGGCAGCCCGGTCGAGGTGATCCCCGGCTTTTTCGGCTTCACCTACGTCGAGAACACCGGCGGAGCCTTCGGGATGTTCCTGAACGGCGGGGTGGTCATCGGCATTGTCGCCATGATCATCACCGTGGCGGTCCTGATCGCCATGGCCAAGGAGCGGCCCAGGGTCGAGATCGTGGCGCTCGGTTTCGTGGTCGGAGGGGCGGTCGGCAACCTGGTCGACCGCTTCGCTCGCGGCGACGGGTTCCTCGACGGCCCGGTCATCGACTGGATCGAGCTCTGGTTCATCCCCACCTTCAACCTGGCCGACACCGCTGTGACCACCGCCGTCGTGATCCTCCTGGCCCACGCATGGGCGACCAAGTAGAGATCGAGGTTCCCGAGTCGCTCGACGGCGCCCGGGTCGACAAGGTCATCGCCGAGACCTTCGGCATCAGCCGGGCCCTGGCATCCGAGGTCGTGGCCGAAGGCGTGTATATCGACGGCGCGCCGGTGCAGGGCGCCGACCGGGTGTTCGCCCGCCAGGTGCTGGTGAGCTCGCCACCGAAGCCGACATCGGACCTGGTCCCCGAGCCGGTCGAGTTCGGGGTCCTCTACGAAGACGACCACTTGATCGTCGTGGACAAGCCTGCCGGCGTCGTCGTCCATCCCGGAACCGGCCGGTCGAAGGGCACCCTGGCCGCAGGTCTCCTCTACCGGTTCCCCGATCTGGAGGGTGTCGGCGCAGCCGGCCGCCGGGGTCTGGTGCACCGGCTCGACAAGGACACCTCGGGAGCCCTGCTGGTGGCCCGGACCCAGGAGGATCACGAGAAGCTGACCGAGGACCTGCGTCGGAGACGCATCACCCGCATCTACACGGCCTTGGCCGAGGGCGCCATGGCGGCCCCAACGGGGACAATCGAGGCCCCGATCGGGCGTGACCCGTCACGACCCATGCGGCGCGTCGTCACCCACGGGGGGAAGAGCGCACGCACCCACTTCGAGGTCGTCCGCTACTACCCGGGATCGGACGTGACCCTGCTGAGCATCAGGCTGGAGACGGGGCGGACCCATCAGATCAGGGTGCACCTGAGCGCTATCGAACATCCGGTGGTGGGCGACCTGACCTACGGGTCCACCCGCAAGGACATCGGGTCGCCAAGGACCTTCCTGCACGCCTCCACCGTGGAGCTGGCCCATCCCGCCACCGGCGAGCAACTCAGGGTCACCGCACCCCTCCCTGACGACCTCGAGCGGGTCCTTGCCACCCTCACCTAGGGCGGCGCGCTCGTTAGCGTGACTTCAGTGAGTCAGGAACATGCCACGACGGCGCCGGTCTGCTACCGGCACCCGGATCGGCACACGCTCCTTCGGTGCAGTCGGTGTGATCGACCCATCTGTGCATCCTGCTCCATCGACGCCACGGTCGGGCAACGCTGCCCTGAGTGCATCCGTGCCGAAGGCCCTCAGAAGATCATCCCGAAACGACAGGTCCTCACCCGGTCGGGCGGTGCCCCGGCCACGAAGATCTTCATCGGGTTGGCCGTCGTCTTCTTCCTGGCGACCGAGATCGGCGGGATGGGCCCGAGACTGTTCGAGGCCCTTGCCCAGGTCAACGGTCTGGTCGGTCTAGGGGAGTGGTGGCGGATCTTCACCCCCGTGCTCCTCCACGCCGGGATCATGCATCTCCTCTTCAACATGTGGGCCTTGTGGGTCCTTGGCCCGCAGATCGAGAGAGGCGTCGGTACCTGGCCCTTCGTCGGGGTCTACCTGGCATCGGCCGGGGTCGGCGGCGCCTTCGCCTACATATTCGGGAGCCCGGCCGACATCGCGGTGGGGGCGTCGGGGGCGATCTTCGGGCTCTTCGGCGTCTGGCTGAATTGGGCCGTGCGACGACGCAACACGCCCTACGGGCGCATGCTGCTGCGTCAGATCGGGTTCCTCCTGCTGCTCAACGCCGCCCTGCCCATCTTGATCCCCAACATCGCCTGGGAGGCCCATCTCGGTGGTCTCATCGCCGGATTCGTGATCGGGGAGTTGTGGTCGCGCACCCGCAGCGAGACGATCCGGGTGCTGATCACGGTGGCGGTGGCCGCCCTAGCCGTGGTCGCGGTATTTGTGTTCTGAGGAGAGGGCAGCGGTCTCTTCCAAGACGCTAAGGTCCGGCTAACTACACCCTTGTAACTAGCGCCCAGTGTCGTTCTCCCATCTCCATCTCCATACCGAGTACTCACTGCTCGACGGCGCGGCACGGATCGGGGACGTCGTCGCCACCGCGGCCCGGATGGGCCAGCCGGCGATCGGGATCACCGACCACGGCAACCTCTACGGGGTCATCGACTTCGTCAAGGCGGCCAAGGCCAACGGGATCAAGCCGGTGATCGGCATCGAGGCCTATCTGACCGAAGGCTCCCGCTTCGACCGACCACCCTCGGAGCAGAACAAGCGATATCACATGCTCTTGTTCGCGGAGAACCAGACCGGGTATCGCAATCTCCTCCAACTCTCCTCCAAGTCCTTCCTGGAGGGCTACTACTACAAGCCGCGGATGGACTTCGAGCTCCTCGCCGCCCACTCCGAGGGCATCATCGCCACGTCGGGGTGTCTGGGTGGGCTCGTCCCCCAGTTGTTGGGTGTGGATGCGGTGTCCGAGGAGGGCAACAAAGGGATCCAGCGCGACTTCGAATCGGCGGTGGCGGCGGCCGCCCGGTTCCAGGACATCTTCGGGAAGGACAACTTCTTCATCGAGGTCCAGAACCACGGTCTGGCGGCTCAGGAGCGGATCATGGGCGATCTGCTCGAGGTCTCGCGACGGGTCGGGGCCCCGCTCCTGGCCACGAACGACGCCCACTACACGAGACAGGAGGAGCACGACGCCCACGACGCCCTGTTGTGCATCCAGACCGGCTCCCTGCGCAACGAGCCCGGTCGTCTTCGCTTCGAGGGCTCCGAGCACTATCTCAAGACCGCCGAGCAGATGCGCCAGCTCTTCCCCGACGACAGCTTCCCGGGGGCCTGCGACAACACGCTGTGGGTCGCCGAGCGGGCCCAGGTGGACCTCGAGTTCGGGAAGATCCTGCTGCCCAGCTTCCCGGTCCCCGAAGGGGAGACCGAGATCACCTATCTGCGGCACCTGGTCGAGGATGGGACCCGGCAGCGCTACGGCAACGAACCGGGGGCAGACGTCTGGGATCGGGTCGAGCACGAGCTCAAGACCATCGAGGAGATGGGGTTCCCCGCCTACTTCCTCATCGTCTGGGACCTGATCCGCCACGCCCGGGAGAACGGGATCAGGGTCGGTCCCGGTCGAGGCTCTGCGGCGGGGTCGATCGTGTCCTATGTCCTCCACATCACCGACATCGACCCGCTGCGATACGGGTTGATCTTCGAGAGGTTCCTCAACCCGGGCCGGAAGACCATGCCCGACATCGACATGGACTTCGACGAGAGATACCGCGGCGAGATGATCCGCTATGCGGCCGAGAAGTACGGCCAGGACCGGGTGGCCCAGATCATCACCTTCTCGACCATCAAGGGGAAACAGGCAATCCGGGACTCGGCCCGGGTGCTCGGTCATCCTTACTCGCTTGGCGACCGTGTGGCCAAGGCCATGCCGCCTGCGATCCTCGGCAAGGACCCCACCCTGGACCAGGTGCTCAACCCTCCGCCCGCCGGGGCCAGTTCTGAGGTGAGGGACTGGTACGCCAACGCCCAGGGTCTGCGTGAGATGTACGAGAACGACCCGGGCGTCAGGGAGGTGGTCGACGTAGCCCGCGGTCTCGAGGGCTTGCGCCGGCAGGACTCGATCCACGCCGCCGCGGTCGTCATCGCACCCGAGCCGCTCACCAACATCGTCCCGGTTCAGCGCAAGGGTGAGGGCGCCGAGACCGTCACCCAGTTCGAGATGCACGGCGTCGAGGAGCTCGGTCTGCTGAAGATGGACTTCCTCGGCCTGCGCAACCTCTCCATCATCGAGCGCTGTCTCGAGCTGCTCGAGGAGGGGACCGGCGAGCGGCTGGACATCGACAACATCCCCCTCGACGATTCCAAGACCTTCGAGCTGCTCCAGAGCGGGAACACCATCGGTGTCTTCCAGATGGAGGGCTCGGCGATGCGGGCCCTGATCCGGTCCCTGCGCCCGGACAGCTTCGACGACGTCATCGCCCTGGTCGCCCTGTACCGGCCCGGCCCCATGGGGGCGAACATGCACAATCTCTACGCCGACCGAAAGAACGGGCGCGCCGAGATCGAGCACATCCACCCCGCCCTGACCGACAAGCTGGCCGACACCTATCAGATCATGGTGTACCAGGAGCAGGTGCTCATGGTGGCGCGGGAGATGGCCGGGTACTCGATGGCCGAGGCCGACGATCTCCGCAAGGCAATGGGGAAGAAGATCAAAGAGGTCATGGTCGCCGAGGAGGAGCGATTCGTCTCCGGGTGTGTGCAACGGGGCCACTCGGAGGAGACCGGCCGGCAGATCTTCCGGCTCATCGAGCACTTCGCCGGCTACGGGTTCGCCCGCTCCCACGCCGCCGCCTACGGGCTGGTGGCCTATCAGACCGCCTACCTCAAGGCCCACTACCCGGCCGAGTATCTGGCCGCCCTGCTCACGGCGACGAAGCGGGACAAGGATCGCACCGCGGTCTACCTCAACGAGTGCCGCCAGATGGGCATCGAGGTCCTCGTTCCCGACGTCAACGAATCGGAGTCCGACTTCACCGTGCGGGACGGTCGGATCCGTTTCGGGCTCTCGGCGGTGCGCAACGTGGGCGAGGCAGTGGTCGAGAAGATCGCCGAGGCCCGGCGCGACGGGCCCTTCGAGTCGTTTGTCGACTTCGTCAACAGGGTCGACGTGAGCGCCCTCAACAAGAGGACCGTGGAGTCGCTGATCAAGGCGGGGGCGTTCGACGCCCTCGGGCACACCCGCAAGGGCCTCACCCTGGTCCACGAGCTCATCCTCGACGCCACCATGGTCCGGAGACGCAACGAGGAGATGGGTCAGTACTCGCTGTTCGGCGAGGAGGCCGGGGTAGAGGAGCACGACTACGAGATCCCGGACCAGGAGTGGTCCCAGAAGATCAAGCTGGCGTTCGAGAAGGAGATGCTGGGTCTCTACGTCTCCGACCACCCCCTCCTGTCGCTCGGCGCTTCGCTGGCCGCGGCTACGACCGCCACCATCGTCGAGCTGGAGGAGATGAGCGACCGGTCCTCGGTGACCATCGGAGGGATCGTCGGCGGGATCACCCGGCGCTGGACCAAGAACGGCGAGCCGATGCTGTTCTTCCAGCTGGAGGATCTGGAAGCTTCAGTCGAAGTCATCGTGTTCCCCAAGACCGTCCACGACTTCGGGCCGCTGATCGCGGAGGACGCTGTGCTCGTGGTCGCCGGGCACCTCGACCACCGCGGCGACGACATAAAGCTGGTGGCCCGGGAGATCAAGGAGCTGGTGGTCCGTGACGACTCGACGGTCCGTCTAGCGGTGCCGGCACAACGTCTCACCCCGGAGGTGGTGGCC
>DASSVE010000081.1:0-16200 GCA_035706345.1 Acidimicrobiia bacterium
CAAACGCTCCGAGACGGCCGGAACCGTGGTCGGGATCGTGGTCGTGGTGGTCGTCGGTTTCAGGCGCTACTTCTTCTGGCTCTCGTAGTACGGATTCTCACCCGAAGCGTGGTCGGTGACGTCTACCACCTGGCTGAGCTCGGGGATGGACTCGAGCAGGATGCGCTCGATCCCCTGCTTCAGCGTCACCGCAGCCAGACCACAGCCCTGACAGCCTCCGTAGAGACGGAGATAGGCGATGGTGCCGTCGATTGAGATCAGTTCCGCACCGCCGCCGTGGGCGGCGATGGCCGGGTTGACCTGTTCGACGAGCACCTGCTGGACGCGGTCGACCAACGGCCCCGAGAGATCCCCGGCAGGCGCCCCCATCGGGGGTGGCGCCGGCGTGTTGGGGTTGTTCATGGCCAGACCCTGGTCGGTAAGCTCCAGGGAAGCCCCCTCGAGCTTGCCGATATCCGCCTTGGGGAAGATCACCGCCAGGTCGCCATGCCTCTCGACCACCCAGTTGTCAGCCTTGTCGGCCAGCGGGACGAAGGCCAGTTCGTATGAGAACTGGGGACCGCGGAAACCGGTGACCTCGATGGAGAGGGCGAACTCACCTTCGCCGGGCTCGTTGTCGCGCAGCTGGAGGATCATCTCCAGGGCGTCGGGAGCGATGCTCAGAACCGTCGTATCACTCATGTATGCAAGGATGGTAGCCCCACCCCCCGACCAAGCCAGATGCCCACTGCAGTAGTCATCCTCCCCTCCAGCACCTATCGGGCCAAGGACTTCCTCGACGCTGCCGAAGCCCTCGGCATCGATCTGGTGGTCGCCTCAGAGCAGCCTCCGCCTCTCGGCATGGGCGATCGGTACGTGGAAATCGACTGTTCCGACCCTGAGAAGGCGGCCGAGGCCATTGCCAACCTCGGAGACATCGTTGCCATCGACGGAGTGGTGGCCGCCGACGATCAGGGGGTGATGGTGGCGGCCCACGCCAACACCCTCCTCGGGCTGCGTGGTAACCCGGTCGACGCAGCCGCCGCCACCCGGGACAAGCTGGAGATGAGGATGCGTCTCGCCTCTCAGGAGGTCCCGCAGCCCGGGTACGCACCGCTGCCACCGGGCGAAGACGCGGCCACGGTGGCGACCCGGGTCGGGTACCCGCTGGTGGTGAAACCTGTCGACCGCTCCGCCAGCCAGGGTGTGATCCGGGTCGATCGTGAAGAGGACCTCGCCGAGACGGTGCAACGGGTCCGTGCCATCTCCGGGTCCGACGCCACCCTGCTCCTCGAGTCCTACGTCTCCGGTGCCGAGATCGCCGTCGAGGGCCTCATGAGCGAGGGCCGGCTAACCGTGCTCGCCGTGTTCGACAAGCCGGACACCTCCTCCGGCCCCTACTTCCCCGAGACCATCTTCGTGACCCCGTCCCGGCTCCCTGAGGAGGCTCTGCGCGAGGCGGACCGGGTCGCCCGCTCGGCTGTGACCGCGTTGGGGCTCGACACCGGGCCGGTCCACATCGAGCTCAGGGTGGACGGTGCCCGGGTGGTGGTGATCGAGGTCGCGGCCAGATCCATCGGTGGCCTGTGCTCCCGCAGCCTCAACTTCGGGCTCACAGGCACCACCCTCGAGTCGCTGATCCTGCGCAATGCCATCGGGCGGGGCCGGGACGAGATGCGCCGCGAACCGGTCGCCAGCGGGGTCCTGATGATCCCCACTCCCGAGTCGGGAACCCTGGTCGAAGTGAGAGGGATCGAGGAGACCCGGGCGCTTCCGGGCATAACCGGCATCGATCTGACCATCAGACCGGGGGGCCGGGTGGTGGCTCCGCCTGAGGGCGACCGCTATCTCGGCTTCGTCTACGCCCGCGCCTCCAGCCCAGAAACCGTGGAATCAGCGCTCAGAAAGGCGATGAGCCAGCTTGAAGTTCAACTTGAGGGTTAGCTCTTACCCGCGATTGCGCGCGTAAGACGATTTTGTCATTCACATGGAAACGGTCCTGATCTTCGCCGGGGGCGACGCCCCCACCGCTTCCCTCTCCGAGGAGATGCCGGAGGCGGATCTGGTCATCGCCGCCGACTCGGGCTACGACCACGCCGTGAAGGCCGGCTACGTGGTCGATGTCCTGGTCGGCGACATGGACTCGATCCAGACCGATGTGATCCCGGGCCATGTGATCGTGGAGCGTCATCCTGCCGACAAGGACGCCACCGACCTCGACCTGGCCCTGACCCGGGTACTCGAGGAGCGACCAGAGCGAATCGTGATCGTGGGCGGCGCCGGGGGCAGGGTGGACCACGAACTGGCCACCGCGGCACTGCTCTGTTCGGACCGGTGGGCCGAGGTGGACGAGATCGACTGGGTGACGGATCGGGCCTGGGCCCATGTCATCCGACGACACCGGCTGATCCACGGAGACCCGGGCGGGGTGTTGTCGTTGATCCCGATGGGCGGTGCCGTGACCGGGATCTCCACCCGGGGTCTGCGATGGGATCTGACCGACGCCACGATGGTGGCCGGGACCACCTGGGGCGTATCGAACGAGTTCGCCGGGCCGGTGGCCGACATCAGGGTCGGCTCGGGCTGTCTCCTCGCCGTCGTCCCGACCGGGTGACTAGGCGCCCAGACCTTCCAGGACCTCGGGCCGCAGGGCCTCGTAGGCGGTCAGGTACTCGACCCGCTCCTTCTTGAGACGGGCCACTATCGACTCGTACTCCGCCATCCGGCCCTGACGCTCGTAGAGACGACGGGGTTGGAGGAGCTCGACGTCGTCGATGTCGGGCACCGATCGGGCAACGTCGTATCCGAAGTCCTGATCGGTCTCCCACTCGATGGTGCCCTCGACGATGGCCTGGACGATCGCCGACGAGTCCGGGATGCGCACGTCCTTGGCTCCGTCGCCGTCGCCTCCGATGTGCCCTGTGTTCAGCACGTAGGCCTCGAGCTGCGGCATGGACTCCAGAAGCTCGTACAGACGGTTCCCCTGCCACGAGTTGTCGTTGAAGAAGAAGGGGTTGGTCCCGGGGACGCGCAGGCTCTTTCCCGCCTCCGACGCGCCACCGGCCGACGTCCCCCTGGTCTCGCCGAGCATGAAATAGGCCGGGATCTGCTCACGCTGCACCCGGGCGACAGCAGGGATGACGTGCTCGGACCGGTTCAGGATCAGCAGGTACTTGGCCGGAGGAACGTCCTTCGGGCTCCGATGACGGATGTTGGCCAGCGGGAAGGTGCATCGCCCGTTGGCCGTGTAGGAGGTATCGAAGAAGTCGACCTTCCCGTCAGGGCTGACCGACACGTTCTCGAGCCAGGCGTCGGGCCGGGTGGTTCCCCCGTAGATCGTGGGCTCGTCCTCGGGGTCGAGCCCGAACGTCTTGGCGAAGCACCCCGCCTCGGTGGTGTGGAGCTCGCCTCCGGGCATCAGGGCGACGAAGTCGTCCTGCACCGGGAGCGACCCGAGCTGTTGGCGGAAGGTGGTCGTGGTCTTCCCGGTGCCGGAGAGCCCGATGATCAGCATCGACTCCTCCTCGCCGCTGCGGGTCGACTCGGCGGGGAACGTCTTGAGCCCGGCATGGCATGCCAGCCCGCCGCGGTCGAAGACAAGCTTGTTCCACATCCGCAGACCACCCATCTTCGACTCACCGAAGTAGTCGGAGCCGAACACGCGGGTGACCCAGTTGTCCAGGTCGACGATGATCAGACAGTCGTTGGGCTTGCCCTCCGCCTTCAGCGTCGGGGTGTAGATGACCGTGAACTCGGGCTTCCACTCGTCGTCGATTGGGAAGTACAGATGGGTCTGCATCGCGGCGATGTTGGGCTGGGTGGCCTCGATGTACAGACGGCACCCGGTCCGGAACTCGGGGTCGGGCCCGATGTAGCCCTCGATCAAGAGCATGTCGCGATCGGCAATGTGGGCGTCCTGACGGGCAGCCCACTCTTCGGCCTCAGCCCGGGAGATGCGGTTCTGGTGGATCTCCTCCTCGGCCACGAAGAACGTGGAAGGGAACAGCCGCGCGGTGACAATCGACTCGTAGTTCAGATTGCCGAACTCGGTGAGAGTGAGACGGGGCATGTGGGCGAACGCAAGCTCGCGCAGCCTCTCGTCGCTCGGGTTTCTCTCCACGGAGCGAGCGGCAGGCAGTTCGATCATTGGTGGTTTCTCCCTGGGGCCGATTGAGGGCAGGCTACCCCGTTTCGAGCAGTTTCAGCCAGGGGGGAGATACTCGGCGGGCATGGCCGATCCGGCCAGACCGGCGATCAGGTTTTCCACGGCCAGCGAGGACATGGCCATCCGGGTCCGAACCGAGGCGCTGGCGATGTGGGGCACCACCAGGCAGTTGCCGAGACGGAGCAGGGGATGATCGGGGGGGAGGGGCTCGGGATCGGTGACATCGAGGGCGGCCCCGGCGAGGTCGCCACGGGTCAAGGCGGCGGTCAAAGCCTCGGTGTCCACGATGGGGCCGCGGGCGATGTTCACCAGATAGGCGCTGGGTTTCATCATCCCGAGCTCGCGCTTCGAGATCAGGCCCCGGGTGGTTTCGTCGAGCCGGGTGCTGATGACCACGTGGTCGGCGGTGGCGAGGAGCTCGTCCAGGGGGAGTCGCACCGCGTCCACGGTCATCTCACGGGGTGAGCTGTAGACGACGTCCATGTCGAAGCCGCGGGCTCGGCGGGCGATCGCCTGGCCGATCCGGCCCATTCCCACGATCCCGAGAGTCGTGTGGTGGAGGTCGCCCCCGGCGAGGTGGAAGATCTCCCATGGTCCCCACTCCCCCGCCCGCACCTCGCGCTCGCCTTCCGGCAGACGTCTCACGATGGCGGCCAGCAAGGCGAAGGCCGAGTCGGCGACGGTTTCGGTGAGCACGTCCGGGGTGTGCCCCACCCGGATGCCGCGCCGCCGGCACTCGGCGACATCGATGTTGTCGAGGCCCACCGCCATCTGGGAAACCACCTCCAGATGCGGCGCCGCGTCGAGGACCTCGGCGTCGATCCGGTCGGTGAGCATCGTGAGCAGGCCGCGCACATCGGCCACTTCCTCGAGGAGCTGATCCCGTGGCACCGGGCCGTCACCCTCCCACACGCCGACGTCGAATCCCGCGATCCGGGCCAGGTGCTCTGGGGGGATCCTCTTCGTCACATAAACCGTGGCCACGACGACGAGGCTAAACGGCTCTCAGAAGGCTGCCGATAACATCGATGCCATGGGTCGGCCCCTCCTGCTGATCGCCCTCCTCCTCGCCACCGCGTGCAGTTCGGCGGGTCTCGACACGCCCGAGCCGGCATCGGAGCCGGCGACCACGGAGCCCGGCAGCGTCAGCACGCCGCCCGAGACGGTGGCCGAGGATGCCCGCCCGGTCTGGCCGGGTTTCGAGGCGTCCAAAGACGAAGACCCGGCGCTGGTGGCCCTGGCCACCCGTCCCCTCGAGATATACGAAGACCCGGAGGGTCAGGAGCCGTCGATGATCCTCGACCAGAGCACAATCCTGGGGACGGTCACAGTCCTCGCCGTCCTCGACGACGCCGGTGGCTGGCTCGAGGTGATGCTCCCGGTGCGGCCCAACGGGAGCACCGGTTGGGTCCGCTCCAGCGACGTCGCCCTGTACGTAGCGGATGGGATCATCGATGTCGACCTCTCCGATCGGCGGCTCACGTACACAATCGACGGTGTGGTCGTGCTGGAGACCGAGGTGGGAGTGGGCAGTGACTACAACGAGACCCCGACCGGGACCTACTTCGTCACCGACAGGGTGACGATGTCCGACCCCGGCGGGCCCTGGGGCCCTAACGCCCTCGGTCTGTCGGCGCGATCCGACAGCATCACCGAGTTCAACGGGGGCGATGGCATCATCGGGATCCACGGGACCAACAACCCGGCGTCGATCGGTGACAACGTCTCGCTGGGGTGCATAAGGGTCCCCAACGAGACCATCGAAGTCCTGCACCGGATGGTCCCCATCGGGACGCGGGTGACCGTCTCGGCCTGAGTCCGCTTTCCGCGCGGCGGAGAGCCGGTTATTCGGATCCCCTTCCTTAGGAAGCGAGAAGACGGCCCAGGAGCATGATCTCGTCGTTCGACGACTCGGGGATGACGAATTCGTCGAGGTTGCGGATCTCGTCGAGATGATCCGCGATCTCCTCCACACTGGGGATCACTCCCTGCCCGGCGATCCAGCCGTTGTTGGTGACCACGGCGATCCTGCCGTAGCGGCCACCACCGGCGGTGAAGATCTCGTGGGTGTAGGGGTTGGCCTCGGAGCAGAGGTACACCACCATGGGCGTCACCTGCTCGGGGAGGACCATGTCGGCGAACGGGCCGAGCAAGTCCTCCGTCATCCGTGTCCTGGCCACCGGGGCGATGGCGTTGGACTTGATGTTGTACTTGGCCCCTTCGATCGCCAGCACGTTGGAGAGACCGGCGAGCCCGGCCTTGGCCGCTCCGTAGTTGGCCTGGCCGAAGTTGCCGAACAGCCCGGCGTTGGACGTTGTGAACACGAAGCGCCCGTACGACTTCTCCTTCATCACCCGGAACGCCGGAAGGGAGACGTAGAAGGCGCCGAGGAGGTGGACACCGATCACGGCTTCCACAGCCGAGATCTCCATGTTGGCGAAGGACTTGTCCCTCAGGATGCCGGCGTTGTTGATGACGATGTCGACCGCCCCGAACTTCTCCAGGGCGGTGCCGACGATGGCCGCGCCACCCTCCGGCGTCGAGACCGAGTCGTAGTTGGCAACCGCCTCACCGCCGGCCTCGACGATCTCCGAGACCACCTGGTCGGCGGCGGACTCGGACGAGCCGGTCCCGTCCACCGCCCCACCCAGGTCGTTGACCACCACCCGGGCCCCGCGTCGGGCCAGCTCCAGGGCGTAGGTCTTGCCCAGACCGCCGCCGGCGCCGGTGACGATCGCAACCCGACCGTCGAACGTGATTGGCTCGCTCAATTCTCAACCGCCTTCCGTCACAGACCGAGGGACCGGCCGATGATCTCTTTCATGATCTCGTTGGTGCCCCCGTAGATGGTTTGGACCCGGGCATCCCTGAAGGCCCGGGCGATCGGATACTCCTCCATGTAGCCCCAGCCCCCGAACAGCTGGAGACACCTCGAGATCACCTCGTTCTCGAGCTCGGTGACCCACCACTTCGCCTTGGCCGCATCCTCCGCGCTGAGACGACCCTCGTTCAACGCCATGATCTGGGAGTCGACATAGGTCTGGGCTACGTCGAGCCCGGTCCGCATCTCGGCCATGGCGTGCTTGACAGTCTGGAAACCGCCGATCGGCTGTCCGAACGCCTGTCGCTCCTTGACGTAATCCAGGGTCCAGTTGAAAGCGGTCTGGGCGTGGGCGATCGACCCCACGGCCAGCGAGAGCCGCTCCTGGGGGAGGTTGTGCATCAGGTGGGTGAACCCCATCCCCTCCTCGCCGAGGAGGTTCCCGGCGGGCACCCGCACCTCGTCGAAGAAGAGCTCGGCAGTGTCCTGGGCGTGCAGCCCGATCTTCTCCAGGTTGCGGCCACGGGAGAAGCCCTCCATCCCGTCCTCGATCACGAGCAGGCTGATGCCGGAGTGACGCCCTTCCGGATCGGTCTTGACCGCGGTCACGATGAGATCGGAGTTGATCCCGTTGGTGATGAAGGTCTTGGCCCCTCTGACCACGTAGGTGTCGCCGTCCCTGATGGCAGTGGTCTGGATGCCGGCCAGATCGGAGCCGGCCCCCGGCTCGGTCATGGCGATGGCGCCCATCAGCTCGCCCGATGCCAGACCCGGGAACCAGCGTTCCCTCTGCTCCTCCGTGGCGAGTTCCAGGAAGTACGGCAGGACCACGTCGTTGTGGAGGGTGATGCACATCCCCGAGGCGAAGGCGTCGGCGGCCATCACCTCTTCGACGATCACGGCGTTGAACCGGAAGTCGTCCACTCCCCCGCCGCCGTACTCCTCGGGGACGGCCATGCCGAGGAGACCGGTCTGGCCTGCCTTCCGGAACATCTCCTTGTCCACCTTGCCCGCCGCCTCCCATTTGGCGACGTTGGGCGTGATCTCCGTCTCCACGAACCGCCGGGCGGTCTCCCGGAAGAGATCGTGGTCGGACTCGAAGATGGCTCGAGTCATCAGACTCCTGCGTACATCGACTCGATCTCGTCGGCGTACTTGTCGAGGACCACGCGCCGCTTGAGCTTCAGCGACGGTGTCACCTCGCCGCTGTCGGGAGTCCACTCGTCGGGCACGATGATCCACTTCTTGATCTGCTCGACCCGGGCCACCGACTGGTTGGCCTCCGCGACCGCCTTGGCGATCTCCTCTTGGACCAGTGGCTCCTTGGAGAAGCTGGCCAGATCCCTGTACTGGAGACCGTGGGCCTCGGCCCATGCCGGGGCCTCCTCGTGGTCCAGGGCGATGATCATCGAGAGGAACTTGCGCTCGTCCCCGACCATGCACGCCTTGGAAACGAGCGGATGGTTCCCCAAGAGCGTCTCCAGCTTGGCGGGAGCGATGTTCTTCCCGGCGGCGGTGATGATGATCTCCTTCTTGCGGCCGACGATCCAGACGAACCCGTCCTCGTCGATACGTGC
The DNA here is from genome assembly GCA_035706345.1 of Acidimicrobiia bacterium. Taxonomy (GTDB): domain Bacteria; phylum Actinomycetota; class Acidimicrobiia; order Spongiisociales; family ZC4RG35; genus JANQRA01. The sequence continues at coordinate 8,543 of DASSVE010000081.1, forward strand.
CAGGTCGCCGGAGTGCAGCCAACCTTCCGGGTCGAAGGTCTCCCTGGTGGCTTCGTCCATCTTGTAGTAGCCCTTGGTGACGATCCCGCCCCTCATGACCAGCTCGCCGTCTTCGAGGGTCTTCACCTCGACACCGGGGAGGGCCTTGCCGACCGAGCCGAACTTCATCGCTCCGGGGAGGGTGGCCGTGGCCGGGCCGGTGTTCTCCGACATGCCGTAGATCTCGTACAGGGGCACGCCGATGGTGTGGAAGAAGCGGACCAGGTCGGGGTTGATCGGGGCGGCCGCGGTGATGGCGATCTTGACCTCCTCCATCCCCAGACCCTCACGGACCTTGGATAGGGCGATCTTGTCGAGCAGTCCCGCCAGCAGCGGGCCCTTCTTGCCCTCCTCCTCGGCGGCGACCCGCCTGGCGTTCAAGTCGAGCGCCTTCTGCAGGATCTTGCCCTTGAGCCCCTCGGCCTCGGCGAACCGGGCCTGGAGCCGGGAGTGGAACTTCTCGTAGACCCGGGGGACGCCGACGAACACCGTCGGCTTGGCGATCTGGATGTACTCGAGGACTCCGGCCAGGTTGGGGCAGTACCAGACCTGACCGGCGAGGTACGTGCCCAGGTAATGGGTGGCGAGCCGCTCGGCGATGTGCGCCAGGGGCAGGTAGGACACCATGCGCTGGCCCATCTCCAGGTCGGCCGCCCGGCGCAGGCTCTCCAGGGTCCACACCACGTTGCGCTGGCTGATCATGACACCCTTCGGGGTCCCCGTGGTCCCCGAGGTGTAGATGAGAGTGGCCAGGGTGTCGGGGGTGATCGCCGCCGCGGTGCGCTTGACCGTATCCGGGTCCTCTTCCAGACGCTTGGCGCCGCGGGCCACGAGGTCGTCCCAACTCAGGACCCAGTCGACGGTGTCGTAGTTCTCCGCACCGGACATCAGGACGATGTAACGCAGGTTGGGGAGCTCGGACCTGATCTCCTCCCACCGCTTCATGAAGTCGAGGTCTTCGAGGATGGCCACCGTCGCCTTGCAGTTGTCAGCGATGTACTGCACCTGGTTGGCGACCAGGGTGGAGTAGATGGTCACCGGGGTGGCCCCGGCATGCACGGTGGCGAAGTCGGCGATCACGTGCTCGGGGCGGTTGCCGGCCATGATGGCGACGAACTCGCCGTCACCGACGCCGAGGGTCTCGAGACCGGCTGCAGCCTTGTGCACCACATCCCGGTATTCGGACCAGGTGAGACTGCGCCACTCCCCATCCTTCCAGTGGATGGCGGGCTGGTCTCCGTAGGTCTCGGCGTTGCGGTTGAAGGAGTCGACGATGGTCTTGCCCTCGACCACGGCATCGATCTCGGCCCGCTCGGCCAGCACAGCAGCGTTAACGGTCACATTCCCTCCGAAGGATCACGCGATGGCTCCGATATCGCGAAGCTTACCGATCTCGTCCCTGCTAAATCCGGCCGCCGACGCCACTTCGTCGGTGTGTTGGCCCGGTTCCGGCGGTCCTTCTCCCGCCACGGCGGGTGAAGCCGAGAAACGCGGGGCCGGGCCCGGCTGGACCACGCCGTCGATCTCCACGAACGTGCCTCTCGCCTGATTGTGGGCGTGCTCCGGCGCCTCGGCCATGGACAGCACCGGGGCTACACAGGCGTCGCTTCCGGCGAAGTGCCGCTCCCACTCGTCGCGGGTTCGGGCCCGGAACCGGTCGGCGAACAACCGGTGCATCGCCGGCCAGTTGTCCCGGTCGTGCTGCGGCCCGACCTCTTCGGGATCGACATCGAGACCCGCCAACAGGGCGGCGAAGAACTGCGGCTCCAGGGCCCCCACCGCCACGTGACGGTCGTCGGAGGTCCGGTAGGTCGTGTAGAACGGCGCCGCCCCGTCCAGGAGATTGGACTCGCGTTCCGGTTGCCACCAGCCATCGGACATGTAGCCGTGGTGGGAAGCCATGAGGAGAGCGGAGCCGTCGACCATGGAGGCATCGACCACCTGGCCCACCCCGCTGTGAAACGCCGAGATCACCGCGGCCAGGACACCGACCGCGAGCAGCATCCCCCCGCCGCCGAAGTCACCGACCAGGTTCAGTGGCGGAATCGGCTCGTCGCGCTTCCCGATGGCGTGCAGGGCCCCGGACAGGGCGATGTAGTCGATGTCGTGCCCTGCGGTGGCCGCCAGGGGCCCGTCCTGACCCCAGCCGGTCATCCTTCCGTAGACCAGGGCCGGATTGCGGGCCAGGCACTCCGCCGGCCCCACGCCGAGACGCTCGGCGACACCGGGGCGAAAGCCCTCGATCAGCACGTCGGAGCGCGCCACCGTCCTCAGGACCACTTCGACCCCTTCCGGCACCTTGAGATCGACGGCGATGGACTTCTTCCCCCGGCCGAGTACATCAGCGCCGATGCTCCCGATAGGTGGCGCACCGCCGCCGACCCGGTCGACACGGACCACCTCCGCACCCAGGTCGGCCAGCACCATCCCGCAGAAGGGCGCCGGGCCGAGACCGGCCAGCTCGGTGACGACGACGCCTTCCAGCGGCCCGGGCATCAGGAGCCACTCCCGATCACGTCGACCGAGTCGACCAGGACCGGGACTCGCTCGTGTGAGGGGCGCATGCCGAACGCACCGTACAGAAGCGGGCTCATGATCAGGTTGGCGTTGTCATCGGTGGTCGACAACGGGTCGATCTCCAACGGCTCGCTGTTCAATGCGACCACGATCTCCTCCTTCCCTGACCAGGAGGCCAGGTTCCAGAGGTCCGAGGAGGGCGTGTTGTTGGGTTGGGGGCCGGTCAGTACGTTGGACCAGGCCATCACGGTCGGCTTCTGGAACAGCGGGATGACGGCGAAATCGCCCAGATACAGGCTGTCGGCGCGGTTGTAGAGATCGGCGCGCTCGGCCTGGTCGGTGATGAACCCGGTCTGCCTGATCAGCTCGGCTACCTCCTCCGAGCAGTAATGGTTGACGTTGAGGGTCCCTTCCTGGCCGCAGTAGTACGTGGAGTTGGCCCGGTGCGGATCGGCATGGGCCCGCCAGGAGAAGTTGATGAGCTGCCACACCTGGGGGCCGCCGAACAGGAAGTCTGGGTTGACCAGGTCGGATGGGCTCCGGAACGATCCGACCAATTCGATTCCGATCTCGGCGAGATCGTCCCGGGCAGACTCGAAGATCTCCCGGCGCCACGGATCGTCGTTGGTCGTGGCCCAGATGAACGACAGTCTCGTCCCGTCGCACACCTGGATCCCGTCCTCGCCCGGAGCGCAGCCGTTCTGGGACAGGATCTCGGCTGCCTGGACCGGGTCGAAGCCGGCCGTGAAGTGAGACTCGTACTCGGGTGTGCCCGTCATCCACACCGTGTTGTCCAGCACCGTCGCTTCCCGGTGGGCAAGCCTCACGGTGCGATCGAGGATCTCGTCGCGGTTGATGGCCAATGCCATCGCCTCCCGAAGCCAGGGCCGGGAGAGCATCGGGTCGAGATGGTTGAAGTCGATGTGCTCCCAGAACGGGCCCGCCGAGGTGGCGTGGTCAACCGCTTCCATGGCCTCCAGATCCTGCACGGTGGCGGCGTCCGCCCTCGTCGTGATCACGTCGACCTCACCTCGGGCGAGGGCGTCGAGCATCTCCTCGGCGTCGTCGACGAACACGAACGACACCTGCCGGACATCGCCGAGTGGGGTCTGGCTCAACGGGTCGCGATCCGCCCACCACTCTGGGTCCCGTTCCAGGATCACGGCCTCGCCCTCGACCCAGTCGGCGAAGGTGAAGGCGCCGGTCGTGTCGGCCTCGCGTATGTCCTGGAACGGGTGTCCGGAGCGGAACAGACGTTGGAAGAGCGTCGGCCAGGGGCCGTACGGCTGGGAGAAGCTCACCAGCGCCGTGTTCTCGTCGACGGTCTCCACCCTGTCGATCAGGGCGTATCCCGGCTCGGCCTCCTGTACTCCCGGGCCGAGTTGGAAGGTCACCGTCTGCCTGAAGTCGTCGGGCGTCACAGGCGTCCCGTCCGCCCAGGTGGCCCCCGGCTCGATGTGGTACGAGAGACAGAAGACACTCGGGCAGGTTGGGCCCGTGACCGCACTCACCCTCGGCGCCGCGGTGGTGACGGGAGCGGCCGTGCTGGTGGACGAGCCGGGCACATCGGGTGTCGGCCGGGGCAGAGGTGGCCCGCTGGCCACGGTCGAACAGGCGGTAGCCAGCAGCGAGACGACCAGGCCGACCCGCAGCGCTCGGGTCACAGGCTCAATCGTCGAGACGGACGGCTTCGGGCCACCCCCGTGAGATCGCGCCATGACCACCCATGATCGCAGGCGTCGGGAAGTGGACAGAGGATCGCGATGCCTCGATCACCGCGGGGCGGTACAGCGTCACGTAGGGAACGTCCATGGCGATGATCCGGTCCATCTCCTTCGTGGCCACCGCCGCCTGGGCCATGCTGGTCGCAGACACGAAGGCGTCAGCAGCCCGATCGAACTCGGCGCTGGCGTAGCCGGTGGCGTTCAGCCCTCCATTCTCGACACCGTTCCTCGAATGGAACAACGCCGCGAGGGTCAGCCCGGGCAGGGCGTGGTTCGGGCTCCCCCAACCGAGGACGTGGAGATCCCAAGCGAGCAGGTCGTCAGCAGAAGACGGCTCGACCGTCATCCCGGCGACCGAGTCGAGATCGGTCAGCTCGGTCCTCGCCTCCACCCCGAGATCGGCCAGCCACTGCCCGATCCACAAGGCGACGGTGACCCTTTCCGGGTCGTTGGTGGGGCCGGGCGCGGCGAGGATGGTCAGTTCGGGCACGTCCTGGCCGTTGGGCATCTCCAGCCCCTCCCCCGGGACCACGTCGACCAGCTTCCCGGCTTCGTCGTAGACCAGCTCGGGGGCGTTCTCCCAGGTGTATCCCGCCTCGGTGAGCATGGTGATCGCGGTCTCGTAGCGGTGATCGGTGGACATGGGCTGGCCATCGGACCAGCCGAAGCGGGTCACGCCAGGGTCGTGGAACATGGTCAGTCCGGGATGGACCAGGGTGTAGGCGGGGAACATCGTCCCGTTGTAGAGCGAGGAGGCCAACAGCTCCTTGTCGATGATCGTGGCCACTGCCTGACGAAAGACCGGGTCGGACATCGGCGGCTTGCGCAGGTTGAAGGCGAGATAGCGGAAGCTGTCGGCCTGGCTGAGCGAGATACGGGTGGACGGATCGGCGGCGAACCGCTGGTACTGCGACAGACTCATGCCCTCGGTGTCGAGCACGTAGTCGACATCGCCGGCGGCCAGGGCGTCGTAGGCGGCGTCGGCGGACGGGAACGGGTGCCACTCGACTCCGGAGATCGCGGGACCCACCGTGTGGTGGCTGAGCACCTCCCCCGACGCCTGCCCGCCCAGGACGATCTCACCGCCGGGGCCGGCCATGCGCACCGAGCCGTCCGAGTACACCGTGGTCTCGGTCCCCCGTGCGAAGTAGTCCGGGTTCGACTTGGCAACGACCGGCGCCTCCCCGCCCGCCCAAGAGTCGAAGACGAGACTCCCCACTGACGGCTCCTGAGGGGCTTCGATCCCCATCAGGTAGCCGGCCGGGTCGGGGGCCCGGCGTGCCGCCTCCACGTGTGGCTCCCAGAAGTGAGCCGGGACCAGGGGGGCCATGGCCACACCCGCGTGCCAGTGGACCAGGGATGGCGGCGAGCTGAACTGGATCCGCACCGTGTGGTCGTCGACCGCCACGACATCGGACACGATCTCGGGGAAGTTGGAGGAGTGACGTCCCTCGAGACCGAGCTCGCGGACCACCTGGAAGTAGAAGGCCAGGTCGTGGGCAGTCACCGGGACACCGTCCGACCACCTGACGTCATCCCGCAGCGGTTGCTCCGCTACCCAGGTCGACCCCTCCTGGGTGACCGGCACCGGTTCGGAGGTGGCGGCGAGGGCGGGGGCGAGGGCGAAGCCAGGCCTGGTCAGGGTGAAGAGAGACTCCTTGGTTCCGGCCAGCACCGCCTGATCGGCAGGAGTGGCCGTCGCCGACTGCGCCGCCCACCAGTTGGCCGTGGTGACCGGCCCGACCAGGCCGACCCTGAACACAGGGCCGTCCACCGCCGGATCCGATGGAAGGGTGGTGCTCGTGGTCGGCGTCTCGGGTGGCGAGGCGGTGGTGCCCGTGGCGGAGGTCTCCCCCGAGCAAGCGGCCAGGAGCAGCATGACACAGGCAAGGACGATCGCTCTCACCCGGAACCTCATACGAGCACTATCGACACACTTCTAACCTGACTGAAAGTGTCAGGAAATCGCAGTTGATCTGGAAGAGCCTCGGTGTCCTCCTGGGTGCCGTCACCCTGATCATCCTGGGCGTGGTCGGGCTGGCCCGGGTGACCGTCCCGGACGAGCCCAACTTCGCCGAGGGATTGGAGGAGGGCGGAACCGACGCCGACACTTTCCTGGAGACGCTTCCGATCGCGGTCGGGGGCCAGCTGGAGCTCTCCGGCGCCAAGGAAGGCACCGTCGTCGTCGATCAGAACGTGAACGGCCCCTCCTATGGCCTGGGCAACTCCAAGACGCGCATCTTCTTCGAGGGCAGCCCGCTCTCCGTCTCCCAGATGTCCCACGACGGGCTCACCTTCTTCCCCGAGCCCGAGGACTGTGAGTTCACCACCGGGGTGCAGAACGAGGAGACCGGCATAACCGCGGTCAAGATGTCCTGCCCGGAGCTGGTCGACATCAGAGGGAACGGCACCTTGACCGTGGAGGGCTATCTGGCTTTGCCCGCCAGCCTGGTGCTCGCCGAGGAGATCCCCGACACCGGTGGTGTGCTCACCGTCGGTGAGGAGGAGTGGGGGGTCACGCTCCCGATGCTCATGATCGGGGGTTTCGGCGGCTTTTCGATCGAAGGTTCAGAGAATGGGCTGTGGCTCGGGGACAGCGAGTACGTCCGGGGCGTATTCCTCGAGCACAACGCGGATCTCGACACCTTGACGCCCCACTCAGTGATCTACGACGGGCGGATTCACGAGATAGCCGATGGCGCCTGTATCACCCAAGAAGAGGTCGTGATGATCCTGAGCCCGGAGGCGGAGATGAGGGCGCTGACGCTCTCCTGTCAAGACGTGGAGATTCCCGGTATGGGGGCGGTAGGGATCGAGGGAACCGTCGTCTACGACCGAGTCGTGATCATTGAGGCGCCCTAGTCGATCGCCCGCGGATCCAGGCTGTGCGGGTCGAACACCTCGCGCAGACCGACCCCGATCAGATAGAAGGCGCCGGCGAGGAGCGTGATCCCGGCTGCCCCGGTGATCATCACCCACCAGGGGGTGTCGAGCACCCCGGCGAACATCTCGCCCCAGGTGAGGCCCTCGAAGACCAGGTAGCCGAAGCCGATGTTGTCGCCGACGCCGCTCCGGAACGCCAAGAAGGCCTCGGCGGTGACCGCCCCGGCGACACCGATCATGGCCTGCACGGCGGCGTGGGGGATGAGGTGGGGGAGCATGTGCCTGGTCACGGTGCGGGTCACCCCGGCACCGGCGAGACGGGCCGCGTCGATGAAGGGGCGGGCCATCACACCAAGCGCTGCCACGCGCACCGTGGCCGTGGCCGGCCCCAGACCGTAGAGGATCCCGAAGGTGAGCCCGACTTCGAATGCGCCGAAAGAGTTGGAGTCGGCGCCGATCCCGATGATGTACACCGCCAGCAGGGCAGGTAGGAAC
>DASSVE010000082.1:0-24221 GCA_035706345.1 Acidimicrobiia bacterium
CCTGGAGAAGATCTCCCAGGACACCGAGCGGGACTACTGGATGATGGCGGCCGAGGCGAAGGAGTACGGAGTAATCGACGGAGTTCTCTCCCGTCGGGAGCTTGCCGCGGTAGCCTCATCCTCCGACTGAGCGGAGGTTCGTTTCAGATGGCAAGACTTGGTGACGGCGGGGAGCTCTTGAAATGCAGCTTCTGCGGCAAATCTCAGAAGCAGGTCAAGAAACTCATCGCCGGGCCAGGTGTCTACATCTGTGACGAGTGCATCGATCTCTGCAACGAGATCATCGAGGAGGAGTTCTCCAACACCGAGGAGATCTCCTTCACAGAGCTTCCCAAGCCGTTCGAGATCAAGTCCTATCTCGACGACTACGTCGTCGGCCAGGAGGAGGCCAAGAAGAAGCTCTCGGTAGCTGTCTACAACCACTACAAGCGGATCCGCTCCGGTGACATCCAACGTGACGTAGAGCTGCAGAAGTCGAACATCATGCTCATCGGGCCCACCGGCTCGGGTAAGACCCTCCTGGCCCAGACCCTGGCCCGACAGCTCAACGTCCCCTTCGCCATCGCCGACGCCACCAGCCTCACCGAGGCGGGGTACGTGGGCGAGGACGTCGAGAACATCCTCCTCAAGCTGCTCCAGGCGGCCGACTACGACGTGAACCGCGCCCAGCAGGGGATCATCTACATCGACGAGATCGACAAGGTCTCCCGGAAAGCTGAAAACCCCTCCATCACAAGGGACGTGTCCGGCGAGGGTGTGCAACAGGCCCTCCTCAAGATCCTGGAGGGGACCGTGGCCTCGGTGCCGCCCCAGGGGGGACGCAAGCACCCGCACCAGGAATTCATCCAGCTCGACACCACCAACGTGCTCTTCATCTGTGGCGGCGCCTTCGGTGGTCTGGAGGACATCATCGCCAATCGGATCGGGAAGAGGGGAGTGGGCTTCGGCGCCGAGCTCAGGTCCAAGAAGGACGGTCGCCCCACCGAGCTCATATCGGAGGTCCTGCCCGAGGATCTGATGAAGTACGGGCTGATCCCCGAGTTCATCGGGAGACTTCCGGTGACCGCCACCGTGGAAGACCTCGACAAGGAAGCACTGGTCCGAATCCTCACCGAGCCGAAGAACGCCCTCACCAAGCAGTACGCCCGTATGTTCGAGATGGACGAGGTCGAGTTGGTGTTCACCCCCGACTCCCTCGAGGCCATCGCCGAGCAGGCGCTGAAGCGGTCCACCGGGGCCCGGGGCTTGCGGGCGATCATGGAGGAAGTCCTCCTCAACACCATGTACGACCTGCCAGGCCGCAACGACGTGGAGCGGGTCATGATCGATCGGGACGTGGTCGAGAAGCGGGTCAACCCGACCCTGGTCCCGAGTACCCGGGTGGCCGAGCCCACCGAGCGCTCCGCCTGATCCGGCCGGCTCGACTGCCCCAGTTCGCGAATGAATTGGGTCGCTCGGCCCAGCGGATAGATCTTGTCGCTGCTTAATTGCCCACTACCTTGGGTTCCGTCAATTGGTGGATTGACAAAACGCGCACGGTGACAACACTGTGCGAGCAATGGCCACTCAGAGTGGCCAACCCGAGTAGGGGAAATAGGGAGGCAGCGAAGCCGGGTCTGTAATGCGGTCACCTCGGTCCGGCCGAGCCAGTGGTGAGACCGACCTGTCCCAGATGGATTGAAGGGATAGGCCAAATGAAGAGGCTGGGAAGCCAGTCGGACGCGGGCTGTCCGACGCCGGGTGGTGAGCTATGAGCTTTGCCACCATTGTTCGTAACCGTAAGTCCGAGCGCTTTGTCGCGCTCATGTCAGCGATTGCCGTGCTGCTGTCGATGATGGTGATCTTCGCCGAGCCGGCGCAGGCCCATCATCCGATCACTACCGCCAACACGACGTGTGTCGATCGCGAGGTCTACATCCAGTACACCTCGACCAGTTGGCAGATCGGGTCAGCACACAACAACGTGATCATCGAGGTCAGTGTCAATGGTGGTCCCTGGACACAGGTCGCCTCAGGCGCGTACAACGCTGGAAACAACTACACCTTCAGCGGTACGTTCTCGGGCGACGCCTATTGGGGCCAGTCGATTCGCGTGCGCTCGCAGGTGGTCGGCAACTGGGCGAATGGCGTGTCGGGTGGAAACGATCACCCCGCCGCCACGACCGCACCGTTCACGGTGAGTCAGGACTGTTTCAACCCGTCCTGTCCCAACGGTCTCAACGAATACAAGATCGAGCCGGTGTCGAGCGGGACGTTCGGGCCCAACGACGATTACACGATCACCGTCAACAACACCGGGTCGGGCCCGACCTTCGATTGGACGAGCACACTGCCCGTCTTCCAGGTGATCGCCAAAGGCGGCCCTGGAGCCAACGTGTACGACTACACGGGGGCGTTCAGTGGAACGGGACTCCATGCCCCGCTCAACTCGAACAGTGGCAAGTACTACGGCCTGAGCCACATCACCCTCTGCACGGGTGAGCCCGAAGAGCCAGTACCGACCACGTTCTCGATCTCCGGTTCCTGTCTCTTCGACGACGCGGCGACCTACACGATCTCGGGCCAGCTCGGTGAGGGGCTCACCCTCGAGGTGGCGGGTCAGACGATCAACACCGCAGGTCCGTTCTCGGTGAACGTCGGTGGCGCGGGTGACTACGACTACGACGTGACCGTCGCGGACGGCTATTTCCTCTCCGGGGGGTCACCGGACGCTTCGGGCTCCGTCAACATCGACGACTGCACACCGCCACCGTCGGGCTGGGTGTGTCAGAACGGTGACGTGTTCTTCATGCAGGACGCCAGCGGATACCAGGGCACTCTGTACGACACCGAGGAAGAGGCCGCCAACGATCCGGACTGCGCCCCGCCACCCCCGCCGTCAGGTTGGGCGTGTGTCGACGGGTCAGCGGTGTTCATCCCGGACGCCACCAACTTCGACGGGACCCTGTACGAGACCCAGCTGGACGCGATGAGCGATCCTGACTGTCAGGAGGTCCTGGCGTCGACGACGTTCACGATCAGCGGCAATTGCGCCGCCAGCAACGACGCGGCCGGGTTCACCATCTCGGGCAACCTCGGGGAAGGCGTGACCCTGGAAGTCGCCGGCCAGACGCTCACCGCCACGGGCCCGTTCTCGATCGGTGTCGGTGCGGCGGGCAGCTACCCGTACACGGTGACCCTGGACGACGGGTTCGTGCTGGCGCCGGGCTCTCCGGCAGCTGAGGCCACGATCGTCATCGAGGACTGCACACCCGCGATCACGGTCACCGCGCGAGGGCTCTGTGACAACGACACGCCGTACCTCGAGTACACCGCAACGGTGACCGGGGACGTAGCCCCGGGAGCAGACACGGTGACCATCCACTGGTTCGACGCAAATGGCGTGGAGCGCAATCCTGCCGACAGCGCCCACCAGTACACCGGCTTGCCGATGTCGGGTCGGGTGCTCTGGCCGGGTGCCCGGGTCGACTCCTCGGGTGATCCGACGGATTGGCCCGGCTGGGTCTTCGAGAACGGCAAGTGGGTGCAGAAGGACGACGGGTTCCTGTGGGCCCGCCAGACCGGTGCCACCGTCACGCTCGAGGTGAACCCGACCTCAGGGCCGATCACGGTGGTCTACCCGCCGGCGAACCCGACCTGCTCGGCCAACCCGCCGGACGAGGTCCTGGGCGGCGAGATCGTCGACGAGGTCGACGACGTCGACGAGCTTCCGTTCACCGGGCTCGATGCGGACATCCTGGCGGCCGTCGCCGCAGTCCTGCTCGGCACCGGGTTCGTGGTGGTGGCTACATCACGACGTCGGGAGGACAGTCACTGAGTCTCACAACCACAGAGTGAGCAAACGAAGCCCCGGGGCCTAACCTCCCCGGGGCTTCACTTATGAACTACGAACAAGCGATCGCCTACGTCGACAGGCACATAGCGCTCGGCGGCAAACCGGGCACCGAGCGGATCGAAGACCTCCTCGACCTCATGGGCCGGCCACACGAGGGCTACCCGATAATCCACGTGGCCGGCACCAACGGAAAGACGTCCACGGCCCGGCTCGCCACGCTGATCCTGGTGGCTCACGGTCTCACCACCGGCACCTACACCTCCCCGCATCTCCAGCACATCGAGGAGCGGCTGGCGGTGAACGGGCGGACGTCCACCAGCCAGGAGTTCGCTCTCGCCATCTCTGACGTGGCCGCCTTCGCCGACCTGAGGGAGAACGCCGGCGAGATCCCGAACACCTATTTCGAGATCACGACCGCGGCCGCCTTCGCCTTCTTCGCCGAGCAGGCGGTAAACGCCGCCGTCATCGAAGTGGGTCTCGGCGGCCGGCTCGACTCGACCAACGTCGTCGACGCCGACGTGTGCGTCGTCACCTCGATCGGGATCGATCACACCGAGTTCCTCGGGGAGGAGATCAGCCAGATCGCCGCCGAGAAGCTGGCCATCGCCGGTCCCAGCTCGATCCTGGTCACCGGTCATCTGCCTGACGCTGCCGCCGAGGAGGCAGAGCGAACGGCACGAACGCTGGGGATCCAGCACCGTCGGTTCGACCGGGACTTCGGCATCGAGAGCTACGAGCGGGGGGTAGGCGGCTGGCTGGCCACGATCAAGGGGGCGGAACACACTTATGAGGACATCTTCCTGCCGCTTCACGGCCGGTATCAGCTCGACAACCTGGCCATAGCCATCGCCGCCGCCGAGGCGCTGGTGGGCCGGGAGCTGGATCCCGAGGCCCTGCGGGATGCGGCCGCGGTGGCCACCGCCCCGGGGCGAATGGAGCCGCTGGCGTCCTCCCCATTCATCATGGTGGACGGGGCGCACAACGCCGACGGCATCGAGACTCTGGTCGAATCGCTCCAGGAGGAATACCCGACCACCCGATGGCAGCTTCTGTTCGGGGTCATGGGTGACAAGAACGTGGAGCTGATGGCCGAACGCCTGGCGCCGGTGGCGGCCGGCATCATCACCACCGCGGTCGAGGAGAAGAAGGCCGTGCCCGCCGTCGAGTTGGCGCAGCGAGTGGCGAAGGTGCTCCCCGACATCCCCGTGGTCCCGGCGGAGACTGTCGAATACGGGCTCGACATGGCCCGGGCCGAGGCCGGCGCCCAAGGCGCGGTGCTCGCCACCGGCTCGCTCTACCTGGTGGGGGCGGTTCGCGATCTGCTCACTTGACCGATCGGGCTTTCGCCCGGGGCGGCGCATATCTCTAGCGTTAGCGCTCTATGCCGGTCGAACACACATTCATCATGGTGAAACCCGACGGTGTCGCCCGCGGCCTGGTGGGCGAGGTGATAACCCGATTCGAGCGCAAGGGTCTCCGTCTGGAGCGCATCAGGGGTCTCACGATCACCGACACCATGGCCCGCACTCACTACGCCGAGCACGTCGACAAGCCCTTCTTCCCCGAGTTGCTCGCCTTCATCACCTCGGGCCCGGTGGTGGCGATGGAGTGGTCCGGCGAGGAAGCCGTCGCCGTGTGCCGGACCATCATGGGCGCCACGGACCCCAAACAGGCCGCCCCCGGCACTATCCGTGGCGACCTGGGACTGGTAGTGACCGAGAACATCGTCCACGGGTCGGACTCCGTCGAGAGCGCCGCCAGAGAGCTCGAGATCTTCTTCGGATGAGCATCGTCGGCCATGCCAGGACCGGTCGTGACCCGTCGCTGCGGCCCGACGATGCAGAAGATGCGCCACACCTCTACAATCCCGTGAGTCCGCCCGGGAGTATTCCCCTGTATGGCTGAAACCCTTCTTTCATTCGCTGGCCAGGACATGGCCATCGACCTCGGAACCGCCAACACGCTGGTGTATGTGCGCGGTGGCGGGATCGTGCTCAACGAGCCCTCGGTGGTCGCGATCAACTCGCAGAACAACAAGGCGCTCGCCGTCGGCATGGAGGCCAAGCGGATGATCGGGCGCACCCCGGCCAACATCACCGCCATCCGGCCGCTTCGCGACGGGGTCATCGCCGACTTCGACATCACCGAGAAGATGCTGCGCTATTTCATCCAGAAGGTGCACCGTCGCAAGTGGGCCCGTCCCCGCATCGTGGTCTGTGTGCCTTCCGGCATCACACCGGTGGAGCGCCGGGCGGTCGAGGAGGCCGCCTATCACGCCGGCGCGCGCAGGGCTTACACGATCGAGGAGCCCATGGCCGCCGCCATCGGATCGGGGCTTCCCATTGGTGAGCCTTCGGGATCCATGGTCGTCGACATCGGTGGAGGCACCACCGAAGTGGCCGTCATCTCCCTCGGCGGCATCGTCGTGTCCAGGTCGATACGGGTCGGTGGAGACGAGCTCGACTCCGCCATCATCGACTGGGTCAAGAAGGAACACAACGTGCTGGTCGGCGAGAGGACCGCCGAGCAGCTGAAAATCGCGGTCGGATCGGCCTGGCCCTACTCCGACGAGCCATCAGCCGAAGTTCGTGGCCGCGACCTGGTGACCGGTCTCCCCAAGACCATCCTGCTCACCAGCCAGGAGGTCAGGGAGGCGATCGAGGAGCCCACCCAGGCCATCGTCGATGCGGTCAAGTACACCCTCGACAAGACACCGCCCGAGCTCGCGGCCGACATCGTGGAGCGAGGGATCGTGCTCACTGGAGGAGGGTCGCTATTAGTCGGGCTGGACCACCGTCTGGCCCACGAGACGGGGATGCCCATCGTCACGGCGGCCCAGCCGCTGCAATCGGTGGTTCTCGGTTCGGGGAAATGCCTGGAGGAGTTCGACACACTGCACAACGTGTTGGTGTCTTCCGCCAGACCATGAACCCTTACACCCGTCTTGAGTCATGCTGAGCCGGCAGCCGGGCGATCGCACTTTCCCCACCCTCATCACCCTTCTCGTACTCGGGCTCCTGCTCATGACGTTCGACGTCCGGTCCGAAGGCGGGGGAGTGACCGGACTGCTCCGCACCGGGACCCAGTCGATGGTGGCCCCACTCCAGAAGGGAGCGGCCTTCGTAGTCAACCCCGTGGTGGACGTCATCGACTCCCTAACCAACGTGGCCACGCTGCGCGAGCAGAACCGCGCCCTCCAGCAGGATCTGGCAGAGGCGCAGGCGGCACTCGTCGCCGTGGACGACGACCTCGCCCGGCTCGAGCTCTACGAGCAGCTCTATCGTCTCGAGGCGACCGGTACCGCGATCGGACGCACAGTCGCCCAGGTGATCGGCCAGCCCGCGCTCGAGGGGTCCCTGATCATCGACAAGGGAACGGCGGATGGGATCGTGGTCGGTCAGCCGGTGGTCGACACCAGCGGGTACGTGGTGGGCACGGTGGAACAGGTCACCGTCGGCACGGCCACCATCGTCCCGATCACTGTCGGTCCCGGCGGCGTGGCAGTGGCGGTGGGCGCCCAGGTCGGGGTGGTCATGCCCCAGATCGACACCAACATCATGCGTCTGGAACTGGATGCCGAGGAGCCGGTGTTCATCGGTGACCGTGTCGTGACCTCGTCGGGCTCGGTTCGCTTCCCGGCCGGTTATCCGGTGGGCGAGGTGATCGCCGATGCCGCCCCGACCAACGACACGCTCTCGACCGAGGTCGAGCCCTACGTCCAGCCCGACACCCTCAGAGTGGTGGTGGTGCTCGCCTGGCCACCTGACCCGATCACCGCCGTCACCGAGCCGACGACGACCACGACCACTTCGACCACGGTTCCGGCATCCACGACGGCGTCGACGTCCGAGGGAGACGGCTGATGAGGATGCGATCGGTGATCATCGTCGGGCTGATCCTCCTTCTTGCCGTGGTCCTGCAAACGACACTGTTCAGCCAGACGACCCTGTTCACACCCGATCTGGTGCTGTTGGTGGTGATCATGTTCTGTCTGACCCGGCTCCGCCCCGAGCTGATCCTCGCCCTAGCTTTCATGTCCGGCCTGGCGGTGGACCTGCTGGGGTCGGCGGTCCTGGGGTTACGGGCGATGGTCTTCACCATGGTCGCCTATCTGGGCATACGCACCCGTGAACGTGCCGACGTGGGACGAATCATCACAGGGGTTTGGACAGGGCTGCTCACACTGGCCGGCGTCGTGCTGCTGATCCTGGTGGGAACCCTCTTCAACCAGACCGTGCTGCTTGGCGAAGGGGTGACCGACCGGCTCTACCTGGTGCCGATCGCCAACACCGTCCTGGCATTGATCTTCGCTCCCTTGTTCGTCCGTCTTGTAGACCGGGACACGACCGCCTTCAGATACGTATGAAGTTCGCAGTCAGACTCACGATCCTGGGCTTGATCTTCGTGGTCATGTTCTCGGTCATCGGGCTCCGGCTCTGGTACGTGCAGGTGGCCATCGGCCCCGCCATCGCCGAAGCCGCCGAAGAGCAGACGTGGCTGAGCAAGACCTCGTTTGCCGCCCGGGGCGAGATCTTCGACCGCAACGGCAACCTGCTCGTGACCAACCGTTCCGTGCCGGCCGTGTTCATCGACCGCACCTTCGTCCAGCCCGATCAGCGCGACCAGCTGATCTCGCGACTCTCCTCCATCCTGGCCATCGACCGGGCGAGCCTGGAAGCCCTGTACGACGAGGCGGGAACCAACGGGCGTTTCGAGGTGACCACCGTCGACAACGACCTGGCCTATCAGATCACCGAACAGCTCGGCGAGCTTCCCGGAGTCGAGATCGTCAAGGTGCCCGAGCGGGTCTATCTGACCGGCGACACCATGGCCCACGTGATCGGTCACCTCGGTCTTCCCGATCAGGAGGACCTGGAGGAGAGGGAGGATCTCGATCCCTCGGTGCGTATCGGGAAGCTCGGTGTCGAGGCCTACTACGACGACCAGCTCCAGGGCACTTCCGGGAGACAGGAGTACCGGGTACGCCGGGGGAAGATCATCGAGCAGCGCCCCGCCGTCGACCCGGTCCCGGGCAACTCACTCTTACTGACAATCGACTCCGAGCTACAGCAGGTCGTCGAGCTCGCCCTCCAGGATGGCATCGACCTCTCCAACGAGGTCAAGGACGATCTCCGCGCCGAGGGGGAGGACGTGTTCAGCGAGACCAGCCGGGCGGCCGCCGTGGTCATCGACCCCCAGACGTTCGAGGTCCTGGCGCTGGCCTCGGTGCCCGACTTCGATCCCCAGGTGTTCGTGGCCGGGATCGACAACGAGACCTTCACCACGCTCAACGAGACCCTCGCCTTCAACAACCTGGCGGTGAGTGGTCTCTATCCGCCCGCCTCGACATTCAAGGCGATCACCTACACCGCCATCCAGGAAGAGAATCTCCCGTTCCCCGAAGACATCGAGGGAGTGGACGCCGAGAACCGCGAGATCCATTGTGACGGCCAGCTCGAGCTGCCCGGGCTCTCCGTCGGATCTGCCCAGATCCGGAACGACTGGTACCACCCGGGCAACAAGGGCTGGCTCGACATCCACGGCGCTCTCCAGCAGTCCTGCAACATCTTCTTCTGGTCGCTCGGTCTGGGAACCTGGCAGCATCGGGACGAGGTCGGCGAGAACGTCATCCAGGAGTGGGCCATGTCGCTCGGGTATGGGAAGGAGACCGGCATCGATCTGGGCAACGAGGCCGCCGGGATCGTCCCCACCCGTGAGCTCTTCGAGGAGTGGAAGGAATACCAGCTCGCCAATCCCGAGGAGCCGCCCCGTCTGGATCCGAGCCGTCTCGCCCCGGAGCTGGCCAGCCCATGGTTCGGTGGAGACCTGATGGACTTCGCCATCGGTCAGGGTGCGTTCACGGCTACCCCGCTGCAAGCTGCCGTCTCCTACGCCATCCTGGCCAACGGCGGCAAGGTGATGGAGCCCAGGGTCGTCGACAAGGTGGTCGATGCGAATGGCGACATCGTGGAGGACATCACCGCACCAGAGGTGAACCAGGTCGAGATCAGCGAGCAGACCAGACAGCAGCTGCTGGCCGACCTGAACGGTGTGGTCACCAACGGAACTGCGGCGGCTGCTTTCAGGGAATTCGGTCCCGGGCTCGACGTGATCGGTGGCAAGACCGGCACCGGTCAGACCACCAAGACCAGGGACAACCACGCCTGGTTCATCGGTGTCGCCCCCATCGACAACCCCCGGTACGTGGTGGCCGTGATCATCGAGGAGGGCGGTTCCGGCGGTGCCATCGCAGCGCCGGTCGCCCGCCACATCCTTCAGTACCTGATGGGCAACGAACCGACCCCGATCATCGCCGGAGACAGGGCGGACTGATGACAGCCGTGCTCAACAGGATCCGTGAGCTTGGCGTGGTGCGCCGCAACAACCGGACCGACTGGATGCTGCTCGGCACGGCGCTCGCCCTCTCTGGCTTCGGCCTGCTGATGATCTACTCGGCCACCCGGAACACAGGGACGTTCTCGATGGAGCGCCAGATGATCTTCGTGGCGGCAGGTCTGCTCCTGTTCCTGATCACCTCGAACATCGACTACCGGGAGTACCGGGGGATCATTCCCGCGGCGTCGATCGTGATGCTGGTCCTGCTGATAGCGGTGTTCTTCTTTCCCAAGATCGAGAACGTGAACCGGTGGATCCCGCTTGGGTTCTTCAATCTCCAGCCCGCCGAGTTCGCCAAGGTGGTGGTCATCGTGGCCTTGGCCTCACTGCTGGCGCCACCTGCGTCACGTGACGAGTTGACGACACCGCGCACCCTGACCTGGACCAAGATGCTGCAGGCGATCGTCCTGGTGGCCGTGCCCGGTTACCTCATCCTGCGCGAGCCCGACCTGGGCACATCGCTGGTCTTTGGCTTCATCCTCTTCGTGATGCTGTTCCTGGCGGGGGCGAGCTGGCGGCAGCTGGCGGTGCTGACCACCTTGGTGGCCATCGGTGTCATCGCCGTGGTCCAGTTGCACCTCTTGAGCGATTATCAGATGAACCGGATCGAGGTGCTGTTCAACCCGGAGATCGACCCCCAAGGGATCGGATATCAGCTCCAGCAGTCGAAGAACGCCATCGGCTCAGGCCAGCTGTTCGGGACCGGGCTATTCGCCGACGACTCCCTGACAGCCTTCCAGTACGTGCCCGAGCAGGAGACGGACTTCATCTTCACGGCAGTCGCCGAGCAGTTGGGCTTGCTGGGTGGTCTCCTGGTGATCGTTGCCTTCGTCATCATCGTCTGGCGTCTCCTGGTCATTGCCAGCAACGCCCGGGACCGGTTCGGTGCCCTCATCGCTGCCGGGATCGCGGCCATGATCGTGTTCCACGCCTTCATCAACATCGGGATGACCATCGGCATCATGCCGGTGACCGGCATCCCGCTCCCGTTCCTGAGCCAGGGCGGCTCGTTCTACATGGCCATGTCGCTCGCCCTGGGCATCGCCAACTCCATCTGGCTGATGCGCACCCCGGTCCCGGGCGAGAACCAGCTCACCTGAGTGGAGTCCCGTATCTGGAACGGATCGCCTAGAGAAAACCTGCGTTAGCCTCGCAGCTGTGTATCGGCGGAGTCATGAGGGGTGGGTCGAGGTCATCTGCGGCCCCATGTTCAGCGGCAAGAGCGAGGAGCTGATCCGCCGGGTCACCCGGTCACAGATCGCCCGGATCCCCGTCCAGGTGTTCAAACCGCAACTGGACAACAGGTACGCCGACACCGAGGTCGTGTCGCACTCGGCATGGAAAGTCGATGCCCAGCCGGTGTCCGACTCGACCGAGTTGGTGCGCGCCGTCGACGACCGAACCCGGGTGATCGGGGTCGACGAGGGCCAGTTCTTCGATGAGGGGTTGGTGGAGGTGGTCGACAATCTGGCCGCCACCGGAAAGCAGGTCATCGTGGCCGGTCTGGACACGGACTATCTGCGGCGACCGTTCGAGCCGATCCCGTCGCTGTGCGACCGAGCAGAGTACGTCACCAAGATGCTGGCGGTCTGCCACCGATGCGGCGGCCCCGCCCTCTACACCCAGCGCATCGTCCAGTCCGACGATCTCGTGGTGCTGGGGGCGCAGGACGCCTACGAGGCTCGATGCCGCATGTGTTACGACCCCAGCGAGCCGGAACAGCCCAGGCTCGGTCTGGACGCTGTCTAGTCATGGCCACCCCCGCCTGTTAGACTGGCTAGGTCGGGAGGCGTTTCGAGCTTCCACCTCGACGTCTGCCGCTTTCGACTTTTTTCCGGTCGTGTCCCGCCAGGAAATAGGGCGTACGACCACACACATCTAGAGGAGTGAACACAAATGGCTCTGTTCCGCAGAAGGGGCCCAGAGATCGTCCGCAAATCCTCCGCGGCCGGCACCGTCGAGAAGGTCAAGACGGTCACCGTGAAAGGCCAGAAGGTCCAGGTGCGGAGGGTAGAAGCCCCGGTGCCGGCGAAACCCAAGCCGGACAAGACCCGTAAGAGAAACAAGAAACAGCAGCAGGGTCAGGCTCGCAACGGTCTATCCACCTCACGCACGAGGTCGAGACGCCCGTCCGACGACGAGATCATCGTCCCCAACGAGTCGGCCCGAAAGCAGATGCTGGTCAGCGTCAACGGCAACAAGACGCAGATCGTGATCCTGGAAGGCCCCGTGCTCGTCGAGCACTACGTCGCCAAGGAGGACACCAATTCGGTGGCGGGAAACATCTACCTCGCCATCGCCCGAAACGTCCTCCCGGGAATGGAAGCCGCCTTCCTCGACTTCGGAGCCTCCAAGAACGGCGTCCTCTACGCCTCCGACGTGTCCGCTTCCGGACGGCGCAACGGGGGCCGCAACGGCAAGAGGATCGAGGACGTGCTCAAGGAAGGCGACAAGGTCCTGGTCCAGGTGACCAAGGACGCCATGGGCGCCAAGGGCGCCCGGCTCACCGGGACTCCTTCGCTGCCCGGCCGTTATCTCGTGCTCGTGCCCGATTCGGACAGCGTCGGCATCAGCCGTCGTCTCCCCGATGCGGACCGCACCCGTCTTCGAGACGTCATCAACCAGGTCCGTCCGCCCGGGTTCGGAGTCATCGTCCGCACCGCCGCCCTGCACGCCTCTGCCGAGGAACTGGCCGCCGACATATCGCGGCTGACCAAACAGTGGGCGACGATTCGCGAGGAGGCCGAGAAGGGCGAAGCCCCCAGACTCATCCATCAGGAGCCCGATCTGCTGATCAAGGTGATCCGGGAGCACTTCACAGCCGACTTCCGCAAGCTGATGATCGACGACAAGAGCGCGTACGACACCGTGATCGGGTATCTGCAGTCGACCGCTCCCGATCTGGTCAGCAAGGTCCACCTCTACGAGGACGAGATCGCCCTGTTCGACCGGTACCACGTGGACGACCAGCTCAAGAAGGCACTCGACCGCAAAGTCTTCCTCCCCTCCGGTGGTCATCTCGTGATCGACCGCACCGAGGCGCTCACCGTCATCGACGTCAACACCGGGAAGTTCGTCGGGTCGAGCACGCTCGAGGACACGGTCCTGCAGAACAACCTCGAGGCTGCCGAGGAGATCGGGCGTCAACTCCGTCTCCGTGACATCGGCGGCATCATCGTCATCGACTTCATCGACATGGAGACCGTGGAGAACCAGCAGAAGGTGCTTCGACGCCTCAAGGAGACCCTGGCCAAGGACAAGACCAGGACCCAGGTGTTCGACGTCTCCCATCTGGGTCTCGTAGAGATGACCCGCAAGAACGTCTCGGCGGGGCTTCTCGAGCAGTTCTCCCACAAATGCGAGCACTGCTCGGGCCGGGGAGTGATCATCGAGGAGACGTTCAGCTCCAGCACCCCGTCAGCCGTGGAGACAGCCAACGCCGAGATCGAGGTGTAGACAGCCCCGGCTTTGCCCAACCCGGGGAAGTCGGTACCATTTGACCAGGTTTTTCCTCCCCCTTTCAGAGAGGTTTCCCCATGTACGCCATCATCCGCGCAGGTGGCAAACAAGCCAAAGTGCAGTCGGGTGACGTGCTCGAAGTCGAGCGCATCAGGACCGAAGACGACAAGCTGACCTTCACCCCGCTTCTGGTGGTGGACGACGAAGGCAACGCCGTTTCCGATCGCGCCGCCTTGGCCAAGGCTTCGGTCACCGCCAAGGTGCTGGGGGAGACCGCAGGACCGAAGGTCGACATCTTCAAGTACAAGAACAAGACCGGGTACCGGCGGCGTCAAGGTCACCGTCAGAAGTACACCCGGATCGAGATAACCGGGATCAAGCTGCCGGCCGCCGCCAAGAAGAGCGCGGCCAAGAAGAAGGCCGAGGCAGCCGTCTCGGAAGAGGAGTAGTCGAAATGTCCAAGACCAAAGCAGGCGGATCCTCCAAGAACGGGCGTGATTCCACCGCCCAGCGGCTGGGAGCCAAGGTGTTCGACGGCCAGTTCGTCAACGCCGGGGCGATCATCGTCCGTCAGCGAGGAACCAGGATCCACCCTGGCGAGAACGTAGCCAGGGGCAGCGACGACACCCTGTTCGCCACGGCTCCCGGAACCGTCAAGTACGCGGTTCGCAACAACCGTCGTCAGGTTTCGGTCATCGGCGAATAGCCGTCAGCGTTAGCGTCTCCGGTCGTGTTCGTTGACCGGGTTCGAGTCAGCCTCCGCGCCGGCAACGGCGGTGCGGGGGTTGCTTCGTTTGAGAGGGTCAAGGGACGACCTCGGGGCCGTCCCACCGGGGGCAACGGCGGCGCGGGCGGCTCGGTGATTCTCAGGGCCGACTCCTCGGTGGCCAGCCTGCTCCGCTACAGGCGCAACCCCCACTACGCCGCCGGCCACGGCAGCCACGGGGAGGGTGATTTCCGCCACGGGAAGAAGGGCGAGGACCTCATACTGCCGGTGCCGCTGGGCACGGTGGTGATCGATGACCACGGTGTTGTCATCGCCGACCTGGTGGAGGAAGGCCAGCAGGTGGTGGCGGTGAAGGGGGGCCGGGGAGGCCTGGGGAACGCCGCCTTCGTCAGCCCGTCCAACCGGGCGCCGGCCATCGCCGAGCAGGGGGAGTACGGCGCTCAGGAGTGGTTCACCCTCGAATTGAAACTGCTCGCCGACGCCGCCCTGATCGGATTCCCGAACGCCGGTAAGTCGACCTTCATCTCGAGGGTGAGCGCCGCCAAGCCGAAGATCGCCGACTACCCCTTCACCACGTTGGAGCCCAATCTGGGTGTGGTCAGCTTGGGTGGTCGGGAGTTCGTCCTCGCCGACATCCCCGGCCTCATCGAAGGTGCGGCACAGGGGCGCGGTCTGGGCCACGAGTTCCTCCGTCACACCGAACGGGCCCGTGTCCTCGTGATAGTGCTCGACCCGTCCGAGACCCAGGTGGTGCCGCCGGCGGAGCAACTGGAGATCCTGCATCGTGAGATCGCGGCCTACTCCCCGGAGTTGGCAGCACGTCCTTCGCTCGTGTTGATGAACAAGAGCGACCTGGAGGGGGCGAGAGAACCGGCGGGCGAGTTAGGGGCCCTGCCGGTGTCTGCGCTCACGGGTGACGGCATCCGGCAGGCGCTCCACGCCATTGCGGACCTGGTCGATCTGGCGAAGCGGGAGGCGCCGGAGCGACGTGGCTTCATCCTGCACCGGCCACTAGGCCCCACGTTCACCATCACGCGTGAGGGCGACGCGTGGAGGGTCTCGGGGCGTGCGGCGGAGCGCGCGGTTGCCTTCGCCGACCTGACGTTGCCGGAGGCGGCCGACATGGCTGCCCGTCGTCTGGCCCGTCTCGGAGTCGACGCCGCATTGACGGAGGCCGGGGCGGTGGCCGGCGACGAGGTCCGGATCGGTGATCTCGCCTTCGAGTTCGAGCCCGATCGCTTCGAAGAGGAGTAGCCCCTACTTCCGCCAGAGGTCGGGGGTGAACAGCACCAGGATCGGGAAGATCTCCAAGCGGCCCACGATCATCAGACCACCCAGCAGCCACTTTGCCAGATCGGGCAGACCGGCATAGTTCGAGGCCGGGCCCACAGCGCCCAGACCGGGCCCGACGTTCCCGAGCGCCGAGGCCACTGCGCTGGTCGCGGTCACCAGGTCCAGACCTTCGGTCAGGTTGGCGTCGATGAACGCCAGCCCGAACGTGGCGGTCATGAACAGGAACATGTAGAAGAGGAAGAACGACTGCACCGCCTCGATGACGGGCTCGGGCACCTTCTGACGCCCGAAATGAGTGGCCAGCACCGCCCTGGGGTAGACCAGACGGCGCAGGTCGGCGAAGGCTGCTTTGGATAGCACCCCGATGCGGAAGGTCTTCAGAGCGCCGGCGGTGGACCCGGCCATACCGCCGACGAACATCAGACCAACCACCATGATCTGAAGGGCGGGGCGCCAGGTTGCGAAGTCGGCAGTGGCGAACCCCGTGGTGGTTATCAGCGAAACCGAGTTGAAAGCCGCGGTGCGCACCGCCTCACCGGTGCCGAAATCTGTGATGAGCCCTCCGGCGATGATGACGATGGCGGTCACCGTTATCGCGGTGTAGAGCCGGAACTCCGCGTTTCGCACGTACTCCACGGGCCGGTTCCAGGCCTTGAAGTGGAGGGCGAAGGACACCCCCGCCACGAACATGAACACGGTGATGATCCACTGGGTGTATGCGGAGAACCCGGCCACCGAGTCGGGCTCCAACCCGAAGCCGCCGGTGGCCACCGTGGCGAGGGCGTGAATCACCGATTGAAACCCGTCCATGTCCCCGGGCAGCAGCAGCGCCACCAGCAGAGCAGTGAGTGTCAGGTAAACCAGCCAGAGCCGCTTCGCCGTCTCCCGGAAGCGCGGGGCGAGACGGTCCAGGGTCGGTCCCGGTGACTCCGCCTGCGCCAGCTGGATGCCACCCGTGCCCAGGAACGGGAGAACAGTCACGCCGAGCACGATGACCCCCATGCCGCCCAGCCATTGGGTGACGGCGCGCCAGAAGGAGACGCCGTGGGGGAGGATTCGCGGGTCGGGGAGCACCGACGCCCCGGTCGTGGTGAATCCCGAGGCGCTCTCGAAGACGGCGTCGGTGACGCTGGGGATCGAACCGGTGAACAGGTACGGGAGCGCCCCGAACAAGGAGAAGACGAACCAGGCCAGGCCGACGGTCACGAACCCTTGTTTCACCGTGATCCGCTCCGGGCGAGGGACCGTCCGGCGGGTCAGATACCCGGCCAAGGCGGTCAAGGCCGCGGCAGCCGTGATCTGCGCCGCCGCGCTCCGCTCGCCGTAGAGGATCGAGACCCCGGCCGACACGAGCATGCCGCCGCCCACGTAAATCAGAGCCGACCCCAGCACGTAGGCGACTGTCTTCATCAGCTTGGTGATGGGACCCGGTCTCCGGGTGGTCATGCCGTGAAGAGCTGAGACGATCGGGCGATGTCCGCCGGAAGCGAGAAGAAGATGATGTGATCGCCGGCCCTGATCACTGTGGAGCCGTCAGGCACGAATGTGGTCTCTCTTCGCGAGATCCCGCCCACGGTGACACCAAGGGGGAGATCCAGCTCCCTCAGGGGCTTCCCGATGGCGGCCGAGCCCTCGGACACCTCGATCTCGATGGCCTCGGCATCGGTGTCCGTGAAGGCCACCACCTGCTCCACGCGGCCTTGTCGGACGAACCGCAGGATCGCCGAGGCGGCCATGAGACGGGCGGAGACCGCGGCGTCGATCCCGTGCCCGCCGAGAAGACCGATGTAAGCGAGTCGATAGAAGCGGGATATGGCCATACCGACACCGCTGGCCTTGGCCACCAGACAGCTCATCATGTTGACCTCGTCCCACCCGGACAGAGCGAGCATGACGTCGTTCTCGCCTAGCTCCAGTTCGGCGAGGACATCGGGGTCGGTGGGATCGCCGTTGATCACCAGCGCCTTGGGGTGCTGCTCTGCCAGATAGGCGCAGCGACTCCTGTTCTCGTCGATCATGACCGCGGAGAGACCGGACCTCTCCATCACGTCGCAGGTGAGCTCTGCAAGCCGCGTGCTGCCCACGATCACGGCCCGTTCGATGTGGCGACGCTTGAGGCCGAGCATGCGAATGGCGTCGTCGACCCGGTCCGCCGTCGTCATCAGGAGGGCGTGGTCCCCGGCACGGACCTCGGTATCCCCGTGGGCGACAATGGTCCGCCCCTCCCGGACCAGGGCAGCAACTACCCATCCCCACTCTGCTTCCCGCAGCCTCAGCTCTCGAAGCGGCCCCCCGGTGATCGGGGCATTGGGAGTCACCCGGCCGCCCACCATGATCAACTTGCCATCGGCGAACTCGATCATCTCACTGGCGCCGCCGAGACCGACCAGACCCGCCAGCTCCTCGGCGGCCGTGGCCGACGGGTCGATGATCATGTCGACTCCGAGCCGGTCGGCGCCCTCGCGGAGCTCTTCGTCCTCGATCCGTGCGACCGTGGCCGGGACCCCCAGCTCGGTGGCGGCGTGACAGGCGAGAATGTTGGCGCCGTCGGAGTTGGTGACCGCGATGAGCAGGTCGGTTTCGGCTGCCCCGGCCTCTTCCAGCATGCTGGCGCTGGCCCCGTTGCCGTGAAGCACCAGGGCGTCGATCGTCTCCTGGAGCTCCGTCGCCCTCTGCTCGTTGTCGTCGATGACCACGACGTCGAGACCACCTGCGGAGAGACGTTCCGCCAGATAGGACCCGACCGCCCCGGCACCAACGATGATTATCCGCACTGGGGGCTCACCGATCGTCTACGCACAGGCCGATCAGGCTAACGAGGCGTCCGTGGGGAGTGGGCTTAGGCATCGGGCCAGTCCTCCGTACACTGTGCAGACGAATTCCGGAGAGCGATGTTCGAAACCCCAAGTGAAGTCTCAGATGCCCTGCGCTCGGTCGACTATCTAGCCGACGATCGAATCGCGCAGGTCGTGTTCCTGGCCGCGCGGCTAGGAAAGCCGGTCCTGGTGGAAGGTCCTGCCGGCGTAGGTAAGACCGAGCTGGCCAAGGCGATCGCCGCTGTCTCGGGCCGTGACCTGATTCGTCTCCAGTGCTACGAGGGGCTCGACGAAGCCAAGGCGCTGTACGAGTGGAACTACAAGAAGCAGCTCCTCAGGATCCAGTCCGACGTCGACCACGACTGGGACACCATCAGCCACGACATCTTCTCCGAGGAGTTCCTCCTCACCAGGCCTCTTCTGGCAGCGATCAGGGCCACCGAGCCGGTGGTCCTCCTCATCGACGAGGTCGATCGGGTCGAGGTGGAGACCGAAGCCCTGCTTCTGGAGATCCTCTCCGATTTCCAGGTGTCGATCCCGGAGTTGGGCACGATCACCGCCACGACGCGGCCCCTGGTGTTCCTCACCTCCAACAACACGAGGGAGCTGAGCGAAGCCCTCAAGCGGCGCTGCTTGTTCCTCCACATCGACTATCCGGATGCCGCCCGGGAGCAGTTGATCCTCACCGCCCGGGTCCCCGGTCTGTCCGAGCATCTGGCCGCCCAGGTGGCCAAGGTGGCCCGCTCCATCAGGAGTCTCGACCTGAAGAAGGCCCCCTCGGTCTCCGAGAGCATCGATTGGGCTCGCACGCTGCTCGCCCTCTCGGTCGAGGACGTCGACGAGACCGTGCTCGGCGACACCCTCCATGTCCTGTTGAAGTACCAGGCGGACATCGAGAAGGCTGCCAAGGAGCTCACCTCCACGCCGGCGAGCTGATCGACGTGCTCTCGGTCATCACAGGTTTCATCGACGAGCTGCGAGCGGCCGGCATCCCGGTCTCGATGGTGGAGGCCATCGACGCCCTGGAGGCGGTGGGGACCATCGACCTCGATCGACGTGTCGCCCTCAGAGAGACTCTCCGGGCGACTCTGGTGAAGAACCTGCGTCACGAGCGGGCCTTCGACACCGCATTCGACATCTACTTCTCGATGGTGCCTCCCCCCGTCGACGAGGGCTCCGAACCGCTCGAGACGGGCTCGTCCGAAGGGGACGGGAGCGGCGCCCAGGGTGGCGCCGGCGGTGAGTTCGACCAGCAGGAGCTCTTCAATGCCCTGCTCGAGGCTCTGATGGGCATCGACGAGGAGGCACTCCGCCGGGGAGTGCGGGAGGCGGTCGACCGTCTCGCCGGGATGGAGCCGGGACGCCCGGTCGGAGGCACCTATTACCTCTATCGGACCCTGAGGCGGCTCGATCTGGCCCGGTTGGAAGCAGAGTTGTTGGAGGCCCTGGCGGGGTCGGAGGATCTCTCCGAGTTCGAGATGCGGCTCCTCGAGGAGGAGGTGGAAGCGCTCATCGAGCGTCTTCGCGAGGAGATACAGGAGGAGATCCGCCGTCGCCTCGTGGCGGACCGGGGCCGGGAGGCGGTGGCCAAGACCCTGAGGCGGCCTCTGGTCGAGGACGTCGACCTCATGCACGCCACCACTGCCGATCTGGCCGAGATGGAAGCTGCGATCGGGCCGCTCACCCGCAAGTTGGCGGCCAGGCTGGCGAGGAGGAGGAAGAAGAGAACAGGCCGTCTCGACTTTCGGCGCACGGTCCGCAAGTCATTGGCCACCGGGGGGGTCCCAGCCGACCCACAGTTCAAGCATCCCCGTCCTCATCGCCCCGAGGTGTGGTTGCTCTGCGACATCTCGGGCTCGATGGCGACCTTCTCCCGGTTCACGCTCCAATTCACCCATGCGATGGCAACCCACTTCTCACGGCTGCGCTCGTTTGCCTTCGTCGACACCATCGACGAGGTCACGGACTTCTTCGGGCCGGGGATCGACTTCTCCTCGGCCGTCTCCCGCATAACGACGGAGGCCGAAGTGGTCTGGCTCGACGGTCACTCCGACTACGGGAACTCCCTGGAGACCTTCTACAACCGTTACGGGAGCCAGTTGACGCCTCGCACGACCGTGATCATCACCGGCGATGCCCGCAACAACTACCGGCCCCCTCGGGACGCAGCCCTGGCCGACGTCGCCCGCGCCTCCAGGGCCCTGGTGTGGCTGAACCCCGAGCCGATGGCCTACTGGGACACCGGCGACTCGACGATGTCCTACTACGCCAGACACTGCACTTCGGTCCATGAAGTGCGCACCCTCCGTCAGCTCGAGGAGTTCGTCGAAACCCTCACTCTGCCTGCCGGAAGGGTGTTTCAGAATGTCTAAACCCGCCTGTTGAAGATGCCGATACCCGTCTTGGCCCGGGATGGGGCCTCAAGACGAAGGTGAAGGATCAATGGGCTCACGCATTCTGATTGTTGAGGACAGCGCGGTCATCCGGCGGCTGATCGAGGTGTGCCTTAGGGCTGCCGATCTCGAGATCATCACCCGAGACGACGGACGCACCGGTCTGAGCGCAGTCAGCTCCGAGTCACCCGACCTGGTCGTCCTGGACATCGGTTTGCCCGGCATGGACGGCTGGGAAGTCCTCGATCGCATCCGCAAGGACGAGACCACCAAGTCGATCCCCGTCGTAGTCCTCACCGCCCACGCGGAGGAGGAGTCGAGACGCCGGGCCAACGAGGGCGGGGCCGATGCCTTCGTGACCAAGCCGTTCCAGCCCAACGACTTCCGGTCGACAGTCCTCTCCCTGCTCGAGTAGCCGGGCGGTCCGGTCGGGCCGAGAATCGCCGGTAGGCTCCCACCGGTGACTACCGAATCTCTGATCCCATCCTTCATCGGCGCGCCCGTGCAGCGACGCGAAGACCCCGCACTCGTGTCGGGCGCCGGTCGTTACGTCGACGATCTCCTCCCCACCGGGACCCTGCACATGGCCCTGGTCCGCTCGCCATTCGCCCATGCGGACATCACCGAGATCGATGTCTCGGCTGCCGAGGAGTCGCCGGGAGTCTGGGCGGTGATCACCCCCGAGGACGTCGCCGACGTCGTGATGCCCCCGACACCGAGACCCGACAGAAACGTCCCCCGCAGGTACCCGCTGGTGCAGGGTCGCGCCCTCATGCCTGGCGATCCTGTGGTGGCAGTGATCGCCGAGACCGCTGCACAGGCTCGTGACGCCGCCGACCTGGTGTTCGTCGACTATGAGGTCCTCGATGTCGTTGGCGACGTCGAGGTGGCCCTCGAGGCGCCCCCGATCCATCCGGATCTGGCGTCCGGGACGAATGTCGCCTACGACCGGGCGAAAGGGGACCGTGCTGCCTTCGACGCCGTGGACGGGTCGGTCCGTCTCAGCGGGGTCATCGAGCATCCGCGCGTGGTCCCGGCGCCGATGGAGAACAGGGTCATCATCGCCGAGTGGAAAGAGGGCGGGCTCACCGTTCATCTCGCCACCCAGGCGCCCCAGCTGATGCAAGAGCAGATCGCATCCGACTTCGGGCTGCACCAGGCCTCGGTCCGTGTGATCACCCCCTTCGTCGGCGGCGGTTTCGGGTGCAAGTTCGACCTCGCCGAAGAGGAGTATCTGACGATCATCGCCGCCCGACGCACCGGCAGACCGGTGAAGTGGGCCGAGACCCGACGCGAGCACATGCTGACCATCGGCCACGGACGGGCTCAGCGTCATCGCTACGAGGTGGTGGCGGATGGAGACGGCAAGATCAAAGGGCTCTGGATCGACAGTCTGATCGACCTGGGATGCCGTCATCGCTACCTGTCCTACATGGAGCTCACGCCCCGGATGGGGACCGGCAACTACGACATCCCTGTCTACGGCTGGAGGATGCGCGGTGTCTGGACCAACCGTGCCCCCAGGGGGATCTACCGGGGAGCGGGACGGCCGGAAGCGACCCTGACAATCGAGCGGATCATGGACGTGGTGGCACAGGCCACCGGGATCGACCCGGCCGAGGTCCGACGACGCAACTTCGTCCAGCCCGACCAGTTCCCCTACGCCTCCTCGGGGGGCAAGGAGATGGGCGGGTACGTCTTCGACACGGGCGAATACGAGAAGGCGCTCGACCGTCTGCTCGAGGTCGCCGACTACGACGGTCTGCGCAGGGAGCAAGAGATGGCCCGTCGTGAGGGCCGCATGCTCGGGGTCGGTCTCGCCGCCTACGTCGAGGTGTGCGGGTTCGAGGATTGGGGAGCGGCTCGGATCCAGGTCCACTCCGACGGCTCCGTGACCTGTTACGTGGAGACCCTGGACCAGGGCCAGGGGCATCGCACCTCGTTTGCCCAGCTCGTGGCGGGTGTCCTGGGTCTCGACATCTCCCGGGTCCGGATCGAGCAAGGCGACACCGCCACCTCGCCCTACGGATGGGGTACGTCGGGCTCGCGGTCGATCGCTCAAGGAGGCTCGGCCAGCTTCGCCGCCGCTGAGAAGGTGGCCGAGAAGGCAGCCAAGATCGCCGGTCACATCCTCGAGGCGTCCGCCGAGGACATCGTGCTCACCGAGGGCAAGGCGGTGGTCAAGGGAACAGATGTCTCCGTCTCCTGGGAGGAGATCGTCACCGCGGCCATCTCAGGGAACGTCCCCGAGGACCTGACCCCGGGTCTGGACGAAGAGGTCCACTTGCGATCCGGTGGTCTCAACTACCCGTTCGGGATGCATCTTGCCGTCGTCGAGATCGACCCCGAATCGGGGACACCGCGTCTCGATCGAATGTGGGCGGTCGACGACGCCGGGGTCATCGTCAACCCGATGCTCGCAGAGGGACAGCGTCACGGCGGTCTGGCGCAGGGGATCGGGCAGGCCATGTGGGAGCGGGTGGTGTACGACGCCGACGGCAACCTGGTAACCAGCTCGTTCATGGACTACCTCCTCCCGACGGCCGTGAGCCTGCCCAGTTTCGGTCTCGACGAGACGGTCACGCCCACCCCGACCAACCCGCTGGGAGCCAAAGGGATAGGTGAGGCCGGTGCCATCGGCTCCACACCCGCCGTCCTCAACGCCGTCTCGGACGCCCTCGGCGGCGCCGACGTCCAGGTACCGGTGCTGCCCGAGCAGATCTGGCGCTTCATACATGGATCCTGACCGTTCTGGGCGGGTCGGCTGCGCCCTGAGCGCGTCGGATCCGCACAGAACGGGTGAACGCCATGCCTAGGGGTCGGATCGCAGTTCTCGGCCTGATCACGATCGCGGTCTACGGCTGCTGGTACTACGCCTTCGGCGTCCTGCTCGACCCGATCATCGCCGACACCGGTTGGAGTGAGCCTGCGGTGGCGGCCGTCTTCAGCACCTCGGCCTTGATCGCCGGCATCGGCGCACTGGTCGGGGGGTGGCTCCTCGACCGGCTCGGGAGTCGCATCGTGTTCGCCACTGCCGCCGTCGTGGGTGGTGGTGCCCTCGCCGTGGCTGCCATGGCGCCGACTCTCGGTGTGTTTGCAGTGGCCGGAGCGATCGGGGGCGGCGTCCTGGCCTCGCTCGGCTTCTATCACGTGACCCAGACCACCGCAGTACGGGTCAGTCCTGGCGCCGAGGACCGTGCCATCGCCGTACTGACCATATGGGGTGCGTTCGCCAGTGTCGTCTACATCCCGCTGGCCGCCTGGCTGGTGACCCTTATCGACTGGAGGGCCACGCTCCTCGT
>DASSVE010000083.1:0-63396 GCA_035706345.1 Acidimicrobiia bacterium
GACCAGCCGGGAACAGGAGTGCACCCAGGTGGTCGAACCGTTCTCGATCGTCGTCCCTCTGGGCAGCTGGGCGGAAGCGACGCGCGAAGTGCGTCTCAACGGCGAGGTGGTCGGCTCCTTCGAGAGCTGATCACAGTTCCACTGGAAGAGCTCCGTCAGGGCTCGACCGAGCCATCCGGCCATGCGGCCACACATACCCGGTTGCCGCTGCGATCCGAGAGCGTCCAGTGGTGCGTCCCTTGGACGACGATGGTGCGGCCCGCCGCCAGAGCGGAGGCGACCCGCTCTTCCGCATGCTCACGGGCCACCGAGACGTCGACATGCATGGCATGACGCAGCGGCTTGGCCTCGTCGAGGGGCTGCATCCAGACCGTCGAGCCGTGGCCGAGCGGGTCGACGGCGTTGTCCTCGGCAATCGCTGAATAGCCGAGAACGGCGCGCCAGAAGGCGACGTCGATCTTGTCCGGCTTGGCGGCAATGGCCAGCTGCACCTCTTGCACGGCGGAAGGAACCGGTATCGCTCCATGTTCGGCAGCTACAGCCGAGACCGCCCGAGCCATGTCGACGTGCTCGCTCTCCAGCTGCCACATGTCGCGGGTCAGCCTCACGGTGAGCATGTCGTCGACCACTGTCAGCACGGTCCCCGAGCCCTCGAGCCAGCAGGGCAGGGCGGCGATGTCTCCGGCGAGACGTATCGATGCTGCGGCCGACCCGGTGGTGAACACGGCCGTGGCCCCGCCGTGGAGGACCACCCAGTCCGGCGGATCTGCCGTCAGGAACTGCTTCCAGCCTTCCTCGCTCACATGTTCGCTCCCCGCTCCCGATACGACTCGGGTATCGCCTCGTCGCTTCCATAAAAGGCGTGACGTGACATGTCGGGGGAGTAGCGGCTCGCCTCGGGCTGACGGCCGATCGCCTCGGCAAGGGCGCGGAGATGATGTGGCCCGGCCCCACAGCACAACCCGATGTAGTTGACGCCGATGGCCTGACATTCACGGGCGAAGGCGGCACACTCGTAGCGGGTGGCCATGAACGGATCGAGAGCTGTCGGGAAGGGTCTGCCGTTCGGCGCCGGCGAGGTCGTGTCAGGATCGGTGAGAGAGATGAAGGTCGGCTCTGCGGGGGTGGTCCGGTACGGAACCGGCAGGGCAGCCACAGTCGTGCTCACCACGTCGCGGATCTTCCGGATCAGGGGCATCATCGTGGCCGGCCCCCGCGAGCAGTTGAGCCCGACCACATCGGCGCCCAGCGTCTCCAGACGACGACAGGCATCCGCCACGTCCACCCCGTCGAAGAGGACCGCGTCCCGGTTGCCCGCCACCGTCACCACGGCCGGCAGACCCGTTTCCTTGATGGCTTCCAGGGCCAGAGCCGCCTCGCCATACCAGTCGAGGGTCTCGGCGATCATGTAGTCGACACCGGCGTCGACCGCCCAACCCACCTGCTCCCGGTACATCTCGCGCACCATCTCGTGGGTAGACGGGTCGTCGGCCTCGTAGACGTTGGTGTTGCAGATGTTGCCGGCGAGGAGAGTGCCCGTGGATCGGGCAACCCCGGAGGCGATTTCGAGCGCGCGCCGATTCAGCTCTTCGAGCGAGTCCTCGCGCCCTATGACACGCAGCTTCTCCCGGTGCGCGTAGTAGGTGAAGGCTTCGACGACGTCGGATCCGGCGCGGACGAATTCCCGATGTAATTGCTCCACCGCTTCGGGATGATCGAGGACTGCTTCCGGGACGAACGGTCCCGCCTGGACATAGCCCCGTCGTTCCAGCTCGAACAAGTAGCCCTCGCCGCAGATGATGGTTCCCTGGGCGAGGCGATCTGAGAAAGTGTTGTCTGCCATGCTCGTGCGGAGGGTAGAGCGTCCACCCTCCGCACCGAGACGGCAGGTTTACAGCATGTCGTCGCGGGACTGCTCGGCCCGTGCGGCGCCGATCGCAGTCACCACCTTCTTCTCTTCTTCAGGTGGCGGGAGCACCGCGGGCATGCCGAGAGACTCGATCCAGAGCTCACGGGCCCAGCCCATGGTGTGGTAGAGGTGCATGTCCTCTTCCTCCTCCACCTGCTCGTACGCTTCGGTGAGCACCTTCTTCATGTCCCCGGTTGCCTTCTCGGCAACGCGTCCGATCAGCTCCCAGTTGGCATGATCCTTCGTCTCGGCGTCGACGACGCACTCGGCCGCCACCAGCTGGGCGGCGATCTCATCTCCCGATGACTTGGCCATGTCCATTGCCTCGAGCAGGGCCTTGGCCTTGTGGCGAACCACCTGACGGCCGGGCGTCTCGACCGAGGTGTCCATCCCGAGTTGGTCGAACACCTGCTGCACGATCGTGACGTGGTTCTCGGTCTCGGAGAGGTACTTCTCCCACTCCTTCTCGAGATCGTCGTTGACCGCACAGCTGATCGCCTTGCGATAGATCTCCACCCCTCCGAGCTCCGTCTCCAGAGCCTGGTAGAGCAGCTCGTCTACTTGCTTCTCGTTCACTTCGTCTCCTTCTCCGTGAAGTGCGCTCGTGCATACCCGCGGAGGTCGAGATGGCAAACGCGGTTTGACCGCGAACTGGATCGGGCAAGCAGCCTCGTGACCTCCCCGAATCGGCTCCGCGGTGAGATGCCCTCACTCTCGGAGGCAGCCGAAGCTGCCCGATCCTGTACGGCATGCGAGCTGTACAAGGACGCGGAGCAGGTTGTGTTCGGAGAAGGTCCGGCCGCGGCCCGATTGATGCTGCTTGGCGAGCAGCCCGGCGATCAGGAGGATCGACGTGGTCAGCCTTTCGTTGGGCCGGCGGGGCGGGAGCTGGACCGGGCCCTGGATGAGGCCGGCATCGGTCGCTCCGACGTCTACGTCTCGAACGTCGTGAAGCACTTTCGATTCGAAGAGCGGGGCAAGAAGCGTCTCCACAAGAAGCCGGCGCGACGCCACATCGAGGCCTGCCGGCCTTGGCTGGAGATCGAGTTGGCCCGGGTGGATCCCTACGTGATCGTCTGCCTGGGGGGATCCGCGGCCGAGGCGATCCTCGAGCGCCCGGTCCGGGTCATGTCAGATCGTGGTGCGCCCGTCGAGTGGGGTGAGTACCTGGTGATGCCCACCATCCATCCGTCTTACATCCTGCGCACCCGCGACGACGCGGTGAGGAGGGAGCGATTCGGGCTCCTGGTGCATGATCTGGAGACCGCTCTTCAGCTCTCCAGCGGGACCTGACGGCAAGGCGGGTTTCGCCTGTTTGGGGTGATGCTGAGGGCAGCGCCGCCACGCACGCTGTCGTCCAATGAGCGAGTCTTCGATATCCAGGAGCGAGCGCATCCTGGAACTGGTGACGGTGGGCGTCCTGGCCTTCGGTGCCCTGGCCACGGCCTGGAGCGGTTATCAGGCCTCTTTGTGGGACGGCATCCAATCGAGCAACTACACCCAGGCTTCGGGTTCGCGGACCAATGCCGCCCAACAGCGCACGGAGGCGTTTCAGTTCCGGCTCGCCGACCTCGGCATCTTCCAGCAGTACATGGACGCGGTGCTCAGCGAGGACGAGGTGATCGCCTCGTTCTACCTGGAGCGGTTCCGCGACGAGTTCAGGCCCGCCTATGAGGCATGGATCGCACTGGATCCCCTGAACAACCCGGAGGCGCCGTCCAGCCCGCTAGGGATGCCCGAGTATCAGCTTGCCCCGGACGCCGAGGCGGAGCGTCTCGAGGCCAGGGCCGACGAGTTGTTCGAAGCGGGCGAGGAGGCGAACACCGTCTCCGACACGTACACGTTGACGACTCTCTTGTTCGCGGCGGTGCTCTTCTTCGCCGCCATATCGGAGAGGTTCGAGTACCCCAGGGCTCAGAAGATCCTCCTGGTGATCGCAGGCATCGGCCTGGTCGCGGGTATCGCGGTCGCGGCCAGCCAGCCGGTCACGACTGGCTGAGCCTCCCGATCAGGCGCCGATCGGGTAACCGGGGCCGAGCGGGATCCCGAGCAGGAACCAGACCACGAACAGGATTACCCACGCCACCAGGAGCACCAGGACATACGGAATCATCAGAGCCACCACCGTCCCGATCCCGGCGTCACGCTTGTACCTCTGGGCGATGGTGACGATGAACGGCAGGTACACCATCAGGGGCGTGATCACGTTCACCGGCGAGTCGCCGATCCGGTAGGCGGCCAGCACCGTCTGAGGGCTCACGTCCAGCCTGATGAAGATCGGGATGAACACCGGGGCGAAGATCGCCCACTTGGGCACGACACCGGGAATGATGAAGTCGAGGACCACGATCACCAGGATGAAACCAATCAGCAGTGGCAGGGCGCCGATGTTGGCCCGCTCCAGGAGGTGGGCCATCTCGACAGCGGCTACCCGGGGGAGATGCGTGTAGTTGAAGAAGGCGATGAACTGGGAGATCATCAGGAGCATGAAGATCAGACCGGCCAGCCCGGCGAAGGTCTTCGTCACCCCGGCGATGACATCGCCACTCCCCGACATCGATTTCGCACCCATCCCGTAGAAGATCCCGCAGATCAGGAAGATCAGCGAGATGATGAACAGAAGACTGTCCATGAACGGAGTGGTTCCCACGATCGCCCCGGTTTCGGGCTCCCGAAGCGGCCCCCAGGACGGGAACGTCAGCAGGGAGACCACCCCCACCGAGCCGAGCAGGCCGTAGAAGGCGAAGCGAAGCCCCCGCCGCTCCGCCGCGATGGCAGTCTCGTCGAGCTCGTCGTCGGCGGTGCCGGCTTCTCCTTCGGCAGGGGCGTAAGGGCCAAGACGCTTCTCGACCACACGCTGGGTGACGAACATCGCCACCAGGGCGAGGACGATCGACGACACGACGGAGAAGAAGAAGTTGGCCGTCACGGTGAGAGCCTGTGACCCAGCCGGAAGCGCCTCGTTGGTGATCTCGGTGATCATGCTGTCCACCGGAGTGATCAGGAGGTTGACCGCGAAGATCGCCCCCACACCGGCGAACGCGGCAGCCATGCCGGCCAGGGGATGGCGACCGAGGGTCAGGAATGCCGAGGCAGCCAGCGGGATCAGGATCAGGTACCCGGCGTCCGAGGCCACGCTGGAGAGGACACCCACGAAGATCAGGATGAAGGCGATCAGCTGACGGGGAGCCACCTGCACCAGTCTTCGTATCAGGGCCGCCATCATCCCGGCGTGCTCGGCGACACCGACCCCCGCCATCGCCACCAGGGTCACCGCCACCACGCCGAAGCCTGCGAAGTTGGAGACGAAGGAGCTGAACATGAACCGGATCCCCTCCACGGTGAGGAGACTCTCGATCTCGATGGTCTGCTCCACGATCTCGTACTCGGGGTCGTCGTTGGGGACGTCGGGTTCGATCGGGTAGGGGACCTCCGAGCCGCCCAGACCCCCATGCTCGTCCACCTCTGACTCAGTGGGCACCGGCACCGCGATCTCCTCGGTGACGCTCACGCCAACCAGGTACAGGATGTGCGACAGGACCGCGATGAAGATGATCAGGTAGAGGAACATCATCACCGGGTGCGGGACCTTGTTCCCGAGGATCTCGATGCGATCGAGGAATGAGGTCCCCTGCCTCGTCTCCTGTGATGCTGCGGCGGTCATCGGCTCGTCCCGACGGGAGAGAACTCGAGGGCCAGCCCGGCGAGCAATCGGGCTCCGAACCCGGTGCAGCCGGGTGGTCGCCAGCTCTCATCGGCGGTGTTGTCGGCAGTGCCGGCTATGTCGATGTGGGCCCACGGCTTCCCGGCGACGAACTCCTCGAGGAAGAGGGCCGCGGTGATCGAACCGGCATTGGCGCCGCCCAGGTTCTTGATGTCGGCCACGGTCGAGTCGAGCTCCTTTCGGTACCGGCGGGCCAGAGGGAATTCCCAAACAGGCTCGTCACTGGTCTCGGAGGCGCGCTTGACCTGTGACACGACCCCTTCGTGGTTGCCGATGACCATTGCGATCTGCGTGCCCAGCGCCCGCATGGCGGCACCCGTGAGCGTGGCGATATCGACGATGGCGTCGGTGGGCTCCTCGGTGGCGAGCACCAGGGCGTCGGCCATCACCAGACGGCCCTCGGCGTCGGTGTTCGCCACCTCGACCGTCTTCCCGCCCCGGATCGCCAGGACGTCGCCCATGGCTATGGCGCTACCCGACGGGCGGTTGTCGGTGCAGCTCAGATAACCGATGACCTGGTTGTCGCACCCGAGCCGGTCCAGGTTCACCATGGCGCCGAGGATGGCACCGGCGCCGGACATGTCGTTCTTCATGGCGGCGTGCACGGGGTCGGCGGGCTTCAGGGCGAGACCACCGGCGTCGTACGTGATTCCTTTCCCCACCAGGGTGAGGGTGGCCCTGCTGTCGGCCGGTCTGTAGGTCAGCTTGATGAGTCGGGGCGGCTCGGTGCTGCCGGCATTGACCCCGAGGATGCCCCCGCAGCCCATGGCGACCAGGTCGTTCTCGTCGAACACCTCCACCTCGAGACCGCGTTCGGCACCCAGCCTGGAGGCGACCTCGGCCATCCGGGCCGCGGTGAGCAGTGCCGGGGGTGTGTTCGCCAGATCGCGGGCCAGGCAGGCGGCTTCGGCGAAGGCGCGGCCCCGCTCGGCGCCGGCCAGCGCATCGTCGTCATGTTCAGTGACCAGAGTGATCTTGCTGAGAGGGGTGACCGTAGGCTCGCTCTTCAGCGCGTCGTAGCGGTAGCGGGCGAGGATGAGCCCCTCGACCGCCATCTGGGCCGTCACCGAAGCCTCCCCGGGCGGGAGTCGGAAGGCGATCTCGGCCACCTGTGAGGTGGCGCGAGAGAAGGCGGCAGCGGCATCCCTGATGACATCGGGCTCGGGCGACTCGTCACCGACTCCGATGAGGATGAGACGACCGTCGTCGGTCGGGAGTGGAACCGTCTGACCGGTCTTGGCTTCGAACCCCACCGATCGAAGCCCGTCCCAATCGAGTGGCGACGTCTCGGGAAGATCCCCTTCGGGTGTGACCAGGATCCCAAGCGTGACACCGCCGGGGCTGGCACCGGCAGCGCTCAGCTCGAGGGCTTCGAGCATGACCTGCGACGGAACCGGGTCGAACGAGGTCCGCCCGGTGAACGAGGCCAATTCCAACAGATGTCCTTTCTCTGGCCGCCCCGAACCTACACAGCGGTCAGGAGTGGCTGGCTTGGGACACCCGGTCCTGACGCCGGAACCAGGCCCACAGACCGAGCGAGACCAGGGTGAACAACGCGAGCAGCCCATAGGTGGCGGCCACCGGCACCAGGGCGGTGTCGACCAGATACCCGGACTGCGGGTTCACCAGGACGTGGAAGAAGGCCAGGACCGCGACGCCCCAGACGGCGAGCCAGAGCCAGCGCTTCTGCTGGAAGAGGACCCGCCCCGGCATCCCATGGATGGGGAGAAGACCAAACACCAGCGCTTCGAAGGCGGCCACCGTGGTCATCGCCAGGGCTCCCTCGAGGAGAGGCGACCCGGACCCGGCCCGGACCGCACCCAGGCCGAACCAGGAGCCGATCGCGATCGCCAGCATCACCACGGAGGTGACGGCGACCTCTGACGACTCGATGTCCTCTCCCACTTCGACCTTGAACATCAGGCCAAGGGCCAGACCGTACAGGTACCCGGGTAAGAACCCGATGGCTCGGGAGAGGAGGACGCAGCCCACCCCGACCAGGATGCCGATGGGCAGGACCCGCAACCGTCCCCACTCCCCGGTCCGTCCCCGCCGCATGAGGATCGTGGGCAGGGTGAAACCGATCGTGGTGATCACCACACCGGCCAGGAGACCGAGGAACACCGGCAAGGAGGCGCTGTTCAGACCGAAGCCGGGGTCCAGGAAGCCGAACAACAGGGCCATGGCCACCAGGGCGAGAGCCACCATCCACCACCGGTCCCATCCGGCCGAGCCCTCACGGGTGCGTCGGAACCAACGGCGCACCTGGTCGTAGTGCTCGACCAGTGTGTTGTTGAAGATCTCTGCCGGGAACGGGATCAGGAAGAGCATTCCGGCCGTGATCGCGATCGATGCGGCCACCACGACCGGATCGAGATTGATCCCGGCGGGGGAGGGGACCGAGTCGATGAGGGCGAACAGGCTGGCCCCGCCCGACTGATAGAGGAAGCGGCCATCCTCGACGAGGACGAGGAGGTCTCCGTCGTCCTCCACAGCCACCCGGAAAGGTGCCTGGAGCTGGGTGTCGAGGGGGGCCGATCCGGTTCCAGGGTTCGGGCCGCCTCCCAGGATCGTGGTCAAGTCTCCAGACTCGACGACGAACACCCTGCCGCCCAACCGGGTGACGATGTAGAGACGATCGGAGTCGTCGACCGCCACACCGATCTCACCCGACCCGTTGTCGACGTCTGCGGCCGCCGTCCCGTCGACCGCCTCCTGGGTCGGGATCTGGCCGGCGCCGAAGACGGTGCTGATCGTGCCGTCCGGCGAGATGGCGCGAACGTCGCCAAACCCGTCGTCCGCCACATAGATGACACCGGCTGAGTCGATGGCCATCTCCGAGATGCTGGAGAACCGGGCCTCGGTGGCCGGCCCTCCGTCTCCTTCCCCTGCCACCGTCGCCAGTTCGTCGGCGCCGGCCACCAATGTGATGGTCCCGTCTTCGTCGACCCGATCGATGCGCGGCACCCGGCCACCGGCGACGTACACGGACCCGTCGGGACCGACGGCGAGCTTCTGGCCCATGACCTGACCCTGCCCACCGAGAGGCGCCACCTCCGCGATCGTGCCGTCCGGGGACAGGGAGAGGACCGCCTGGCCGGTGGTGAAGTAGACGGTGCCATCCGGTGCCACGGTGACGCCGGAGAAGTCGTTCTCGGGTGCGCTGAAGTCGCCCCGATAGGCGACGGTGAGGATCCCGTCGCGGATCCGGAGCAGACGTTGCGAGTTGTAGTCGGCGATGTAGATGTCCCCGTTGGGCGCCGTGGCGACGTCCTCGGCGTTGTTCAGTGCCGCCTGGTCGGCCGGGCCGTCCTCGCCGATGGTGCCGACTCCAGGTGCCGGGACACCGGCCACCAGAACGACCACCCCTCCCGAGGATGCGGCGAAGAAGAGGGCGAACGGGATCAGGAACCGAGAGCTCAGATGACGTCTGCGCTCCCCGACGTCACCGGGTTGGTGTGGCCCCCCCATGAGGGGTCGGAATATACGCCGCGGATCGGCGCGGGCGTCAGCGGTTTCCGAGGGCCTCGGCTATCCGGTCGGGGGCCTCGGCGTCTGCCGGGGGCACCAGGCTCACCAGGAGATGGTCGGCGCCGATCTCCTCGTAGGCATCGGCTCGCTCCAGCACCTCGGCGACGTCCCCGTCCGAGCGGAACTGGACCGACACCTCGATCTCTCCGGGGTCGCGCCCGATCTCGGCGCAGGCCTCAGAAAGCCTGGCCAGCTTGACGGCGAAGTCGTCCGGGTCGTAGACGTAGTCGGGGTAGTTCCAATGATCCGCCCAGCGGGCAGCCAGAGGGATGGTGCGCTTCATCCCGGCCCCACCGACCACGAAGGGCGGACGTGGCTTCTGCACCGGCTTCGGCTCGAAATGCGCATCCTTCAGGGTGTGGTGCCGGCCGGCGAAGTCGAAGACCTCCTCGGTCATCAGACCATGCACGATGGCAAAGGTCTCGTCGAGCCGGTCGAACCGTTCCTTCAGCGGCGGCAGTCGTATGCCGAGCGCGGTGTGCTCACCCTCGTGCCAGCCGGCTCCGATGCCAAGGTTCAGACGCCCGTCGGATATGTGATCGATCGTCGTCGCCATCTTGGCCAGGACCGACGGGTGACGGAACGTGTTGGCGGTGACCATCACCCCGAACCTGATCCGCGAAGTCACCGCGGCCATGGCGGCCATCAGGGACCAAGCCTCCATGATCGGGCGGTCCGGTGGCGACTTGGGCGGGTACAGGTGATCGTTCAGCCACATGGCGTCCCAGACCTCCTGACGATCTGCTCGGGCCCACGTCTCCAGGAGATCCCGGTAGGTGGTGTCCTGGGACCACGCCTTGAAGGAGTACTTCATGCCGGCCCGGTCAGACCCGCACCGATATCGCCGGGCTCCCCGCCACCTCGAAGCCCACTTCCTGGCCAGGTGTCACCGACACCGGCGGTATCACCGAACCGAGGATCACCACGTCCCCGGCCCGGAAGGTCTCGTTCGCCGCCTGGAGCAGAGAGACGCTGTGCCGGAGGACTTCGACGAATCGTCCGGTCAGCTCTTCGACCTCGTCCACCGTGGCGACGGGCTCACCGTCGACGACGACACGCGCGAGCAGACCGTCCACCCTGGCGCCGGCCCGAGCCGGGTCGGGCTCTCCCAGGATCACGGCGCGGTGGAAGATGTTCCCCGTCATCACCTCCTCGATGTCCTCGGGCGGCTTGTCGATGTCGGCCAACTCGATGGCGGGTCCCAGTGCGACGATCCCGCTCTCGATTTCACCCGGGTCGCCGACGTCACCGCCCAGGTAAGCGGCGATCTCCGGCTCGGCGACCGGCCGGGTCCACCCGTCAACCGGGACCCGGGCTCCTGAAGGGCGTTGCCCGGCGTCGGTGAGAAAGCCGACCAGGGGCCCCGTGAGGCCGAACTTCTCCAGGAAGGCGGGCGCACCGAACCCGAGCTTCCATCCGATCGGTCGCTCCCCGCGGGCGATGGCCCGGGATCGCGCCTGCAGCATCCGGGTGACACCGGCCCGGACCGCCGGGATCTGCCAGTCGGCAGGGGGGATCACTGCGTCTCGGCCTCGTACCCGGTGTCCTCGAGGGCGCCGGCGCCGCTCCACCCCCAGACCAGGACCACGTCTTCGTCACCGGTGTTGTCGAACCCGTGCCAGTGGCCGCGTGGGGTGAAGACCACGTCCCCCTGCGACGAGGGCTCCCGACCCTCGTCGGTGTAGATCATGCCCGAGCCCCGCAGGACCACGAAGAACTCGTCGGCATGGTGGTGAAGATGCCGGTCGTGGCGGGCGCCCGGCGGGAGCACAGTCCATCCGAGGAGGAAGTCGTCGCTTCCGGCCCGATGCTTGTCGACGAGGAACTGGACCTGCATGTCGACCCACCCCTCGTCACGACGCAGGCCCTCGACCACCGGGACCTCGTCCAGTCTGGTGCGGAAGGGCTTGGTCACGACATCCCCGCCAGGAGGTGGTACACGTCGAAGACGGTGACGAAGTCACGGTGGTCGATGCCCCGGCCCCGGCATGCGTTCAGCAGCTCGTTCGCCACCGCAGCGAGCGGCGCCGGGGAGCCCTGGCGACGGGCCACCTCGAGGGCGAGCACCATGTCCTTCTGCTGCAGGGTGACGTCCGCCAGCGGCTTCTCGGGCATCCCGCCCTCCAGGATGAACGGCCCGCGATAGCCCATCACCGGCGAGGCGACCACGCTCTTCAACATGGCGTCCACGGCCACCGCTCTGTCCACCCCGCCCTTCTCGGCGAGAGCGACCGACTCGCAGAAGGCGATCATCTCCACGATCAGTGTCAGATTCACGGCGACCTTCATCTGCACCGCGCTGCCGCTGTCGCCGATGTAGCTGACCTTGGAGCCGATGTCGTAGAGGACCGGCTCGACCTTCTCGAAGGCGTCCCGGTCGCCGCCGACCATCGTCGAGGCTGTGCCCTGTTCCAGCGTGATCGGGCTGCCGGACAACGGAGCATCGAGCATGGTCAGGCCTCTGGCAGCGAACTCGGCTGCCACCCGGCGGGTCACCTCGGGATCGATCGTGCTCATGTCCAGGTACACCGAACCGTGTCGCAATCCTTCGATCACACCGTCTCCACCCAGCGCCACCGCCTCCACCGCCTTGGCGTCGGTGACGATCGAGAAGACCACTTCGGAAAGCGCCGCAACCTCCCGCGGGCTGTCGGCCCACCGCATCCCCTTGGCGATCAGGGGATCTGCCTTCTCGCGGGTCCGGTTCCAACCGGTGACCTGATGGCCGGCGGCTAGGAGCCGAGGGACGATGCCCTGACCCATGTCACCGAGCCCGATGAATCCGATCTCCATCTGAGTCTTTCTCCTGGATGGCGGGCAACTGTAGAGGTGCGCTCAGAGCGCCGACGCGTGGAGGGCCGGCGAGTAGCCGTGTCGGAGAGCGAGTACGGAGGTGGGCGGGGTGAGGACGTCGACCGGACCGGCACCGGGTCTCGGGATTGGTCGCGCCCATCCTTCGAATGAGAATCGGAAGAGCGCATCGCCGCGAACCAGTCGGGCGTCGCCCTCCTCATCGACCACGACGGTGCAGTCCGGTAGCGACGAGATCTCCTCCCGCCACAGGATCCGATCAGCCGACCGGCTCAAGCCACGCCCACGGCGAAGACGCTCCTTCGCCAGCATCATGTTGAGCTCCGTCGCGGAGGGTGGCGCGGCGAGCCCCCTGCCGGAGCGGACGGCCTCCTGATAGTCGAGGTAGTCCGGGTGTCGGCACAAACCGCAGGGACGGTGTCCGGCGGCCAGCGCCACCGCGTCGTCGAGGAAGAAGAGAGGAGTCCAGTGACGGGGTTGGTCGAGCGGTGCCCTCCAGTCCTTGTACTCGGTGACGCAGGTGATCCAGAGCTGACCCTGGTGGTGTCTGACCAGCCGTCGCCGATCGTCGACGAGACATCCGCGGTTACCGGTGAACATGCCGCGGGCAGGTGCCGCATGCAGATCCGAGAAGGGGTCGACGCGGTTCCTGCGTGTCAACGGACCCATTGGGCGGCCTGTTCGCGGGCCGCCTCCACCTGCGTGACCTCTTCCCCGCGGTGGACATCGAAGTCGACCCCATCGAGAACGTCGACCTCGCCGTATCGCATCCGGAGGTCCCGGAGCTGGACCACTGACTCGGCTGAGCCCGCCATCAGGTCCGACTGTAATTTGGGCCGTCTCGGCCCGAGAATCGGGCTCCGTGGGGACCGGCCTGACCGCCGGCCCCCACGAAGTGTCCCTGACTGGTCAGCCGGAGAAGGCTGCCTCGAAGCCGCTTCGCAGCTCGGGGGTTGCTG
This sequence comes from Acidimicrobiia bacterium, assembly GCA_035706345.1. Lineage (GTDB taxonomy): Bacteria > Actinomycetota > Acidimicrobiia > Spongiisociales > ZC4RG35 > JANQRA01. The sequence continues at coordinate 12,935 of DASSVE010000083.1, forward strand.
GGCCGCTGAACCCGCAGTAGTTGACGGTGCCGTCCTGTGCGCTGATCAGGTACTGGCTACCGACCTCGAACGGAATGCCTCCGATGAGGGCCTCCATCCCCTGTGGGGCGTTGAGGACGACCTCGGTGGTATCGTCGCCGCCCAGGTACCACTGGTCCACCGACAGGGTGACCGTGTCCCCATCGACGGCCGTGACCGTGCCCTCGAAAGCCAGTTCGGCGGTCGCCGCCAACTGCTCGGGGGAGAAGGCGATGCAGATTGCCATCGGGTCATCGGCCGGGGCATTCAAGGCGAGGGGCTCTCCGCCGCCCTCGCCGGCCAGATTGAGCCCGGCGGCAACTGCCAGGACCAGGGCGGCCACGGCGGCGACGCCGATGACCCAGGTCCGGCGGTTGGCCGGCTTCTCCCCGGCCCGTTCCTTGGTTGGTGTGCTCATGATTCCTTCCAATAGCTGTCGTGACGACTCCGAGGTCGCCGGTTCCACGGGCACACCGGAGTGCATGGGATCCAAACGGGACAAACGCTCTCTCATCTCGTCAGTCATCGGCTCTCCTGTGTGCCTTCGACCTGTCTATGTCCGGATGACGGCGCGCTCTGTCCGGCCATCGCCTTGGCGAGACGTTTCTTGGCTCTGCTCAGTCTGAGAGTGGCGGCATTCACCGAGATGTCGAGGACCGGGGCGATCTCGCGGGGCTCGAGCTGCTCCCATGCCCAGAGACGTAGAACCTCGCGGTCCTCGTCGCCGAGTTGGTCGAGGGCGAGGCTGAGCTCGGGGTCGGGGCCAGCTTCGGCCGGGTCATGACCGGGTTCTGGGGCCGGCTGGGCCTCGATGCGTCGCACGAGCCGGAGATGACGCTCCCGACCCCGGCGCTGGTTGGCCAGGGTGCGCCGGGCGATCCCGTAGCACCAGGGCAGCGTCGGCGGGCTCGGGGCATCTTCGATGCGTCGCCAGATGGTCATCAGGACGTCGGCCAGGGCGTCCTCGGCGTCGGCGGGACCGACTCGTCGGCGCAGGTAGCGCTGCAGCGGCTCGAAGACCTCGTCGACGATGGCCTCGAAGCGCCGACGTCGTTCATGCTCGGAGCTCACTCCTTGGTCTATGTCCGCCAAGAGGTGGATTCTGTCACGCCGTCCTGCCGCGATCGGTCACTTCCCGCAGACGTTGGAGATGCCGTCGCTCCGTCTCATTGGTCGTCAACTCGATCGCTCTGGCATAGGCGTGATCCGCCTCCTCGGTGTGACCCAACAAGTCGAGGAAGTGACCTCTGGTGGCGTGGTAGAGGTGGTAGCCGTCGAGTTCCAGGTCGTCGACGGTGGCCAGGGCGTCCTCCACGTTCCCAGTCTCGGCAAGGGCGATGGCCCGGTTGAGAGCGACGATGGGGGTCGGGGTCAGGGCGTACAGCCGGTCGTAGAGCCGTACTATCTGTTGCCAGTCGGTGTCCTCGGCCCTGGCGGCGTTGACGTGCACCGCGGCAATTGCAGCCTGCAGCTGATAGGGGCCGGGTCGGTTGCGTCTCAGACAGACCGCAAGCAAGGCGTTCCCCTCCTCGATCAGCTCGCGGTCCCACAGAGTGCGATCCTGTTCGCCGAGACGGATCAGTTCGCCGTCGGGTCTGGTGCGAGCCTCCCGCCGCGACTCGGTCAGCAGGAGCAGGGCCAGGAGCCCGATGACTTCGGGCTCGTCAGGCATCAACTCGGCGAGGAGACGGCTCAGGCGCATCGCCTCACGCGCCACGTCGGGGCGCCCGAGATCCTCTCCACTGGTGGCGGTGTGCCCTTCGTTGTAGATCAGGTACACCACGGCGAGCACCGACGGAAGGCGATTCGGAAGCTCGGCTTCGCCTGGAATCCGGTAGGGGATCCTGGCCACCTTGATCTTCTTCTTGGCCCTCACGAGCCGCTGCGCCATCGTGGTCTCCGGCACCACGAATGCGCGGGCGATCTCCTCTGTCTGGAGCCCGGCGATGAGGCGGAGGGTCAGGGCGATCTGGGATGCGACCCCCAAAGCCGGGTGGCAGCAGGTGAAGATCAGGCGGAGTTGGTCGTCGGGCACGACTTCGATCTCATCGGGCTCGTCGTCGAGTGTGAGCATCCCCGCCTCCTGCTTCTCGGCCCTTTGCGACTCCCGACGCAGACGGTCTATGGCGCGGTTCTTGGCGGTGGTGATGATCCAGCCGGCCGGGCTGGGGGGTGTTCCCGAGCCCGGCCAGCGTCGCAAGGCTTCGACGAAGGCCTCCTGGACCGCGTCCTCGGCGATGTCGAGGTCGCCGAATCGTCGGGCCAGGGTGGCAACGGCGCGGCCGGACTCGGCCCGAAAGATCTCTGAGATCTCGGCTTCTCCGGCCAATTCGCCCCGTCAGGCCTCTGGCTCGTCCTGGAACGGACGCACTTCCACCGGTCCTCTGCACGCCACGGTGGCCTGGGCCGCCCAGTCGAGGGCGGCGTCGAGGTCCGGCGCCTCGATGATCCAAAAGCCTCCGATTTGCTCTTTCGCCTCGGGGAACGGCCCGTCGGTCATGACGATGTTGCCAGTCTCGGAGCGCACCACCGTGGCCATGTCCGGGGTGTGCAGACCGCCTCCGAACAACATGACACCCTGTTCCTTCATCTTGTTGTTGAGCTTGTCCACATCGGCGTACATCTGCTCGACCACGTCGTCGGACAGCGGCTCCTCACCATCGACGTAGTAGACAGAAAGCAAGTACTGAGACACAACGTCTCTCCTTTTCTCGCGGCTGGGGAACTTAACCCTGCCTGTCACCAACTACACGAACGGGGTCCCTCCGAATCGACACACGAGGCCGGATTCTTCTGTGCCAACCTGAATCTGATGCCAGGGACCCGCGTTTGAGCTCGACACCGGCACGACCTGCCTTGCGCGCTCTGCTGGTTGCCCTGGCGGCATTCGTCATGCTCGGGCTGATCGACGGCGCCCTGGGCGTGGCGTGGCCCACGATGCGCACGGTCTTCGATCGGGACCTGTCGGAGCTGGGCCTTCTCCTCGCCGCCGGCAGTACCGGTTACTTGACGGCGAGCCTGGCGTATGGCTGGCTCCACAGAAGGGCAGGGACCGGGCTCCTGCTGGGGGTGGGGACGGTGCTGCTGCTCGTCGGTGTGACCGGAATCGCTCTGGCGCCGGCGTGGGCAGCGTTGCCGGTGTCGGCGGTCGTCCTCGGGATAGGTGGTGGTCTGGTGGACACCGGCATGAACGCCCACGCCGCGCTGGCGTTCGACGTCGGATCCATCAACCTCCTCCATGCCTGTTACGGCATCGGCGCCACCCTTGGCCCCGTCGTGATCACGGTCAGCCTGGTGTCCACCAACACGTGGAGGGCCGGATACCTCTTCATGGCGGCGATCCAGGCGATCGCAGCGATGGCGGTGTGGAGACGTCGGCACCAGTGGGCCGGCGCCGAGCCCGACCTGACCGGATCGGACGATGCCGGGGGCGACCGGATGGCGCTGATCTTCCACCTCCTCCTCTTCTTCCTCTACACGGGAGTGGAGGTGGGTGTGGGCCAGTGGGCATTCACCCTGTTGAGCGAAGGCCGCGGGATCGGGACCGCCGCTGCCGGTGTTTGGGTGGCCGTGTACTGGGGCGGTCTCACCGTGGGAAGACTTCTCTTCGGAGTGGCCGGCGGCCGGGTCGCTCCCACCAGCGCCCTCCATGGGAGCATGGCGGTGGCCCTGGTAGGTCTGGGGATTCTCTGGCTCGACCCATGGGGTCTCGGGGTGCTCGGTCTACCCGTGGCCGGGCTCGGGCTCGCTGCAGTCTTCCCGATGCTGGTCACCCTGACTCCAGCCCGCATCGGGTTGACCCGCTCGACCCGTTCCATGGGCTACCAGCTGGCCGCAGCGAACCTCGGCGCCGCCGTTCTCCCGTGGACGCTCGGTCTCGTAGCCCAGGCTCGGGGTCTGGAGGCGCTCGGTCCGGGTCTGTTCGTGGTGGGCGTCTTGTTGGCGACGGTGCATCTGTTGGCCGAGCTCCGCTGAGGGGGTCGGCGCAGCCCGTCCCGATCCGGTAGGTTCAGGGGCTTCAGACACGAAACGGAGGCCTGGTGTCGCAAGTGAACCCACCTTTCCGCGCCGACCATGTCGGTTCCCTGCTTCGCCCCCCATCCGTGCTCGAGGCACGTCAGAAGGTGGCCGAGGGTGCGATGACCAGAGATGAGCTGCGAGCTGTCGAGGATGATGCCATCGCGGCCATGATCCCCAAGCTGGAGGCGACCGGCATCCAGTCGATCACCGACGGTGAGTATCGAAGAGCTTTCTTCCACCTCGACTTCCTCCAGGAGCTCTCCGGGATCACCGTCACCGACATCCTGACCAGCACGGATCCGGACGGCCATGTGCGCATGGTCCCTCCGAAGATCACCGTCACCGGGAAGCTGGCACACGACAAGGACGTCCAGGTGGCGGACTTCCAATTCGTGGCCGCACACACCAACCGGACGCCGAAGGTGTGCATCCCCTCGCCGACCATGGCCCACTTCCGCGGTGGCCGCGCCGGGATCGACATCGAGTCCTATCCGGACCTGGACTTGTTCTTCGAGGATCTAGCCCAGGTCTACCGGGACGAGCTGGCCCACCTGTACGACGCCGGGTGCCGTTATGTCCAACTGGACGACACCAATCTGGCCTATCTCTGCGACCAGAAGATGCGTCAGGAGGTGATTGACAGAGGCGACGACCCCGACGAGCTTCCCCGCACCTACGCGGCACTGATCAACTCTGCGATCAGGGACGTGCCCGACGACATGACCACCGCGGTCCACCTCTGTAGAGGCAACTACCGCTCGACCTTCTTCGCCTCCGGTGGGTACGAGCCGGTCGCCGAGGTGCTCTTCAACGATCTCGCCGTGGATGCGTTCTTCCTCGAGTACGACGACGAACGCTCGGGTGACTTCGCCCCGCTCCGCTTCGTCCCCGAGGACAAGACCGTGGTTCTCGGTCTGGTGACCTCCAAGACCGGGCAGTTGGAAGACGAGGAGGACCTGATCCAGAGGATCGAGGACGCCTCCCGCTACGTGTCGTTGGACCAGCTCTGCCTGAGCCCCCAGTGCGGCTTCGCCTCCACCATGGAGGGCAACGCCCTGACGGAGGAAGAGCAATGGGCCAAGCTGCGTCTCGTGGTCTCGGTTGCGGACAAACTGTGGGGTTCGACCTGAGCTGACCGGGCCGCACTGCCGGGCGCCGAGCCATCGCAGTCAGGTCTAGCGGTGGGCTGCCGATAATCTCACGGCAATGCTCCGTCGTCTCCCCGTTCTCCTGCTCTGCCTGCTCGTCTTGGCTGCGTGCAGCGACGACACCTCGTCTTCCACGACCGCGGGGAACGGGGCCACCACGACCACGGTCCCCGAGGATGTCGCCACGACGCCCGGGGACACTACGACCACCTCCGCCGCTGTGACCACGACCGCCCCCGACCTCTCCGGTGTGCAGGGGATCTCTGACGAAGTGCGCGGGCAACTCGAAGAGCTGATCCGGGTCGCCCAGGAGATCCGTGGTCTCCCGTTCCTGAGCCCACCGACGATCACGGTGGTCAGCGCCGAGGAGCTGGAGGCGAGGGTCCGCGAGGACATCACGGAAGAGGCCGAGGACTTCCCCGCCGATGAGGCCCTCTACCAGATGCTGGGGCTGCTCAACGACAACGCCAATCTGGAGCAGATCCTGCTCGATTTGTACGGCGAACAGGTGGCGGGCTTCTACGACGGCGACACCGGGGAGATCGTCGTTCCCGCCCGGGAGGACGGCTTCTCGGTCTTGCAGCGCGGGACCTTGGTCCACGAGCTGGTCCATGCCCTCACCGATCAGCATTTCGGCTTCAACGACCAGTTCCAGACGATGATCGACGAGGAGCGTCTCGACGAGGCCTCGGCCTACCAGGCACTGATCGAGGGCGACGCGACGCTGGCGGAGGTGCTCTGGGTCCAGACCCTGACCCAGGGCGAGATCGGCGAGTTCCTCGCCGAGGGCATGAACGTCGATACAGATGCCCTGAACTCAGCTCCCCGGTTCCTGCGCGAGTCGCTCACCTTCCCCTACGACTCCGGTCTCGCTTTCGCCCAGGACCTGTATCTCGACAACGGGGACTGGACCGAGGTGAACGGTGCCTATGACACGTTCCCCGGCCTGCCGGCCTCCACCGAGCAGGTGATCACGCCGGACGACTACCGCCGCGATCTGCCGATCCCGGTCGAGATCCCCGACCTCACCGTTGCCGGTTACGAGCTGGAGCGGACCTCGGTTTGGGGCGAGCAGGGTTTCCGGCTTCTCCTCAATCAGGGTGAGGGTCAGAGCACCATGCCCCGAGCTGCCGATGGCTGGGGTGGGGATTCATATCACCAGTGGTTCGACGGCGAGAACGCCGCATTGCTCATCGTCTATCGAGGTGACACCCCGACCGACGTCGAGGAGTTGGAGCAGGCGCTGCTCACCTTCTCCACCGAGTCTTTCCCCGTGGATCACTTTGCCTGGGTCGACCAGCTCGACGGTGACCTCTACTTCATCGCCGCCGACGATCCTGCTGTCGGCGAGCAGATCCGGGCCACCGTCGGACTCGGCTGACGGCGCTACCGTCTTCCGGTGAGCGCCGGCCGTCTGCTCATCTGCGCTACCCCGATCGGAAATCTCGGGGACGTCTCCCAGCGTTTGCGTGACGCCCTGGCCACCGCCGACGTGGTCTTTGCCGAAGACACTCGTCGCACCGCCAAGCTGTTGAGCCATCTCGGGATCCGGGTCGAGCTGGTGTCCCTGTTCGTGGGCAACGAACAGAGCCGGACCAGCCGGCTGCTCGAGGAAGTGGAGTCAGGCAAGACCGTCGTCCTGGTTTCCGACGCGGGGACTCCAACCGTGTCCGACCCCGGCGCTGCGGCGGTGCGGGCGGTGCGCCAGGCCGGCCACGAGGTGACCGTCATCCCGGGGCCTTCGGCAGTCACCACAGCCTTGGTCCTGTCCGGGTTCGGGGCCGACCGTTTCGTCTTCGAAGGATTCCTTCCCCGCAAGGGAGCCGAGCGGAAGGGGCGTCTCGCCTCGATCGCCAGGGAGACCCGCGCCGTGGTGCTGTTCGCCAGCCCGAACCGTCTCGGGCGCGACCTGGCCGACCTCGCCGCAGTATCCGGTGGCGACCGTCAGGTGGCCATCGCCCGCGAGATGACCAAGCTCCACGAGGAGACATGGGTGGGGCCTCTGAGCGAGGCCGCGGCGACATGGGCTGAGCCCGTCAAGGGAGAGGTGACGCTGGTGCTGGCACCGATCGAGTCCTCACCGCCCGGGCCGGCCGACGCCATCGAGATGGCCCGTGACCTGGTGGCCGGGGGTATGACGGTGAGCGAGGCGGCACGACGCGCCGCTGAGCTGACCGGGGTACCCCGGCGGACCGTGTACGAGACGTTGCTGTCGGATCAGGAGTCGAGCTGAGCGCGACAGCCTGCGCAGATTCCCTTGCCCTTGAACTGTGTCACCTGGTCATCGCTCCCGCAGAACGTGCAGGAGTCGGTCATCTTGCGGAGGACGATGTTGCCTCCCTCTACTGCGATGAAGAGATGATCGCCTTCCCGGATGTTGAACATGCGTCTCGTCTCGGCGGGAATCACGATCCGTCCCAGGTCGTCGATCTTGCGCGCGATGCCGGAGTCCACGTTTCCGAGACTACCGATTGCCGCGAGGACTGCGACGGGTACCGTCAACCAGGATGACCTGGGTCGACACCCACTGCCATCTCCAGCTCGACGGACGCCCCCCAGAAGAGCTCCTCGACCGCGCCACCGAGGTGGCGTGGGTGGTCGTGCCAGGGGTCGGCGCCGACAGCTCGAAAGCTTCTCTGCGTCTGGCCGAGCAGCACCCGGGAAGGGTCCTGGCAACCTCGGGGCTGCATCCTCATGATGCCGACGCCTGGGCGGAGCAGGGCGGGATCATCGAAGAGCTGGCGTCGTCGGTGGCGGCCATCGGCGAGACCGGGCTCGACTTCTATCGCAACCTGTCGTCCCGGGAGGATCAGATCCGAGCCTTCCGGGCCCAGATCGAGCTGGCCCTGTCGTTGGGGAAGCCGTTGATCGTGCATTGCCGGGACGCCTTCGCCGAGGTCCACGACATCCTGGAGGAGACCGGGGTGGCCCCGCTCTCGATACTCCACTGTTGGACGGGTGGCACCCGGTGGACCAAGCGTTTCCTCGACCTCGGTGTGACCTTCTCCTATGCCGGACCGGTTGCGTTCGAGACCGGGGACACCGTCAGGCTTGGGGCCGAGTTGGTCCCGCCCGGACGGGCCCTGGTTGAGACCGACACACCCTATCTGGCGCCTCCGCCGCACCGGGGTGAGCGAAACGAGCCGGCTTGGGTTGCCCTGGTGGGCAAGGCTCTGGCGGATGTGTGGGGCCTGGCGGTGGAGGACGTGGCCGAGATCACGACTGCCAACGCCACGCGGGTGTTCGGGAAATGACCGCACAGAGTCGGTCCGAGATCGTCGGGCTTCTGGAGCGCCACGGTCTGGCACCGCTGCACCGCCTGGGCCAGCACTTCCTCGCCGACGCCAACATCACCCGAAAGATCGTCGACCTCGCCGAGGTCGGCCCCGGCTCCCGCGTCGTCGAGGTCGGCGCCGGCACCGGCACCCTGACCCGGGCACTGGCCGCAGCCGGCGCTCATGTGGTGGCCTACGAGGTGGACCGCGGGCTGCGGCCGGTCCTCGAGGAGGTGACTCAGGGCCTCGATGTCGAGCTCCGGTTCGTCGATGTGACAGATGTCGACTTCAGCTCGGCCTTGGAGGGCTCCGGGTGGTCGATGGTGGCCAACCTCCCCTACAACGTGGGGACCCCGGTGCTCCTGGAGGCGATCCGGGGGGCAATGAACATCGATCCCTTCGTGGTCATGGTGCAGAAGGAGGTGGCATTGCGCTTCGCAGCCGCGCCGGGGAGTGAGGACTACGGCGTGCCTTCCGTCGTGACCCGTCTCTACACCGAGGTGGCGGTCGAGTTCACGGTCCCGCCCCAGGTGTTCTACCCGCCGCCACGGGTGGAGTCCGCGGTGGTGAGGATGAGAAGACGCCCGGCCCCACCCGAAGCCGAACGCGCCGTCGAGCTGGCCCGGGCGGGATTCGGGCAGCGTCGCAAGATGCTGCGCAGGTCACTGGCTTCGATCCTCGACAAACCGACCGAGACGTTGGAGGCGGCAGGTCTCGATCCCAGGCTGAGAGCCGAAGATCTGACCCCGGCGGACTATCTGAGATTGGCCGAAGTGTCATGACCACCTACGAGGCGCCCGCCAAGCTGAACCTGTCCCTGTTGGTCTTTCCTCCACGTCCCGACGGATACCACCCTCTCGAGTCGTTGGTGCAGACAGTGGAGTGGTGCGACCTCCTCCATGTCGACCGGGGTCAACACGGCAGCGACACTCTCCAGTCCGACATCGAGGACAACCTGGTGGAGAGGGCCCTGCGCGAGCTGCGCAAGGTGGTAGCCGTGCCCCCGCTCGATCTGGTGCTGGAGAAGGACATCCCGGTTGCGGCCGGTCTCGGTGGGGGCAGTTCAGACGCCGCCGCTGCGCTCCTGGCAGGTGCGGATGCAGCCGGGTTCCCTCAGAGCGAGCTCTCCGAGGTGGCGCTCATAGTGGGGGCGGATGTGCCGCTGTTTCTCACCGGTGGATCGCTGCTGATGCGAGGTGTCGGCGACGAGATCGAACCGGTGACGCCGTTGCACGACTTCGCCTGTGCCGTGGTGGTGCCCGAGTTCGGTCTGGACACCAAGGAGGTGTACCGGCGCTGGGATGAGCTGGAAGGTCCCCAAGGTAACGAGGTGCCGGATCGGCATCTTCCACCACCCCTCCGTGGCTGGATGCCGATGCGCAACGACCTGCTCCCGGCAGCGCTCGACCTCGAGCCACGTCTCGGTGACTTCATGGCCGACCTGGCGGCAGTGTGGGGTGTTCCGGTCTCGCTGACCGGCTCGGGCACGGCGTGTTTCAGCTATCACGCCACCCTCGACGAGGCCACGGACGCGGTGGCCGCGGTGAGTCATCTGATCGACCGGGGTCGGGGCGTGGCGTTGCGTGACCACGGGGTAGAGGCGCGTCCCGAAGAAGAGGAAGCCGTCTGAGTGGGTTCAGACTTCTCACCCCCGGTGACCTGTACAGGGACCGCTGATTGGTAACACGGTGGTCGTTGCGGTCCTGTTGTTGCGAGGTCAGGTCTGGTCCACCGGTAACCTGTAGAGACCCTTGACCCCAGATTTGGGGGGTGGTGTAACTGGTAACACGGCAGGTTTTGGTCCTGTTGTTGCGGGTTCGAGTCCTGCCCCCCCAGCGCTGACACACAGGAAGGCACTGCTTGCCCATACATGTGATCATCCTCGCCGCCGGTGAGGGGAAGCGGATGAAGTCAGGCCTTCCCAAGGTGGCGCACACCGCCGCCGGGCGTGCGCTGGTGTCCCACGTGATCGAGACCGCGCAATCCCTCGATCCTGCCTCCATCACCGTCGTGGTCGGTCATGGGGTCGACCAGGTGCGCACCCTGCTCCCCGAGGACGTCAGCGACGTCCTCCAGGCCGAGCAACTGGGCACCGGACATGCCACACAGATCGGGCTCGATCACCTCGGCGCCGTCGACCACGACGACATCGTCCTCATCCTCTACGGGGACACGCCTCTGGTCACCACCGGTCTGCTCGGCGAGTTGACCGCCCTCGCCCCCGGCGAGACGGCCCGTCTGGTCTCCTCCAGACCTGTTGACCCCACCGGGTACGGTCGGGTGATCCGGGACGAGGCCGGGAACGTCGCCGCGATAGTCGAGCACCGCGATTGCACGCCCGAGCAGCTCCTGATCGAGGAGACCAACGCAGGCATCTACGCGGTCAGGGCGGGGGCTCTGGTCGAGTCCCTGAAGGCGGTCACCAACGAGAACGCTCAAGGCGAGTACTACCTGACCGATGTGGTCGGCATCCTGGTGGCTCAAGGTGACAAACTGACCGCTGTCGAGGCTTCGCCTCAGGAGGTGATGGGAATCAACTCGCACGACCAACTCGCCGAGGCGCGCAGGGAACTGCATCGCCGCATCAACCAGCGTCTCATGGAATCGGGTGTGATGATCTTCGACCCGGAACGGACCTACATCGACGAGACGGTCACCGTTGCGCCGGGTGCGCAGATCTATCCAGGGACCCACCTGGAAGGGACCACGGTGATCGGCGAAGGGTCGCGGGTCGGGCCGGACGTGTTTGCCGTCGACGCCCAGATCGGGAGTGAATGCACGGTCTGGTACGCCGTCGTCCGGGGAGCCGTGATCGGAGACGGCTGCGAGGTGGGCCCCTATGCCTCGCTACGACCCGGGACCGTGCTGAAGGACGGGGCCAAGATCGGCACCTTCGTGGAGGCGAAGAACACCGTGATGGGGGAGGGGGCCAAGGCGAACCATCTCACCTACCTCGGGGACGCCAAGATCGGGGCCCGCACCAATATCGGAGCCGGCGTGGTCACCGTGAACTACGACGGCGTCGAGAAGTCGACCACCGAGATCGGCGAGGACGCCTTCATCGGATCGGACACCATGCTGGTGGCGCCGGTGACCATCGGGGACCGGGCCAGCACCGGCGCCGGATCGGTCATAACACGCGACGTGAGCGACGACGCGCTGGCCATCGAGAGATCTGACCAGCGGGAGATCCCCGGCTACTCTCAGCGCCGCGAGGCCCGCAAGGCCGCCAAGAAGGCAAAGGACTGACGTGGACATCGTCTCCCGCAACCGGATGATGGTCTTCACCGGGGGCGCCAACGAACCCCTGGCCGAGGAAGTGGCCGACGTCCTCGGTATCCAACTCGGCAAGCTGGAACGATCCACTTTCGCCAACGGCGAGATCTACGTCCGCCCCGTGGAGAGCGTCCGGGGCACCGACTGCTTCGTGATCCAGAGCCACTGCGCTCCGATCAACGACAACATCATGGAGCAGCTGATCACGATCGACGCCCTGCGTCGGGCGTCCGCCCGTCGCATCACCGCCGTGATCCCATTTCTCGGTTACTCGCGGCAAGACAAGAAGGTCATGCCCCGTGAGCCGATCACGGCCCGGCTCATGGCGGACCTTTTCATGCAGGCTGGTGCCGATCGTCTGGTCTCCGTCGACCTGCACACAGGCCAGCTTCAGGGGTTCATCTCCAAGCCCTGGGACTCCCTGACCGCCCTCCCGATCATCACCGACTACCTCGCCGAGCGGATCGAGGGCAAGACCACGGTGCTGTCACCGGACGCGGGTGGTGTGAAGAGGGCCGAGAAGTACGCCCGTCATCTCGGTGGGTCGGTGGCATTCATCTACAAGCGCCGGGACCCGACGGAGCACAACGAGTCCGAGGCGCTGTCGATGGCAGGAAAGGTCACCGACCGTCACGTCGTCATCGTCGACGACATGATCGACACCGCCGGCACCGTGTGCAACGCCGCCGAGATGGTGCGGGAGTTCGGGGCCAAGAGCGTCCGCATCGCCGCCACCCACGGGATCTTCTCCGATCCTGCCCTGGACCGGATCAAGAACGCCTCGGTCGACGAAGTGATCGTGACCAACACCCTCCCGGTCAGCGACGACGTGGCCTCGCTGGACAACGTGCAGGTGCTCTCGATTGCGCCCATCCTGGCGGAGACGATCCAGGCCATCTTCATGGAGTCCTCGGTCTCGGAGATCTTCCTGGGGGAGAACGTCTAGGACTGCGGTTTCGGCCGGCCCGGTCATACAATCGCACACCCTGTGACCGCCCGACACCGCGAACCTGTCAGCCCCGCCCAGGCGCGTTACCGGACCCTCTTGATCGCCCTCCTGGTGTTCTTCCTGGTGGGGTTTCTCTTGCTGCGGGTGCTGGGATCCGGCGACGACGAGGGGCCGCCCGTCGGGGCCGGATCGACTGCCACCACCGTGGCCCCGGGAGGCACCGAAGGGGAGCCGGTCGGATCGACGGTCCCCGGTGAGACGGGGTCGAGCACCACCACCACGACGCCACAGAGCAACCTCGGTGAGCTTCAGGGGGTGACTCTCGACGAGATCACCTCGGGTCTGTCGCAACCTTCCGCTCTGGCCGCTCCCGACGGCGATCCTCGTCTCTTCGTCGCGGAGAGGATCGGGGTGATCCGCATCCTCGACGAGAGTCGAAGCCTGGTCGAGCCGGCCTTCCTCGATCTGACCAACGAGGTCCTGGCAGGTGGTATCGAACAGGGTCTGCTGGGCCTCGACTTCCATCCCGACTACGCCGAGAACGGGCGCTTCTTCGTCTACTACACCGACAAGGGTGGTCGACGCCAGTTGTCCGAGTTCACGGTCTCGGCGAGCGACCCGAATGTGGCCGACCCGGCGACCGAGAAGGTCATCTTCGAGTACGAGCAGCCGGAGAACTCCTCCGACATCCGTCACTACGCCGGCAATGTCGCCTTCGGGCCCGATGGCTATCTCTGGGTGTCGATGGGGGACGGCGCCGACAGCCGCGCCCAAGGTCAGGATCCGAACACCCCCTACGGGACGATCGTCCGCATCGACGTCGACAATGGCGACCCCTATGTGGTGCCACCGGACAACCCGTTCGTCGACGGCGGCGGGTTGGCGGACGTCTGGGCCTATGGCTTGCGCAACCCCTGGCGGTTCGCGATCGACCCCGTGGACGGTCTCATCTACATCGCCGATGTCGGCCACGCCGACATGGAAGAGGTCAACGTGGTCCCGATCGCCGAGGGCGGGTACAACTTCGGTTGGTCCGACATGGAGGGGACACGGTGTTTCCATCTCGCCGACTGTGACCCCGCCGATTACACCTCCCCGGTCCTGACCTACCCCCACGCCGCACCCGAGGACGACCCGGAGGCGGTGGCGGGACTCTCCATCACCGGTGGATACGTGTACCGCGGCTCGGAGATCCCTGAGATCGCAGGCACCTACTTCTACTCCGACTGGGTCAGCCAGTGGATCAGGGGCTTCAAGTTCGTCAACGGGCAGGTCACCGAGGACCGCGACTGGACGGCCGATCTCGGGGGACCGGTGGGCTCGGTCACCAGTTTCGGTCTCGACGGCTTCGGCGAGTTGTACGTCACCACCTACGAAGGCGGCGTGTACCGCTTCACCGCCGTTCGGAGCTAGGCAGCTCGACCACCTCACCCGGATAGATGAGGTCAGGGTCTCCCGAGCGGAGATGTGGTGTGTTCACCTCGATCACCTGTCGCCAGTACGGGGCGATGATCTCGTCTGGGGTGTCATCACCGAGATGATGAGCCGAGATTTTCCAGAGATGGTCCCCCTCGGTCACCACGACGGTGCTGACAGTGGGAACCGGAGCCGGTTGCGACGTGCCGATGGGGAGACGGACGTCCTCCACAGGGGCTGCCCCGGCCACCCCCGTGGCCACCATCAACACCACCAGCCCGACGATGCCGAGAATCCGGCTCATGGCTCCGAACGTAGGTCGGCGTGGGGCTCGTTGGAAGAGGGTTACGATCGAGTCATGAAGGTTCGCATAGGGATCAGCACCACCGACAAGGTCATCGAGCTCGAGGTCGACGACGCCAAGAAGTTCAAGGCGGACATCGAGCGGTCCCTGGCTGAGGGGGGCATGGGGTGGTTCACCGACTCCAAGGGCAGATCCGTCGGCATCCCCGCGACCAGTGTGGCCTTCATCGAGATCGAGGACTCTGACGCCACCCGCCGGGTGGGGTTCAGCCCGGGCTGACAAAGAAGAAGGGCGCCGACGGCGCCCTCCTCGACAACAGGTTGGGTTCGGTCAGACGATGCTGCGACGGCGCCGCTCGGCGAGCCAACGCTTGCGAAGACGACGACGGTCGTCTTCGGCGTAGCCGCCCCAGACGCCTGACTCCTGGTTGGTTTCGAGGGCGTACTGGAGGCAATCTTCACGAACCATGCAGCTGTTGCAGATGGCCACTGCGGCCTCGATCTGCTCCACGGCGGGACCGGTCGTCCCCACCGGGAAGAAGAGCGAAGGCTCCGAATCCCGACAGGAGGCGAGATCACGCCAATCTGTGGTGATGGTTGTGAGGGTCAATGTGTTCCTAACTTTGTGATCTTTTTCACAAGGGAATCGTCAGAGACTCATCCCTGGGGTGCGTGGGGTTTCCGAGACCGAACGGTACTGTCCCCACTGGCGCTTGTAAACGGATTTCTCCGGATTGTTTCATGACCAATCGTGTCGCCGTGGTCGGTCACCGAGGCTGGCCGACCCGGTTCCCGGACAACACGCTGAGCGGTTTGCTCGCTGCCGCCGATGTGGTCGACGCCGTCGAGATCGACGTCCGTCGCTCCGCCGACGGCAAGCTGGTGCTCGCCCACGACCCCCTGTTGGGGGGTCTGGTCGTGTCCGACACTCCCTGGTCGACCCTCATGGAGCTGGACCTCGGGGATGGTCATCACCCGATCCTGCTCGACGAGGCGCTGGCGGCCCTTCCGGGCACACCGGTTCAGCTCGAGGTGAAGAACTGGCCGATCGACCCCGGTTTCGAGCCCGATCATCGAATCGCGCTGGAGACGGCGGATCGAGCACGTCCCGGTGACGTGGTCACCTCATTCAACCCGGTGTCACTGGAGACGGTGCGTCGGGTGTTCCCCGACGTGCCAACCGGTCGCTGTGTGACGGCCGGCACTCCACTCGACGAGGCTGTCGAACACTGCTTGGACGCCGGCCATCGTGCCCTGGTTCCCGACGAGTCGATGCTGCACGAGGAGGTCCCGGCCGATCTCGAGGTCTATCCGTGGACCGTGAACGACCCGGTGCGGGCCCGGGAGTTGGTTGAGCTCGGGGTGACGGGCATCATTACTGACGATCCGGGTCTGGTGGCCGGCATCTTCAGGAGTCAGGAATGACTATCCAGGAACAACTCACAGCCGAGCTCAGGGACGCGATGAAGCAGCGAGACGCGGCGCGACGAGACGTGATCAGGCAGGTCCAGACCGAGGCAGCCATCGCCAAGAGCCAGCCGGACTTCTCCGGTGAGGTCGACGACGTCTTCTATCAGAAGGTCATCGCCGCCTACGTGAAGAAGATGGACAAGTCCCGCGAGGAGTACGAGTCGATCGGGGAGCGTGGCCAGGCAATGGCCGCCAAGCTCCGCTTCGAAGTCGAGTACCTGTCTCGTTGGCTCCCGAAGCGTCTCGGTGAGGAAGAGACCCGCCAACTGGTCCGCCAGGCGATCGAGGAGCTGGGGGTCGCCGGTAACGAAAAGGCGGCCGGCCAGGTGACCGGGCATCTGATGAAGACGCGCGGGGGAGAGCTCGATGGAGGTCTGGTCAACCGGTTGGTGAGGGAGGAACTGGCCGCCGGGTGAGACTTCCCGATTTCGAGCCCATGCTGGCCACGACCCGTGCCCGGCCATTCGACGATGAGAGATGGGTCTTCGAGGTCAAGTGGGACGGATATCGGGCGATCGTGGGCGCCGCCGACGGAAAGGTCCGAGCCCGTTCCCGCCGTGGCCTCGACTTGCTGAGACCGTTTCCTGAGATGGGCCACGTCGAGATCCCCGACGGTGTCGTCGTGGACGGGGAGATAGTCGCCTTCGACGACGAGGGACGTCCCTCCTTCTCTTTGCTGCAGGGACGCACCGGTTTCGGTGGCACCGGCACGGGGTCCAAGGTGGGTGTGAACCTGGTCGTCTTCGACGTCCTGTTCCACGGCGAAGACATCACGGGTCTGCCCTACGAGGAGCGGCGAGCGGTGCTCGACAGCCTCGAGCTGGCACCCCCGGTAATCGTCCCACCGATCACCCCGACCCACGGCAGCTCGCTCTTCGAGGCCGTGAGGGAACGGGGTATCGAAGGGATCGTCGCCAAACGTCTCGGCTCTCGTTACTCGCCGGGGCGTAGGAGCGAGGACTGGCAGAAGATCGCCATCCGGCACACGCTGCGCGCCGTCGTCGGCGGCTATCTGCCCGGAGATAGGAGCCGTTCCTCGACCTTCGGGTCGTTGTTGGCCGGTCTCTACGAACCGGCGGGGCTGCGCTGGATCGGGGCGGTCGGTTCGGGCTTCACCGAGAGCACCCTGCAGGCGTTCCACTCGGCGCTGCGTCAGATCGAGAGACCCGAGAGCCCGTTCATCAACCCTGTGGTCATCCCGGGGCGGGCGCCGCCGGTCTGGGTGGAGCCGGCGATCGTGATCAATATCGAGTACAAGGAGTGGACCCACGACGACCACCTGCGGGCGCCGGTGTACAAAGGGGTGGAGATGGCGGACCCGGAGACGATCACCTGGGCCGACGAGGGGCCGGCCTGATCGGATTCGTCCTCAGCCGCCGGTGACGGGGCTGAACGGGTGGAGCCTATTTGCTACCGGGTCTTCGGGGACTTGGCTCAGACGATGGCTGCCGCAGCCGGCTGCTCCGCCCCGATCCTCTCGCCGGTGGCCGGGTCGAAGAAGTGGAGCTTGGAGGTGTCGACCACCAACTCGACAGTTTCGCCGCGGCTCACCCTGATGTCCGGGCTGACCCGGGCGATGAAGTTGGTGGTGTCGCCGAGTGAGCTGGCATCCCGACCCGTGTCCGCCAGCAGCTCCTCGATATCCGGGGTCACCACCGGGGCGCGGTTCACGGTGAAGTGGATGTAGGTGTCGGCACCGAGCATCTCGGTGACCTCCACCTGAGCCTGCATGGTCTTCTGCGGGTCGGGCCCGACCACCGAGGCTGCCTCCATGGCGTTGGGTCGGAGACCTACGACGAGCTCCTTTCCCATGTAGTCGGCGAGCCCGGGATGGTCTTCGATGGCCTCCCTTTCCACCTTCAAGCGGTTGTTGGGGAGGACGACGAGCACCTGGTCACCCTCGGCTTCGAGATGGCCGTAGGTGAGATTCATCGCCGGGCTTCCGAGGAAACCGGCCACGAACAGGTTGTTGGGATGGGCGTACAGCTCGGAAGGAGGTCCCACCTGCTGGAGGTTGTAGGGGCGGGCCGCGGAGACCGGCCGAAGCACGGCCACCCGGTCACCCAAGGTCATGGCCTCGACCTGGTCGTGGGTGACGTAGACCGTCGTGGTGCCGAGACGGCTGTGCAGACGCTCCAGCTCGGAGCGCATCTGGACACGCAGCTTGGCGTCCAGGTTGGACAGGGGCTCATCCATGAGGAATGCGGCCGGCTCGCGGACGATGGCGCGTCCCATCGCCACCCTCTGACGCTGACCGCCGGAGAGAGCCTTTGGCTTACGCTGCAGAAAGTCCTGGATCTCGAGGATCTCGGCAGCCTCGTTCACCCTCCGGGCGATCTCGTCCTTGGGGAACTTCCGCAGCTTGAGACCGAAAGCCATGTTGTCGAACACGGTCATGTGGGGGTAGAGGGCGTAGTTCTGGAACACCATGGCGATGTCGCGGTCCTTGGCGGGGACGTCGTTGACCACCCGATCGCCGATGGTCATCGTCCCCTCGGTGATGTCTTCGAGACCGGCGATCATCCTCAGGATGGTGGACTTGCCACAACCCGATGGCCCCACCAGGACGAGGAACTCACCGTCCTCGATCGTCAGGTTGACGTCACCGACGGCGCGGGTCCCATCCGGATAGATCTTCCCCAGGTCTTCCATTCTGATCTCAGCCACGGATCCCTTCCATCTCTCTACAGCCCGGCCCAACATAGTGGAAAAGCCCGGTCGCCGCCTCAGACCTCCTCCGGATCGAACCCTGGAAATCCCTCGGCAACCCACGAATCGAAGGCTTCGAAGGTGTCCACATCGGAACCACGGGCCGCCGCCAGCCGGGCCCTGTGATTGAGCAGGTCGCAGTAGCCCTGAACCGGGTCGCTGCCCGGCCAAACCTCGGTGATCTTGGCCAGCAACGGCTCCCACTGCCCGGTGATCCACTTGAAGGTCCCCACGCTCTTGCCGGTTGCGGAGACGTCGCCGTGCTTGGCCAGGTAGTAGTTGAGGTCGCTCAGGATGATGCGTGCCTGGTTCTCGGAGGCTTCGATGCCGGTGCGCTGACGCAAGGCGTCGGAGTTGAAGGTGCGGC
This sequence comes from Acidimicrobiia bacterium, assembly GCA_035706345.1. GTDB lineage: Bacteria > Actinomycetota > Acidimicrobiia > Spongiisociales > ZC4RG35 > JANQRA01. The sequence continues at coordinate 31,886 of DASSVE010000083.1, forward strand.
CCCCCACCCGAGCAGACATGCGGACGTGGCTCACACCGTCGGCTGGTGTGATCTCGATGTCGTCGACAGAGAAGCCCAGGTCGTTGATGCGGGCGATCCTCTGTCTGATCCGGTAGGCGTCGTCCCTGGTCAGGATGAGCTCCTCGGTCAACTCCGACCACAGTGCGTGGTACCGGCTGGCGATGTCGGCGCCCAGGGTGAGATCGGCTGCCTCCACATCGCCACCCGTCTCGGCTGCGATGTCGCCCATCTCTCCGGCGATGTTCTCCATCATGATCTCCAGATCCTCACCACGCTGGCCGTCGCTGAGCTCGGAGTAGATGCGGGAGGTCTCGGCGTCGATCATGATCGCCTCGATCTCCCCGGCGTCGAATCGGTACAGCACGTTGGAGAGCGAGCAGTCACCCCAGAAACAGCCCGCCATGTGAAGCTCCACGAGGAGACCGGCCAAAGCATTCATCATCTGGTGACGTCGGGCCCCGAAACCCGATCCGGAGACCAGACGCCGATATGGGAAGGAGTGCTCGACGTAGCGGGTGATCACCGCACCCGAGCCCTCGTCGGTGTGATCGAGCCAGTCGCGCTCCACCAGCCCCACCGCCTCGGCCACCCGGTGACTCTTTCCGTTCATGACCCGGAGCACCCGGTACTCCTGATGAGCTATGCGGACGGGGAGCTCTTTGATGGCGTAGACACCCTCGTCGTAGGCCACGAACTTCACGGGGTGGCGGTGGACCCCGCTGGGCATCTCCACGAGACGATCCGTCGGCCAGTCGTCGAGTCGGGAGTCCCAGGGCAGGTCGAGGAAGTCGGGGTTGGACGGGCGGATCTGAAGCCGCGGGGTGCCCATCAGCGCCCCGCGCTCTCGGCGAGGACCAGACCTCCGGCCAGACCCGACAGATCGCCGAGACCCGGTTTCGACACCAGGAGGTCGAGGTCAGGCTCTCCCGGGTAGCCGGCCAGTCGCCCGGCGAGATCGATGCGGACGCGATCGTGGAGACCGGGCAACCTGGCCACTCCGCCCCCGATCACGATCCTCTCCGGGGCCACCGTGTAGACCAGGACCGCGAGACCCTGCGCCAGGTAGTGGGAGCAGAGATCGACCACCTCCTGGTTCCCCGGCCAGGTCACGGGTGGGCCGAATCGACGCTCCAGCGCCGGTCCCGACGCCAGACCCTCGAGACAATCACCGTGGTAGGCGCAGACACCGTCCAGACGGTCACCGGTCTTCCGGCGCACCGGGACGTGGCCCGCCTCGGGATGCTCCCGGTGGCTGATGGGGCTGCCGGCGACCACGATGCCGGCGCCGATGCCGGTCCCCACGGTCACGTAGACGTGATCGGCCATGCCCTGAGTCGCCCCCCAACGGCCCTCACCCAGGGCGGCAGCGTTCACGTCGGTGTCGAGGATCACGGGGGCGTTCAGCCCTCCGGTCAGGATCTCGAGCAGAGGGGTCCCGCTCCATCCCGGCTTGGGAGTCGAGCGAAGGGAGCCGAAGCGGGGGCTCCGACGATCGAGGTCGAGAGGCCCGAAAGCGCCGACGCCGACGGCGGGAAGGTCCATGCCTGCGAAGAACTCGATGACCGCACCCAGCGTCGTTTCGGGATCGGTGGTCGGGATGCGCTCCCGGTCCAGATCGTCCGGCGACGAGCCCACACCGACATCGGTCTTGGTCCCTCCGATCTCGACGGTTCCGTACCGGGTCACGGGCGGGGACTCTAGGAGTGCCCCTGTTTCGCTTGACAGGACTGCCGCCAACTTTGTAAGTTCACTGAACTTTCATTGAGGAGGCAGTGGCGGACACTCCCGGTTCCGGTGATCGGCGTCACACCAAGGCGACCAGACACGACTCGCGGCAGAGCAATCTGCGCACCACGTTGGAACTGGTGTCCCGTCAAGGCGCCACCAGCCGGGCCGAGATCGCCCGTCAGACCGGGCTCTCCCGGGCGGCGGTCTCCAGCCTCGTCGGCGAGCTCATCGACCAGAGTCTGCTCCGGGAACTGGGTCAGGGGGCCTCAGCCGGTGGCAAACCCCCGACTCTCCTCGCTCTCAACGAACGGGCCCGGGAGATCATCGCAGTCGATCTGGGGCATCAGCCTTTCCTCGCAGCCCTCGTCGACCTCACCGGCCGCATCCATGAGCGCAGCCAGGCGGACGCAGCAACGGGTGGGCTTGCCGGTGATCAGGCGGTCGAAGCGGCGGCGCAGATCATCTCCGAGATGCTGGGCCAGGCCACCGCGCCTGTCCTGGGCATCGGAATCGGCGCCCCCGGTGTCATCGCACCGGATGGATGGGTGCTGGAGTCTTCCAACCTGGAGTGGCACGGTCTCGATTTGGGCGCCGAGCTGAGGGCCCGGTTCGACATCCCGGTCTCCATCGCCAACGACGCCGCCATGGCGGCCCTCGCCGAGTTCAGACGTCACCCGACCGATCGGAACCTGATACTGGTCAAGATGGGCCGGGGGGTCGGGGCCGGCCTGGTCCTCGACGGCTCTCTCTACCGCGGGCAGCACTCCGCCGCCGGTGAGATCGGCCATGTCCGTGTCCGCGACGACGGAGTCGTCTGCGGCTGTGGCCGGAGGGGCTGTCTCGAGACCGTGGCCGGCGTCCCGGCGATCATGGATGCCATCGGAGCCGACCCGGAACGGGACCCCTGGGACGCCCTGGCGCTGGCCGGTCTGTACGACGAGGCCGATCTCCGCGCTGCCCTGGTCGATGCGGGCCGGGCCGTGGGCGCGGCACTGGCAGGCGTGGTGGCATCGCTCGATGTCAGCCATGTCATCCTCGCCCCCGAGTTGCGCAACGCCAGCGACATCCTGGTCGAGGCGGTCCGGGAGGAGCTGAGGAGCAGGATCCTCCCCACCACCGCAGACCTCGTCGAAGTCGAGGCCACCCAACTGAGTGGCGATCTCGTTCTCTCCGGTGCGGCCTCGGCCGTCCTCGTCGATCGTCTCGGGGCGGTGCTCTGATGACAACGACGATCGGGGTCGACGTCGGTGGCTCCTCGGTCGAGGCAGTGGTCCGCGACCTGTCCGGCCAGGTCCTCGAGCGACATCATCACCTCGAGCGACTCCAGGGCGGATCCCAGGTGGCTGCCATGGTCGTGTCCGCGGCCCGCGCCCTCGACCTCGCCGATTGCATCGCGGTTGGTGTGGGCGTCCCCGGTCAGGTCGATCGAGACACCGGGAAGGTGCGTCTCGCCGTGAACCTCGGGATCGGCGTGGAACCCTTCGACCTCGTGTCCGCGGTCGAGAACGAGCTCGGTCTGCCGGTGGTAATCGAGAACGACGTGCGTGCGGCCGCCCTCGGGGCATACGAGTCCCTGACCCTGGCCGGGCAGAGACCGGACAGTCTCGCCCTCATGTCGATCGGGACCGGGATCTCGGCCGGTGTCGTGATCGGAGGGATCCTGGTCCGTGGAGCGCAGGGCATGGCAGGCGAGGTCGGGCACGTCGTGGTCGACGAGAACGGACCGGTCTGCCGTTGCGGTCAGCGGGGATGCCTCGAAGCCATGGCCGCCGGCCCCGCCATCGGTCGGGCCTGGCCGCGCGGCGACTCCGACGCCGCGGCGACTGCCCTGTTCGGGGCGGCGGCAGCAGGAGACCCGGCCGCGGCCAAGGTGGCCTCCCGCATCACGGGCCACATCACGACCGCGCTGACCTGGCTGGCCGCTGCCTACGACACCGAGGTCGTGGTGCTGGCGGGCGGAGTGGCCTCGGTTGGGGAGGATTTCCTGAGCGTCGTCAGGAGTCAGATCGCGGAGCGAGCCGCCACCTCGGAACTGGCGGCGCGGCGTCTGCGACCCGACCAGGTGGTCCTGGCCGATAGGCTCGACCCCCCAGGACCGCGAGGGGCCGCATTGCTGGCCTCCGGTCTTAGTCTTCCAGAGCGGGTGTCACCCGCGAGCAAGCAAGCAAGTAACACCAAGTGAGCAAGCAACAGGAGGAGCGGAAAGTATGAAAAACCGTACCTGGCTGGCTCTGTTGTTGGTGCTGGGGCTCGTCCTCGCCGCCTGCGGCGATGGCGGTAGCGCCGACACGACCGAGGGCGGAGAAGCCCCGGCGACGACAGAACCTGCCGACGGAGGGACCGACACGACGGAGGGAGGTGACACGGGTACCACCGGCGCTCCTGGCGAAGGCACGGGCTATACCGAGCTCGACCAGGCCCTGGCCGGCGAGTTCGAGGGCACCAGCGTCACCGTCTGGGCGCAGTGGCTGCCCGAGTCCGTCGAGGCGGCCAACTTCACGGCGACCATCCAGCCGTTCATCGATCAGACCGGTATCCAGGTCGACTTCCAGCCGACCCCGGACTACGAGACGGCGCTCCAGGTGGCGGTCGATGGCGGCAACGCCCCCGACATCGCCCAGATCGCCCAGCCCGGGAAGATGCACCAGTACGCCGAGGCCGGCTCCCTGGCGCCACTCGACTTCTTCAACGTCGAGAAGCTGGAGGCCGACATGGTGCCCGCGTTCTTCGAGCTCGGTCACTACAACGACACCCTGTACGGGATCTACTACAAGACCGACGTGAAGTCGATCGTGTGGTACCCGGTGCAGGCGTTTGCCGACAACGGCTACGAGGTCCCGACCACTTGGGACGAGCTGATCGCTCTCAGCGACCAGATCATCGCCGACGGCAACGGGAACCCCTGGTGTATCTCGATCGAGAGCCAGGAGGCCGATGGATGGGTGGCTACCGACTGGATGGAGGACATCCTGCTGCGCACGGCGCCGTATGAGGTCTACAACCAGTGGATCAACCACGAGATCCCGTTCAATGACCCAGAGGTGCTCGAGGCTGCGGACTACATGTCCCAGATCTGGTTCACGCCGGACTACGCCTACGGCGGGAACACGTACATCAACGCCACCTGGATCGGTGAGACCCAGGACCCGATGTTCGCCGAAGGCGGGCCTCAGTGCTGGATGCAGAAGCAAGCCGCATGGATCGGTGGCTTCTGGGGTGAGAACCGCGACTTCATCGCGAACAACCCCGATGCCCCGCCCTCCGAGTGGCCCAACGTCCCCGGTGAGGATGTGGACTTCTTCTACTTCCCACAGATCGAGGAGGAGTTCGGCACCCCGGTGCTCGGCGCCGCCGACATGTTCGTCGCCTTCGCCGATCGTCCCGAGGTCCGGGCACTGCTGGAGTGGTTCGCCACACCCGAGGCCGCACAGGGCTGGATCGAGCGTGGTGGCTTCCTGTCACCGCTGACCACCGTCCCGGCCGAGTGGTACACCTACCCGAACGACGGTCTCTCCGTCATGGTGCAGAACGCCACCAACGTCGGTTTCGACGCTTCGGACCTGATGCCGGCATCGGTCGGCGCCGGTACGTTCTGGAGCGGCATGATCGACTGGGTCGCCGCCAACGGTGAGAACACCGAGGAGGTGTTCCAGGCAATCGAAGACAGCTGGCCCAGCTAACGGGCCAGCCTGATGTGTAAGGTCCCGGGTCGTGAGGCCCGGGACCTCACGCTTTTCTGGTTCAACTCGAGGAGGTGACGACCCTTGGCGGAGGCGATGACATCGAACCAGACCGGGTTCAAGGTTCTTCGTGCGCTGGTAGTGGCGGCCATCACCTTCGTCATCCTCTGGCTCGGTCTCCGCTTCCTCAGCAACCCGGTCGCATTCCAGAACTTCCCCCCGACCGTCTCCAAGCTGATTCAGGCTCTCATCGCCGTGGTGCTCGGCGTCGTCGGGATCTGGGCGTTGTTCTACGCCGGAAACACGATCCTCGAGGCGCTTCCGTCCCGGGCCACTGAGATCCTCAGGCCCTATCTGTTCGTGCTTCCCGCCGTGGCGGTGGTCGGTCTCTATCTCATCTATCCCACAGTCGACACCGTGGCCACCAGCTTCACCGAGGTCCCTGAGGACGCAGGGCCCTTCTTCAACTATCAGGAGGCCTTCACCAACCCAGACGTCCTCACCGCCCTGCGCAACAACTTCATCTGGCTGCTGGTGGCACCGCTCGTCTCGGTGGTGATCGGGCTCATCTTCGCCGGGCTGGTCGATCGGGTCCGGCTGGAGTCTCTGGCCAAGTCGTTCGTGTTCATGCCGTTGGCCATCTCATTCGTGGGCGCCGCGGTCATCTGGAAGTTCGTCTATGCGTGGAAACCGGCAGGCCAGCCACAGATCGGGCTGCTGAACGCCTTCTGGATGTGGGCCGGTGGCTTCCTGGTCGATTGGGGATGGATCGAGCAAGTGGAACCGATCCCATGGCTCCAGATCCCGTTCTGGACCACTTTCCCCCTCATCGGGATCATGATCTGGCTCCAGGTGGGATTTGCCATGGTGGTGCTCTCGGCGGCGATCAAGGGCGTCCCCACGGAGTTGACCGAGGCGGCCCGCATCGACGGGGCGACCGAGCGTCAGATCTTCTTCAAGATCACCGTCCCCTCGATCTGGGGTGCGTTGCTCACGGTCTACACGACTATCGCCATCGCCGTGCTGAAGGTGTTCGACATCGTGTTCGTCACCACCGGCGGCAACCTCGACACGTCGGTGGTCGCGGTCCGGATGTATCAGGAGATGTTCCGATACCGGAACTTTGGGCAGGCGACCACCATGGCCGTCATCCTCCTGGTGGCCGTCATCCCGATCATGGTGGTCAATATCCGCAATCTGAGAAGACAGGGAGTTGGGGCATGACCGTCGTCGCCGATCCCGATAGCGTGCCCGCCGAGATCATCGAGAAGCCGAGGCGGCGACAGAAGCGAGCCGGTGACGAAAGGGCGAAGGCGAGCTGGTTGGTCCGCGCCATGGTGCTGCTGATCGTGGTCATGTGGACCCTTCCCACCCTGGGCCTTTTGGTCAACTCCTTCCGCACCTCCGCCGAGAGCTCCTCGACCGGGTGGTGGACGTCGTTGTTCAACCCGCTGAGCACTGAGTGGACCCTCGACAACTACGCGAACGTGCTGACGTCGGGCGGTCTCTTCGAGGCTCTGATAAACAGTCTCATCGTCACCATCCCGGCGACCGTCATCCCGATCACGTTGGCTGCTTTCGCCGCATACGGTTTCGCCTGGCTCCGTTTCAAGGGCCGGAGCCTGCTGTTCGGGATCATCGTCGCCCTGCTGGTGGTGCCGCTCCAGCTCTCCCTGGTCCCGTTGCTCCAGATCTATCAGGGCGCCGGTCTCACCGGCAGCTTCGTCGGCATCTGGCTGGCCCACACCGGCTTCGGGCTCCCGTTGGCTGTGTTCCTCCTCTACGGGTTCATCTCGCTCTTGCCCAAGGATCTGTTCGAGTCGGCGTACATCGACGGGGCGACGCCGTTCACGGCCTTCACGAGACTGGTGCTCCCGCTCTCGGTGCCCGCCCTGGCCTCGTTCGCCATCTTCCAGTTCCTCTGGGTGTGGAACGACTTCCTGGTGGCCCTGGTCTTCCTGGGGACTTCTTCCGACGTGGCGGTGCTCACCATCGAGTTGGCCTCCATCGTGGGCTCACGTGGCGAGGCCTATCACCTGCTGACCGCTGCGGCATTCGTCTCCATGCTCATCCCGCTGATCGTCTTCGTGTCCCTCCAGCGCTACTTCGTCAGAGGGCTCCTGGCCGGTTCAGTCAAAGGCTGACGTGCCGTCGTTCGAAGGGAACGCCCTGGTCTCGTTCCAGGGAAAGACGGTCGACGCTGGGATCGCCCGCCTCTTCGCCGACCCGCGTGCCGCCGGCGCCATGCTCTACGGCCCGCTCAACGTGGAGGGGTCCGAGCAGACCCGGCGTTTGATCGACGACCTGGTCGAGGCGGCCGGTCGCCCGCTTCTCGCTGCGGTCGACCAGGAAGGGGGTCAACTGATCGGGGCCGGGCCCGACACCACCCATTTCGCCGGGAACATGGCGCTGGGAGCGGCTGACTCGCCTGAGCTCACCGAAAGAGTCGCCGCAGCAATAGGCCGTGAGCTGCGCGCCCTCGGCTTCAACATCAACCTGGCGCCGGTGGTCGACGTGGCCACCAGGCCCTACAACCCGTCGATGGGGATCCGGTCGTTTGGGGAGGATCCCGATCTGGTGGCTCGTCACGGCGCCGCCTTCGTGAGAGGACTCCAGGGGGAGGGGGTGGCCGCCAGCTTGAAGCACTTCCCCGGCAAAGGGGAGGCATCAGTGGACCCGCACCACGAGATGCCCGTTCTCGATCTGGACATGGAACGCCTCGATCGGGTCGAGTTCGCCCCTTTCCGGGCCGGCATCGAGGCAGGCGCCCGTTTGCTGATGGTCGGTCACTACGGCCTGCCCGCGGTGACCGGGGATCGCAGCCTCCCCACCAGTGTCTCGGCGGAGGTGATGGGACCACTGATCAGGGACCGGCTCGGCTTCCAGGGTCTCATCGTCACCGATGCCCTCGACATGGGGGGCTTCGGCGACCAGAGACCCGACGCCCCTCTCGGAGCCGGGGCCGACCTCCTCCTCTACGGCCCCGCCCAGGCGGGTGCCCTTCCGGTGACACCACCGGCGGAGTCGCCCCGGTTGGCGGACTTGATGGAATGGCTCGGTGGGTTCGCCGACCCCGACCTGTCAGTCGTCGGGTGTGCCGAGCACGCCGCCCTGGCCCGTGACCTGGCGGAGCGTTCCATCACCCTGGTCCGCGACGACCCCGGTCTGCTCCCGATCCGGCCTGGTGCCGGCGCCCGCATCCTGGCCGTCATGCCCCAGCCCAAGGATCTCACCCCGGCCGACACCTCCTCTTCGGTCCGGCCGGCGCTGGCGGAGGCGATCCGGAGGCATCATCCGGAGACGACGGAGATGGTCGTCTCCTTCGACCCTGGGGAAGATGAGATCGCCCACGCTGCCGATCTGGCCCGCGGGCACGACCTGGTCCTGATCGGCACCCTCGACGCCACCGCGGCCCAGGCCCGCCTGGTGCAGACGGTCATTGCCACCGGGACGCCTACGGTGGCCATCGCAATGAGGACGCCGTACGACCTCGCCAGCTACCCGGAGGCCACCACCTATGTGTGCAGCTACGGGATCCTGCCGCCGAGTGTCGAGGCGCTCGCCGCCGCCCTCTTCGGTTCCCCCATGCCGGGTCGGCTCCCGGTGGCGGTGCCCGGCCTCTACCCGGTTGGCCACTCCGTGGACAGGTCATGACGCTCTGGGACGAGATCCAATCGCAACCTGAAGTCCTGACCCGGTTCGTCGAGAACCAGTGGGACGACGTCCAGGCAACCGCCGGCTGGATCCAGGATCAGGACTTCACCCACGTCGTGATGGCGGCCCGAGGGTCCTCGGACAACGCCGCCCGTTACTCTCAGTACCTCTGGGGCGCCCACAACCGGCTCAACGTGGCGCTGGCGGCCCCCTCCCTCTACACGCTCTACCACAGCCCGCCCAACCTCGACGGGTCGCTCGTAGTCGGCGTCAGTCAATCGGGCGAATCCCCCGACCTGCTCGCGGTGATGGAGCACGGCAAACGCCAGGGCCGCCCCACTCTGGCGATCACCAACAACCCGGATTCGCCGATGGCCCTGCTGGCGGATCGGCACCTCGACATCGACGCCGGTCCCGAGCTGGCCGTGGCGGCCACCAAGACCTACACCTCACAGTTGATGGCGATCGCCGCGCTGTCGGCCGCTCTGGAAGGCTCCAGCCGGCACCACGACTCCTTGCGCGACGTCTCCCGGGTGGTGACCAGCGCTCTGGAGATGTCCGACCGAATCGCCGGGGCGGCGGAGGGGTTGCGTCATGAGACCCGCTGTGTCGCCATCGGCCGTGGCTTCAACCACGCGACCGCCTTCGAGTGGGCGCTCAAGATCGCCGAGCTGTCGTACATCGTTGCGCAGCCCTTCTCGGCTGCCGACTTCCGCCACGGGCCTCTGGCTCTGGTGGAGCCGGGTCTGCCGGTGCTGGCCGTCGCCACCGACGGCCCGCTCTTCGGCGATGTCGCCGACCTGATCGAGACCGTGCGTCACGGTGGGGCCCGCGTCACCGCCATCTCGGACCGCGACGACTGCCCGGCCGACGAGCTGATCGTGCTACCGGGTGGTCTGGAGGAGTGGCTGACGCCGATACCGGTGACGGTGGCGGCCCAGGTGTTCACCTACCACCTGACTGTGGCCCGTGGGCACGATCCGGACAACCCCAGGGCGATTCACAAGGTGACCAAGACCGTCTGAGGCCTCAGCCTGCCTTGGCCTGCTTCTCCTTGGTGGCCTCGACCGACGCCTTGAGGGCTTCCAGGAGGTCGACGACCTTGGTCGGCTCCGGAGACGACGGTGCGACGATCTCCTCACCAGCGACCTTCTTGGCCGCCAACTCCTCGACGGTCTCCCGGGTCTTGTCGACGAACTGGGATCCGTCGAAGGGCCGGGTCAGGTTGTCGATGATGGCTCCGGCCATCTCGACTTCCTCAGGCCGGACCTCGACCTCGGCCTGAATCTCCTCGAACTCGGCCTCACGGATCTCGTCGGGCCAGTACATGGTCTCCATCACGATGACGTCGTCCTTGACCCGGAGCGTGGCGAGCTGCTGTTTCTCCCTGATGGACACCTTGGCGATCCCGACCCGCCCCTTCTGCTCCAGGGCCTCCTTGAGGATCTTGTACGCCTTGATCCCGGTCTTCTCGGGGGCGAGGTAGTACGCCTTCTGGTACATCATCGGGTCGATCTCGTCTTCGTCGACGAACTGGATGACGTCGACCAGCTTGTTGCCATCGGGGCTGACCGCCTCCAACTCCTCGTCGGTGAAGACGACGTAGCGGTCCTTCTCGAACTCGTAGCCCTTGACGATGTCCTCCCAGGCGACTTCCTCGCCGTCGGCCTCGGCGACCCGCTTGTATCGGATGGGGGAGTGGTCGGTCTTCCGAAGCTGCTTGAACCGCGGCGTCTTGTTGTCGGTGGCCGTGTACATGGCCACCGGGATGGTGACCAGACCGAAGTTGATCGCGCCTTTCCAGATCGCTCTAGGCATGTGGATAACTCTACGCACCGTTCGGGACAGTTTCGAAGGCGGCCGATACCCTGCCGCCGGTGCTGCTGAAACGTCCGATCCTGGAGCGGATCGCCGCCGGAGAGGTCGATCTCGCCTTTCGCCGATGGACCCGTCCCACGGTCAAGAGCGGTGGCTCGTTGCGGACCCCGCTCGGCATGCTCCGAATCGTCGTGGTGGCTCGAGTCGATATCACGGAGATCACCGAGGAGGATGCACGACGGGCCGGCCTGCAACTGGACGAGCTGATCTCATTCCTCGATCAGAAGACCGAGGGTGACGTCTACCGGGTCGAGCTCGGTCCGATCGAGCCCGATCCCCGGGTGACACTGCGCGAGGAGAGCGATCTGTCGCCGGAGCAGATCGCCGATCTGACCAGGAGACTCGACCGTCTCGACCGGGCCGGCAAACGGGGGCCGTGGACCCGGCAGTTCCTCCGTCTCCTCGCCCACAACCCTCACGTCAGGGCACAGGATCTGGCGGACGGGCTCGGTCTCGAGAAGGACGTGTTCAAGAACGACGTACGCAAGCTGAAGGAACTCGGTCTGACCATCAGCTTCTCGCCCGGTTACGAGCTTTCACCCCGAGGCAAGGCGCTCCTCGAGGCCTTAGAGGACGTCTAGCCGCGGCGCTCGTTGCCTCGTTTGTAGTTGCCGGTGATCTTGGCCATGAGTTGCTGCGGATCCGACGTCTTCACCCGGGCGAGGAACTTCGTCGCCGAATCACCGCGAAGCACGGTGGCGGCCCGGTCGTGATGGCTGATGACGACATCGCCGTTCTTGCGGACCTGGAAGCAGAACCCGGTGGGCTGAGCCATGTCTCAGCTATCCGGCTCGGCTACGGGCATCCCATCGGTCTTCACCCGACGCAGCACGTCCACCGTGGCGCTGGTCATCGCCGGCGGCACACCCAGTGAGGTGAGGAAGTCACGCGCTGCCTCCATTTCGTGGAGTCGTCGCTCGACGTGCACCTCCGTGCCGGTGACCAGACGACGGAGCAGGGCCTCGTCGGCGTCGGTGATCAGTTCGACCAGGTGCGCCCAGAACCATTCCTGTCTTCCGTAGGCGTCGGCCGCTTCCAGACCTTCGATGACCAGTGAGGTCAGGCCCTTGGCGATGACGCTCCGCAGCAGCTTGCGGGCGGAGGCCTCGCCGGCGGCGCCGTCGAGCACGGTCACCCGCCCGCCAATCGGGTTCACCGCGTTGGCGAATCGAGGTGCACCCGGTCCCGAGGCCAGGGCCGGAGTGGACAGACCGTTTCCCGGTACGGGCGCCATCAGCGCCACGTCGGCGAATGCGATCCCACGCCCTGATGCCTGCTCGGCCAGATCGGCTTTCAATTCCGGTGCGGCGGTGGCCACGTCGGCGTAGACCGAACCGTCCTGGATTCGGTCAAGAGCCTGGGTGAAGGCCTGACGGGCATCCCTGGCGGCGGTGGCGGCGAGGATCAGTGCCGACCCGGTAACGGCATCCATTGGCCGATCGTGACGTGTGATGCCCTGTGGGGTGGCCACGGGAGCCGGGTCGTACCCGTGGACCTCGACTCCGGCCCCGGTCAGGTCGGTGGCGATCAGCGAGCCTGCCTCGCCCAGACCGAAGACGGTGACTCTCATGAGCTCAGACGTCCTCGAGGTCGCCCACCCAACGGACGCCGAGACCCTCCAGCTTCTCGCGCAGACCGTAGAAGTCGAGACCGAGTTCCCCCGCCTCCAGACGCTGCCGGGTCTCCCTCTCCTTGGCCAGCCGTGCCGCGGCAGCCTGTCTCACATCTTCGGCGCGATCTCCGGGCACTACGACCACGCCGTCGTCGTCGGCGACGACCACGTCACCCGGCACGACTTCGACACCGCCGCAGACGACGGGAACGTTGACCCATCCCGGGGTCTCCTTGACCGTCCCCTGAGCGTGGATCGCCGCCGACCAGACCGGGAACCCCATCTGACGCAGGTCCGCGACGTCCCTGACCCCGGCGTCGACCACCAGGCCGGCACACCCGCGTCCCACGAGCGAGGTGGCGAGAAGTTCGCCGACCATCCCGTCGGTCGAGGGCGAGGTCGTGGTGATGACGAGGATGTCCCCGGGCTCGACGACTTCGACCGCGGCGTGAACCATCATGTTGTCCCCGGCGGGGCAGAGGACGGTCACGGCCGGTCCGGCGACCCGGGCCCCATCCTGGATGGGCCGGATCCCTGGCCTGGTGAGACCGGTCCTGCCCATTGCCTCGTGGACCGTGGCCACCCCGGCTTCCGCCAACCCGGCGACCACGTCGGGAGCGGGCCGCTCGATCTTGCGGACGATCACCGGGTCGGTCATGTCAGTTCTGTCGCCACCTGGGGATAGACCCGCTGGTAGGCCTCGCCCATGGTCTCGGTGGGCAGCCCCAGATTGGGTCCTGAGTTGCGCTTCGCCTGACCGCCCCTTCGTCTGGCCACATCCGTGTAGTAGTCCCAGAGATGGGTCTGGCCCTCCATGCAGTGCATCGCCTCCAACTTGGTCTCCCACACCTCGGTGATGTCGAGGAGGACATCGGGCATGAACCCGGAGTACTCGGTCTGGTGAGGCTCGAACAAGAACACCGGGGGTGCCCCGATCGGCTCGCCTTCCGGCCGATATCCGGCGGCCTGGGCGATGATCCGGGCCTCGACGGCGAGACGGTGCGCCGTCTCGTGGTCTTTGTTCCACGGGTCACGCTCGGTGTGGGTCAGCACCACGGTTGGCCGGGTCTCCCGATAGATGCCGGCGAGCCGGTCCAGAAGCTCCGGGGTGGCGATCAGCGGGTAGTCGTCTGCGTCGAGGAACCGGATCTTCGCCCCGAGCACGGCGGCCGCCTTCTCCGCCTCCTCGTGACGGGCCTGCTTCACCTGGGCCAGGTCCATCCCCGCCCGCCAATAGCGAGCCGACTCACCCCTCTCCCCGTAAGCCAGGCACACGACGTTGACCTCATGGCCTCGGCTGGCGTATAGCGCGATGGCTCCGCCGGAGCGCCATACGAAATCCCCGACGTGGGCGCTGACCACCAGGAGCGATTCCGACACGGCGCAACAGTACAACTCGTTTGTACGATCGGTCCCGTGGACGGCGTTCGGTGCATGATCATGCGGGGTGGCACATCCAAGGGTGCGTTCTTCCTCGAGTCCGACCTACCCGCCGACGAAGCCGAGCGTGATCGGCTCCTGTTGCAGATCATGGGGACCCCCGACGCCCGCCAGATCGACGGCATGGGCGGCGCCCACCCGCTGACCAGCAAGGTGGCGGTGGTGACGCCGTCGACCGACCCGGAGACCGACATCGAGTACCTCTTCCTCCAGGTCGGCGTGGGCGATGCCTTCGTCACCGACCGGCAGAACTGCGGGAACATGCTGGCCGCAGTCGGCCCGTTCGCCTTGGAGCGGGGGATCATCGACCTCCCCGACGGACCGGCTGCCGTACGCATCCTGATGCGGAACACCGGTGGTAAGGCAGTGGCCCACTTCCAGGTGGAGAACGGGGCCCCGGTCTACGACGGGGACACCGCCATCTCCGGCGTCCCCGGCACCGCAGCCCCGATCGACATCGACTTCCTCGGTATCGCCGGAGGGTCGACCGGAGCGCTCTTGCCCACCGGGCAGGTGGCAGATCACATCGATGCGATCGAGGTCACCTTGGTGGACAACGGGATGCCGGTGGTGGTCATGAGGGCGGAGGACCTCGGGATCACCGGTCACGAGGATTGCGCCGACCTGGAGGCCAACGAGGGGCTGCGCACGCGTCTGGAAGGGATCCGGCTCGAGGCCGGGCGGCTGATGGGTCTGGGAGACGTCACCGACACCACCATCCCGAAGATGACCATGGTGGCGCCACCCAAGGAGGGGGGAGCGTTATCCACCCGCACCTTCATCCCGCATCGGTGTCATGAGGCGATCGGGGTACTGGGGGCGGTGTCGGTGGCGACCGCGGCCATGCTCGAGGGCTCGCCGGCTCATGAGATGGCGGCACTCGACCCGGATTCGCCGGTGGTGACGCTGGAGCATCCCACCGGTACTTTCGATGCCCTGGTCGAGATGGCCGACGGAGAGGTGATTCGGGCCGGGATCGTGCGCACCGCCCGCAAGCTCATGGACGGGACGGTCTACCCGAGGGCGTACTGAGCCCTAGAAGTCGATGCGGACCACGGCCCGACGCTTGGTGGGCCGGCTGACCACCGAGAACCCGGCCTCGAGGTAGGTGTCGAGCGTCCCGACGTGGAGCTCCTCCGGGATCACCTGCTTGGTGGTGATCGGATAGGCCTCGACGGCCCGTGCACCTCCACGACGGGCGAAGTCGACCGAGGCCTTGGCCAGCTCCTTGGAGACACCTCGCTTGCGGGACCCGGCTCGGGTGAACAGACATGTCACCGCCCAAACGGTGGGGTCGGACCGATCCTCGTCGCGGCCCTCCCACGGAACGCGGAACACCCGCACCAGCCCGATGTACTCCGGGCGGGGCTCGACCGCGCACCAGCCAACGGGCTCGTCGTTCAGATAGGCGACGAGACCAGAGGTGGTTCCCGAGCCCGGGTCACCGCAGTCGGTCTGCTCACGAAGCCTGAGTTGGCGCTCCTCCACCGGAACCGATCCGAACGACTCACCGGGCTCCAGCTTGTACCGCTGGCACTGGCAGACCCGTCCCGTTCCGCGGGACCCGAAGATCAGCTGCAGGTCTTCACAAGCGGACTCGTTGGCGGGAAGGATGGTGAGGTCGTCCAAGGTGGTCCAGCGAGGTTAGGGGCGTCGCCGGACATCGAGGTTGGATCAATGGTGCCCCCGGCAGGACTCGAACCTGCGCACCCGGTTCCGGAGACCGGTGCTCTATCCCCTGAGCTACGGGGGCGGAATGGGTTGGAACGCGGTGGAAAACGCTCCAACACTGCTTTGGTGTTGCTGAGGGTAGTTGCCCATAGGCCCAAACCGCCTGCCGTCAGGGTGATCAGGTAGTCCGCCAACCATGACCGACATATCCCCCGAACGCGGGATGTGAGGTCGTGGTCGACAGACGATCGTAGGGGCACGCGTCCGACCACTAGGAGGAAGCATGCTCGTGCGAGATGCCCGTCAGCAGCTGGGCGAGGCCTATGAGCTACTGCTCTCGGTACGACGCTTCTCATTCGCCGAAAGGGCCCGACGAGAGCTGTCCGCAACGGGTGATCACACCAGGCGGCGATTTGAGCGACCGGTCGACATGCTCACCCCCCAGGAGAGGGAAGTCGCACAGCTCGTCGGTGAAGGCGCCTCGAACCCTGAGGTGGCCGACCGCCTCTTCATCAGCAGACGAACGGTGGAGTATCACCTGAGCAACGTCTACGCGAAGCTCGGAATCAGCTCCCGCACCGAACTCGCCATCCGGGTCGCCGAGGAAGGGGTCTGAGGACTGATCGTTGGCGGTGGGCTGGTGCCTTTCGGCACCCGCCCGGCCCTACGGGCTCGTTGTCGCAAGCACCGCTCGGCCGGAGGAGGAGGCGATCACAGACGTCGCACTTGGCCGTTGGCGTGTACCCCCTGACAACAGTGACTCTGTCACCCGGCCCCGACACGCACATCCCGTGTCTCCGTGGTTCCGCCGACCGCACGCCGGTGAGGCAACACCCCGGCCGTTGATACCCTTTCAACCATGGCTGACCAGGGTCACGATGACAACGGTCGAAACGGCGAGGAACCGCGCCGCAAGAAGGCGGTGAGTGTCGGGCTCGCTGCTGCTTATGGCGCCGCCGCCGGAACCCTCGTCTTCGCCATGACCGGCAACCCGTTCTGGATCGCAATGGGCCCTGCGATTGGCGTTGTCATCGCGGCGGTCTTCAACGAGAAGGAGTCGGAGTGACCTTCATCGAGACCGTCCCGGAGGATCAGGCACAGGGCCAGCTGGCCGAGATCTATGCGACCGAGAAGTCCTCGAACGGCTTCATCCCCAATTACACGCGGACATTCGGTCATCGACCCGACCTGTATCTCGCCTGGGCACAGCTGGTCAAGACAGTTCGCTCGGCGATGGACCCCCGTCGCTACGAGCTCGCCACCACGGCGGCCGCCATCGCTCTGCGATCCACCTACTGCTCCCTGGCCCACGGGGAGAAGCTGCTGGGTCTCGGCTCGGACGAGGATGAGGTGCGCAGTCTGGTGAGGGACGACGGTTCGGGGCTGAGCGAACAGGAGAAAGCGGTCCTCGACTATGCCGTCAAGGTGGTTCGCTCCGCGAATGCGGTGACCGAGGACGACATCGAGCGTCTCCGCTCGGTCGGTTTGAGCGACACCGAGATCTTCGACGTGGCTGCCGCGGCGGCGGCGCGCTCCTTCTTCTCCAAGCTTCTCGATGCCACCGGGACCAGACCCGACTCGATCTTCAGGGAGCGGATTCCTGGGCTGGTCGACGACCTCACCGTGGGGCGAGAGCCCGACGAGCTCTGAGCTGTCGTGCTCTATCGATCGACACGAGGGCAAACCGACCCGGTTGACTTCACCGGGGTGTTGCTCGGTGGCCTCGCACCCGACGGCGGGCTCTACGTCCCCGAAGAGGTCCCACGACTTCCCGCGGAATGGGAGACCTGGGACTATGTGGAGGCAGTCTCGAACGTGCTCGAGATCTATGGAGCCGTCGACACCGCGGCACTGGTCAAGGAGGCAGCATCCCGGTTCGCCCACCCGGAGGTCGCTCCCATCGTCGAAGTCGGCGATCGCCTGGTCCTCGAGCTCTTCTGGGGCCCGACCCTCTCCTTCAAGGATCATGCCCTCCAGGTGGTGGCCAGGCTGCTCGACCGTGAGGTCGAAGGGGGTGTGATCCTCGGCGCCACCAGTGGGGACACCGGGTCGGCCGCCATCGAGGCCTGCCGTGGGCGGGAGAGCCTGAAGATCGTGATCCTCTACCCGGAGGGCCGGGTGTCGGAGTTCCAGAGAAGGCAGATGACCACGGTGCCTGACGACAACGTCAGGGCGATAGCGGTCCGGGGCACCTTCGACGAGTGCCAGCGCATGGTGAAGGAGGCCTTTTCCAGTCATCCCGACCTGCTGGCCGTCAACTCCATCAACTGGGCCCGGGTGGCCGCCCAGATCGGGTATCAGGTGGCCACGGCAGCCCGGATCGGACAGCCCTACGACGTGGTCGTGCCCACAGGCAACTTCGGCAACGTCTACTCCTGCTGGCTGGCCAAGCAGATGGGCGCTCCGATCGAGACCATCACCATCGCCAACAACGCCAATCACGGTCTGGCCGACCTGGTCCAAACCGGTGAGATGCATCCCGGTGAGGTGATCCCGACCAGCTCCCCTGCGATGGACATCCAGATCCCGTCGAACCTCGAACGGTTCACCGCAGACCCGACCAAGGAGTTTCGGGCCGGCTGGGCCGACGACCGCCAGGTCGCGGACACCATCGACATGGTGGATCGAGACCACGGGTATCGGCTCGATCCGCATACTGCGACCGCCTGGTTCGCAGGTCAGGAGACCAAGAGCGAACGGCCCCAGGTGGTGGTGGCGACGGCGCACCCGTCCAAGTTCGACGACGACATCGTTCCACCAGAGTGGTTCCCGTCCCTGGAGGGGCTTCCCGAGAGGGTGGTGACGATCGACCCCGATCTCACCGAGTTGGAGGAGCACATCACTCGCTGAGCCTTGCTTTGCGCAAGAACGGCGAGCGGCTAGGATGTTGTTTGCGGGCTCCAGACCCGCACTCCCGGCACACCTTTCAGGTCTTCCCTGCGTGGATTCCTGTATGGCGTCAGGGAATCTCCGATCCATCAGAACCTTCACGGGGACTAGTCACGAAGGATCCAATGACCACACGAGCTCAACTCCAGAGCAAATCAATCGACGAGCTGCGGGAGGTCGCTGCGGCGGCCGGAATCGAGACCGACGGGCTTCAGAAGTCCAAGCTGATCGCAGCCCTCATGGACTCCGGTCAAGTCCAGGAAGACCAACCGGCCGAAGAACTCGACCTGCCGAGGGCTACGCCGCGCACTGACCCATCCGAACGACCCGATTTCGCCACCGACGAGGACGGCGAGGACGAAGACGGTGGCCGGGGCGAAGGCCAGCAGGGTGCCGACGGCCGTGGCGGGCGGCAACGGAGCCGTCGACGCCGCGAAGATCAAGAGCGGGTGCCTGAGGACCAGCTCGAGGTGCGCGAGGGCATCCTCGACATCCTCCCCGAGGGCTACGGCTTCCTGAGGGTCACCGGATACAAGTCCGGCGACCGGGACGTCTATGTCTCGGCCAACCAGGTGCGCAAGTTCCGACTCCGCAAGGGCGACATCGTCTCGGGCCCGATCCGCCCGCCTCGCTCCAAGGAGAAGTTCCCCGCCGTCGTCCGCATCGCCTCCGTGAACGGGATGGATCCCGACGAGGCCATGAAGCGGCCCAAGTTCGAGAGCCTCACCCCGCTGTTCCCCGACGAGAGACTCCGTCTCGAGGTCGAGGGCAGGCCGAACAACATCCTGACCAGGATCGTCGACCTCATCGCACCCATCGGCAAGGGCCAGCGTGGTCTGATCGTGTCGCCGCCCAAGGCCGGGAAGACCACGGTGCTACAGGAGATCGCCCAGTCGATCACCATCAACAACCCTGAGTGCTATCTCATGGTGGTCCTGGTGGACGAGCGCCCCGAGGAGGTCACCGACATGCAGCGGTCGGTCAAGGGCGAGGTCATCTACTCGACCTTCGACCGTCCCGCCGAGGAGCACACCCAGGTCTCCGAGCTGGCCATCGAGCGGGCCAAGCGGCTCGTCGAGATGGGCACCGACGTGGTCATCGTGCTCGACTCCATCACCCGTCTCGCCCGGGCTCACAACCTGGCGACGCCGGCATCGGGCCGGATCCTCTCCGGTGGAGTCGACTCCCAGGCCCTGTACCCGCCAAAGCGGTTCTTCGGCGCTGCCCGGAACATCGAGGAGGGCGGGTCCCTGACCATCCTGGCCACCGCCCTGGTCGAGACCGGGTCAAAGATGGACGAGGTGATCTTCGAGGAGTTCAAGGGCACCGGGAACATGGAGCTGCGACTCGACCGCAAGCTGGCGGACAAGCGCATCTACCCCGCCGTGGACATCGAGGCTTCGGGAACACGTAAGGAAGAGCTGTTGTTCGACAGGACCGAGCTGAATCAGGTGTGGAAGCTGCGCCGGGTCCTGCTCGCTCTCGAGCCAGGAGCCGCCCTCGAGCTTCTCATCGACCGTTTGAAGACAACCAAGAGCAATGCCGAGTTCCTCGCCGAAGTGGCGAAGAGCAGCGGCTGAGCCGTCACCAGGAGACCGAATTGAAGACCGACATCCATCCCACCTACGACACCACCAAGGTCACCTGCTCGTGTGGCAACCAATTCGAGACCCGGAGCACCAAGCCGGGGGAGATGCACATCGAGCTCTGCAACGAGTGCCATCCCTTCTTCACCGGCAAGCAGAAGGTGGTGGACTCCGGCGGCCGCGTGGAGCGCTTCCAGCGTCGTTACGGGAAGAGCACGTTCACCAAGGCCGGGGAGACCTCCGACAGCTCTGGGGAAGAGACAGCTGACAGCGAGTGACCCCTCCGCTCCCTCCGGGAGCGGCCACACGGAGGTTCCCGAAGGGGACTCCAATGTGCCGCCCGACCGGGCGCCACGCATCGATCCCTCGACCACCGTTGGGGGGCAAGCGGTCATCGAAGGGGTGATGATGCGGGCCCCGACCGCGTGGTCGGTGGCGGTTCGTCAACCAAACGGAGACATAGTCGCCCGGCGCGACAACCTCACCAGGCTCTCCGAGCGCAACCGGTGGGCTCGCGTCCCGTTCGTGCGGGGCGTCTTCGTCCTCTGGGAGTCGCTCACCCTCGGGTTCAAGGCCCTGTCCTGGTCCGCCCAGGTGGCCACCGAGGAGGAGGAGAAGCCGCTCAGCAAGAGCGAGATCGGGTGGACGATGGCGTTGGCCCTGGCCTTCTTCGCCGGTGTCTTCATCCTGCTCCCGGCGTTCGCCGCCGGGCTGGTATCCGAAGACTCCGATCTGGGCTTCAGCGTCATCGAAGGAGTGATCCGGCTCGGGTTGTTCGTCGGCTACATCTGGCTGATAGGCCGGTCCAAGGACATCGCCCGGGTCTTCCAGTATCACGGCGCCGAGCACATGTCGATCCACGCCTACGAGGCCGGAGAGCCGCTCAGCGTCGAGTCGGTGCGGCGCTACCCGCCCGAGCATCCCCGCTGCGGCACCAGCTTCCTGCTCATCGTGGTGTTGGGATCCATCATCTTCTTCACGTTCCTGGGCCAGCACGGAATCCCGTTCCTGATCGTCTCCCGTCTCCTCGGGATCCCTGTCATCGCCGGTCTTGCCTACGAGCTGTTGCGGTTCTCAGGCACTCGTCCCGACGGCCGACTCGCGGCCATCCTGGCCAAGCCGGGTATCTGGCTGCAGAAGCTGACCACCTCGGTTCCCACCGATGACCAGATCGAGGTGGCCATTTCCAGTCTCGTGGTCGCCCTCGACGACGATCAGTTCGGCGAGGTGTCCACCCGGGGCGATCTGCCCCCGATCGCACTCCAGGTTCGAGAGTCGGCGCGGGTGGGGGGTCTGTGATGGACGCCCAACTCGCCGACCGTCTCGACGAGATCGAGGCCGCATTCCAGGAGATCGAGGCCTCCCTCGCCGATCCCGAGGTTCTGTCCGACCACGTGCGGCTCGCCGAGTTGGGGAAACGCCACTCCGACATGAAGGACACGGTGGCCGACATCCGCCGCTGGCGTCAGGCTCAGGCCGACCTGGCCGAGGCCAGGGAGATGTCCGACGACCCCGACATGGCCCAGATGGCGCACGATCTCGAGGAGGAGATCGCCGCTCTCGAGGAGAGGATCAAGAGGGGTCTGGTCCCGACGGACCCCAACGACGAGAAGGACGTCATCGTCGAGATCAGATCGGGTGTCGGCGGCGATGAAGCCTCGATATGGGCAGGCGACCTGTTTCGCATGTACCAGAAGTACGCCGAGAGACTCGGGTTCCGCATGGAGGTGATGGAGGCGACCGAGTCCGAGACGGGTGGTTACGACAAGATCACCGTCTCGGTCAAGGGTCGCGGCGCCTACTCGAAGCTCAAGTTCGAGGGAGGGGTCCATCGGGTGCAGCGTGTCCCGAAGACCGAGTCCCAGGGTCGGGTGCACACATCGACGGCAACCGACCCCGTGCTGCCCGAGGCCGAGGAGGTCGACATCGAGATCGACCCCAACGACGTCCGCGTCGACGTGTATCGGTCGACCGGCCCCGGCGGCCAGTCGGTGAACACCACCGACTCGGCGGTCCGTCTCACCCACATCCCCACGGGGATCGTGGTCTCGATGCAGGACGAGAAGAGCCAGTTGCAGAACAAGGAGAAGGCCTGGCGGGTGCTGCGTTCGAGACTGCTGCAGTTGGAGCAGGAGAAGGCAGCCGCCGAACTGGCCGGGGCACGGAAGAGCCAGGTGGGGACCGGTGACCGATCCGAGAAGATCCGCACCTACAACTACAAGGACAACCGGGTCACCGACCACCGGATCGGCCTGACCATCAAACGTCTCGACGCAGTCCTCGAAGGCGAGCTCGACGACATCGTGGACGCCCTCACGGCCGCCGAGCAGGCCGACAAGCTGGCCGCAGATCTTTCCTAATGCTGGGGAGCCGAAATACCGGCTCTCCGCCGCGTAGAAAGAGACGCACCCTCCTGCGAGAATCGGGGATGGCATGGAGCAGCAGATTCCGCCGCATGAGCTGAGCCGACTCGAGGCCGTGGCCGGGCCGAGCAAGCCGCTGGAGGACCTGGTGGCACGGCGTCTCGGCGGGGAGCCGCTCCAGTACATCGAGGGCACGGCCCCCTTCGGCCCCCTCGACCTCCTGGTGGATGAGCGTGTCCTGGTGCCCCGCCCGGAGACCGAGGGTCTGTACGAGATCGCCACCAAGATGGTGCGAAACCCGGAGGTCATCGTCGACCTGTGCACCGGCTCCGGCGCCCTGGCTCTGGCGCTGAAGAGGGCCTTCCCGACCGCCGCCGTGTTCGCCACGGACATCTCCGAGGAGGCGATCGAGGTCGCCACCCAGAACAAGTACCGCAACCAGCTCGACGTCTACCTGGCGGTCGGGAACCTGTTCGACCCGTTGCCTGCGGCGCTGCTGGGGGAGGTCGACCTTCTGGTCGCCAACCCGCCGTACGTCGCCGAGCACGAGTTCGAATCCCTGCCCGACGACGTAAAGCGGGAACCACGGATCGCCCTCGTCGCCGGTCCGACCGGTCTCGAGGTGATCCGCGAGATCGGGATGGCGGCGGCCCACTGGTTGCGACCGGGTGGTGTCCTCGTCTGCGAGATCGGGGAGACCCAGGGGATCGCCGCGGCCAACGCCTTCCTCGAGCTCCCCACCGTCATGCGCAAGGATCTCGCGGGTCGGGACCGCTACATAGTGGCCGTCCGGCCGTGATCGAGAAGGCCCTGGAGGCGATCCTCGCAGGCGAGGTGGTGGGTCTCCCCACGGACACTGTCTACGGCATTGGGGTCGACCCGTTCAACTTCGACGCAGTGGTCCGTCTCTTCGAGCTGAAGGGACGTCCCGAGAACAAGCCGGTTGGGGTCCTGGTGGCGGACATCGAGCAGGCCTTCGAGATCGGAGAGATCGATGACCGGGCGGCCGAGCTGGCCAGGGCCCATTGGCCGGGAGCGCTGACGCTCGTGGTCATCCCGAGGGTGGTCATGTCCGACTGGGTGGGGGACCGGCAACGGGGGACGATCGGCATCCGGGTCCCCGACCATCCCGTGGCCCTCGAGTTGCTCGCCCTCACCGGGCCCCTCGCCGTCACCTCGGCGAATCGGTCGGGGGGCCGGGAGGCGATGAACGATCGTGAGGCGCGCGACATCTTCGGGAGCGGTGTGGCGGTCTACCTGGAGGGCAGCGCGACGGGTGGCGAGCCCTCGACAGTGGTCGACGCCACCAGCGCCCGTTTCGATGTGATCAGGCAAGGGCCGGTGAGGATCTGACGGTTACCCTCGCCTGATGATCTCCATGGACCCCATCGAGCAGGTCGACCCGGCGATCGCCGGTCTCATACGCAAGGACCTGGAACGCCAGAACACCCACATCCACCTGATCGCATCGGAGAACTTCGCCTCCCCGGCGGTGATGGCCGCCTCCGGGTCGGTGTTCACCAACAAGTACGCCGAGGGCTACCCGGGTCGCCGCTATTACGAGGGGTGCCAGGTCGTCGACGAGATGGAGCAGCTGGCCATCGACCGCGCCAAGGAGTTGTTCGGCGCCGAGTACGCCAACGTGCAACCGCACTCCGGGGCGCAAGCCAACATGGGCGCCTACTTCTCGCTGATCGCGCCGGGCGACACCGTCCTCGGGATGCGTCTCGACCACGGAGGCCACCTCACCCACGGCTCGCCGGTCAACTTCAGCGGTCTCTACTACAACTTCGTCGCCTACGGAGTCGACCCCGTCTCCGAGGTCATCGACATGGACGAGGTGTTCAGTCTGGCCAAGGAGCACCGTCCCAAGATCCTCCTCGCCGGCTACTCGGCATATTCGAGGATCCTCGACTTCCGGCGTTTCCGGGAGATCGCCGACGAGGTGGGTGCGGTCTTCATGGTCGACGCCGCCCACTTCATCGGTCTGGTGGCGGGACAGTCCCACCCTTCTCCGGTCCCGTACGCAGACATCGTCACCGCGACCACCCACAAGGCCCTGCGGGGGCCGCGTGGCGGCCTGGTCCTGGCCACCGAGAGGTTCGGGGAGAATCTCAACAAGGGCGTGTTCCCCAACGTCCAGGGGGGACCGATCGAGTCCCAGATCGCGGCCAAGGCGGTGTGCTTCCACGAAGCCATGCAGCCGTCGTTCCGGGAGTACACCGACCAGATCGTGGCCAACGCCAACGCCATGGCGACGAGGACTCAGGAAGAGGGCGTCCGGGTCGTGTCCGGCGGCACCGAGAACCACCTCTACCTGATCGACCTCCGTTCGGTCGACGAGGACCTCACCGGCAAGGACGCCGCCCGGTTGCTCGACGAGATCGGGATCACGCTGAACTTCAACACCATCCCGAACGATCCCCGACCCCCGTACCGCGCCTCGGGTCTCCGCATCGGCACACCGGCCATGACCACCCAGGGCATGAAAGAGGAGCAGGCCGTGGAGGTGGCGTCCCTGATCTGTCAGGCGCTGAGGAGCCGGGGGGACGAGAAGACGCTGGCAGGGCTAGCCGGGCGGGTGTCCGAGTTGGCCGCGCAGTTCACTCCATACCCGGCCGACTTCGCCGGTCACGTTTGACCCTCGATCATCTCCGCCACCTCGGTGAGCGAGCTCACGGCGGGGACACCGAAGTCGCCGTTGATACCGAAGGGGTCCATCAGGATCGGCTGCATCCCGGCACGTCGCGCCGACACCACGTCGAAAGCCGGAGTGTCGCCCACGTACCAGATCCCCTCGGCGGGTAGTCCCAAAGCCTCGAGGGCGAGCTCGAAGATCCGTGGGTCGGGTTTCTCGACGCCGACCGTCCCCGAGTCGATCACACAGCGCACCTCGACGCCTGCTCCCGGTCCCACCTGGAGCAGCGCGATCTCGGCCAGACGGCGCTCGATGGTCCCGTCCGAGTTGGAGACCACACCCACCGGGACGCCGGTCGCCGCCAGTGCGGCCAGGCCATCCTTGGATCCCTCGATCAGGTGGCTCCACAGCCAACCGGTCACATACTCGTTGCGCAGGTGCTCCACCGCCTCCTCGAGCAGGTCCTCACCCACGCCAACCGCCCGGGCGTAGACCTCGAGGTACTCGGTCCAGTACGGGCCCATGTACTCGCCGCCCTCGAGATCCATGGGAAAGGCGCGCACCGCCTGGTAATGGGCCCGGTCGATGGTGCTGTCTTCGGCGACCGAATGACCGACGAGTTGCAGCGCCGAGCGGATGTGGGAACGGGAGGGGAGCAGGAAGACGCCCCCTACGTCGAGGAGGATGGCGCTCGGTTGGGTGGTCATTGGCCGGCCAACCTAACCTGGCCGCTTGCTAGCTTCGATTTGGCCCAGTACTTCCCCCACAAATAGACTTTGTGAATCACTTCACAAGGTTCCCTCTCCGTGAAGAACGACACCCCCACCCAACACGTGCACTCAGCAGTCGACCAGGGCTGGACGCAGGCGGGGTCGTTCCTGAACTCCATCCTGGCCGGCGCCTTGGTCGGGTATCTCCTCGATCTCTGGTGGGGGACGGAGCCATGGCTGGTCGTGAGCGGGATCGTGCTCGGCTCCTATTCGGGGTTCATGCGGATCTGGGCGATGATCAAGGACCAGGATTCCGATGCCGGCTGACGATCAGACGCCCAGGGCCGACGTTGAGATGACGCTGGCCCGTCACATCGTGGCCCGTGTGATCTACCCGGCCCCGATCATGATCGGCCTCTTCTGGCTGTTGCGGGGCTGGGACGGGGCCTGGAGCGCCGCCATCGGTGTCATCGTGGTGGTGGGGAACTTCCTCCTCGCCGGGGCCATTCTCTCGATTTCCGCCAGGATCAGCCTTGCGGCTTATCATGCCGCCGCCCTGATCGGGTTCTTCCTCCGGCTGGGGCTACTGACGCTCACCATGTTGCTCATCGCCAACTACGCGCCCATCGACCGGCTCGCATTCGGCATCACGGCCGTGGTGACCTACCTGGTTTTGATCGCCGCCGAGGCGGTGGCTGTGTCTAGAGGCAAGGAGAGGGAACTCGAGTGGACGTGATCCTGGCATTCACCTGCGAGCCGGCCGAGCAGCCGTTGTGCATACCCGAGTCGGTAACCGAGTTGTTCGAGTTGCCGGTGCTG
This sequence comes from Acidimicrobiia bacterium, assembly GCA_035706345.1. Lineage (GTDB taxonomy): Bacteria > Actinomycetota > Acidimicrobiia > Spongiisociales > ZC4RG35 > JANQRA01. The sequence continues at coordinate 58,575 of DASSVE010000083.1, forward strand.
TTCGGTCAGGTGAACCGGACCATGCTCTACATCCTGCTGGCGGCGTTCGTCGTCATCGGGCTGCTCTACGCCACCTATCGCAAGCCCCGTCTCGTCCCCACCAAGTTCGGGGTGGCCATGGAGTCGCTGGTCGATTTCGTCCGCAACGACATAGCCATCGGAGTCATCGGCCCCGGTGGTGAGAAGTACGCCCCGTATCTGCTGGCTCTGTTCCTCTTCATCCTCGTGGGCAACTTCTTCGGGATCACCCCGTTCATCATGTTCCCGCTCGGCTCGCGGATGGCGATCCCGGCGTTTCTCGCCCTGGTCACCTATTTCATCTTCGTGATCGTCGGTTTCAAGAAGCAGGGGCTGGCCTATCTGGGCCACACCCTGTGGCCTCCCGGCGTGCCGACGGCTCTCAAGCCCCTGATCGGCCTCATCGAGCTGGTCTCGATCTTTGTGGTCCGGCCCTTCTCGCTGGCAGTCCGGTTGTTCGCCAACCTGGTCGCCGGTCACACCATGCTGGCGTTGCTGCTCGGTTCGGGCGTCTTCTTCATCTACGCCGGCGCCACTGGGATGATCAGCCCCCTGAAGGCGTTCCTGGTCGGCCCGCTCTGGTTCATCTTCGGCATGGCCATCTTCACCTTGGAGCTGCTGGTCCTGGCACTCCAGGCGTACATCTTCACTCTGCTCTCCGCCGTGTACATCGAGAGCTCGTTGCACCCGGCGCACTAGGTCCATGAAAGCCCACAAGGCGAGAAAGGGAACAACTCAATGGAATCACTAATCGTCCTGGCGCAAGAGGGCGTCGGCCTCACCGGGGACATCGGTAGCGGTCTCGCCGCCATTGGCTACGGTCTCGGCGCCATCGGCCCCGGCATCGGCGTCGGCATCGTGGCCGGCAATGCCGTGCAGGCCATGGCCCGTCAGCCCGAGGTGGCCGGAATGCTCAGGACCAACATGTTCATCGGTATGGCCCTGTCCGAGGCTCTCGCTCTGATCGGGTTCGTGGTCTTTTTCCTGGCCGGCTGACGTGCATCCGTCCACATTCATCCTGGCAACCACGGAGGGTGGTGAGAGCAGTGGGGTAGAGCTGCTGCTGCCGGCGTGGCCTGAGCTGATCGCCGGCATCATCGCCTTCTCGCTGGTCTTCTTCTTCGTCTGGCGCTGGGTGTGGCCCAGCCTGAGCAAGACGATCGAGACCCGCCAGGGCGCCATCGCCGGCGAGCTCACCGCCGCCGAGAAGGCCAAGGCGGAAGCGGAGAGTCTCCGCGCCGACTACCAGGCGCAGCTCGCCAACGCCCGCGCCGAGGCGAGCCGGATCGTCGAAGAGGCCCGGAAGTCCGCCGAGCAGATCCGCGCCGACATCATCGCCAAGGCCGAGGTCGAGGCCGAGCAGATCCGGGCCCGGGCCCGGGAAGAGGCCGCCGGCGAGAAGGCGAGAGCCCTGGCCGAGGCCAAGTCACAAGTGGGCGACATCGCAATCGAGTTGGCCAGCAAGATCGTCGGAGAGGCCCTCGACGAAGAGAAGCACAAGGCCCTGATCGATCGCTATCTCGCCGATCTGGAGAAGATCTAGGCCGTGGCAGACCAACGGATCGAGGGTTACGCCCGGGGCTTCTTCGAGATCGCCCGCGGGGAGGGTCAGCTGGAGCGTGTCGAGAACGAACTGCTCACCATTGCCCGCACCTTCGAGACCGCCCGTGAGCTGCGTTCCAGTCTCACCGATCCCCAGCTCCCCCTGGACAGGAAGCAGGGAGTGATCGACCAGCTTCTCGGTGGCCGGGCCGCGGCGCTGACCGTCGGCTTGATCCAACTCCTCGTTAGTCAGAACCGGGTGACCGACCTGCCTGATATCGCCATTGCCGTGGCCTCCGTCGCCGCCGCGTCGCGCGAGAAGGAGCTCGCCGAGGTCAGGTCCGCCGTTCCGCTGGACGACGCCACCATCGAGCGTCTCACCGCCGCCCTGGCGCGTGCCACCGGCAAGCAGGTGGAGGTGAAGGTGATCCTCGACCCGGCCGTGATCGGCGGAATCGTGGCCCGGGTGGGAGACACCGTCATCGACGGCTCGATCGCCAAGCGCGTCGACTCAGTGCGACAGGCCGTAAGGAGCAATTGAAACCATGTCAGACCTGACCATCACCGCCGACCAGATCACCGAGGCGCTTCGGTCGCAGCTCGCCGATTGGAAACCGGACACGACCAAGGAGACCGTCGGCTACGTGACCTCGATCGCAGACGGCGTCGCCCGCGTCGAGGGTCTTCCCTCGGCAATGGCGTCCGAGTTGCTCGAGTTCCCCCAGGGTCTGATCGGTGTCGCGCTGAACATCGACGAGACGGACATCGGCGTCGTGTTCCTCGGTGACTACCACCACATCGAAGAGGGCGATCCGGTCAAGCAGACCGGCACCGTGCTCTCGGTACCGGTTGGCGACGCCCTCCTGGGCAGGGTGGTCGACCCGCTCGGCAACCCGATCGACGGCAAAGGCCCGATCAACACCACCGAGCGCCGTCTCCTGGAGACTCAGGCGCCGTCGGTCGTGCAGCGCCAGCCGGTCCATCAGCCGTTGCAGACGGGCATCAAGACCATCGACTCGATGACCCCGATCGGCCGCGGCCAGCGGCAGCTCATCATCGGCGACCGTCAGACCGGGAAGACCGCCCTCCTCGTCGACACCATCATCAACCAGAAGCAGTTCTGGGGCACCGACCAGGCGGTCAAGTGCATCTACGTGGCGATCGGCCAGAAGGCCTCCACCGTGGCCGAGGTCGTCTCGGCCCTCGAGGAGCACGGGGCGATGGAGTACACGGTGGTTGTCCACGCCGCGGCGTCGGATGCACCCGCCCTCCAGATGTACGCCCCCTACGCCGGGTCGGCCATCGGCCAGCACTGGATGTACAACGGCGAGCACGCCCTGGTCATGTTCGACGACCTGTCGAAGCAGGCCGTTGCCTATCGCGAGATCTCGCTGCTGCTGCGCCGGCCCCCGGGACGTGAGGCGTATCCCGGTGACGTCTTCTACCTGCACAGCCGTCTCCTGGAGCGGTGCGCCAAGCTCTCCGACGACCTCGGAGCCGGCTCCCTCACCGGTCTGCCGGTGATCGAGACCAAAGCCGACGACATCTCCGCATACATCCCGACCAACGTGATCTCGATCACCGACGGTCAGGTGTTCCTCAAGACCGACTTGTTCTTCCAGGGTGTCCGGCCCGCCGTGGACGCCGGTCAGTCGGTCTCCCGGGTGGGTGGCAATGCCCAGATCGGCGCGATGCGCAAGATCTCGGGCCCTCTCCGCCTCAACTTGGCCCAGTTCCGCGAGCTGGCCGCGTTCGCCGAGTTCGGCTCGGAGCTGGACGCCGCCTCGCTGGCCCAGCTGGAGCGTGGTCGTCGGGTGGTCGAGGTCCTGAAGCAGCCTCAGTTCCAGCCGGTTCCGGTCGAGGAGCAGGTGCTGGTCCTGTATGCGGTCACCGAGGGTTACATGGATGACATCCCGACCGAGGACGTGCGTCGCTTCGAGCGCGGTCTGCGCGAATACTTCCGGGACCGTCACACCAACGTCCTCGCCTCGATTCGCGAGACAGGGTCGCTGCCGGAAGGGGACGACCTGGTCGAGGGGATCAAGGCGTTCGCCTCGACCTTCCAGAGCACGGCGACGGGCGAGTAGGGGCCAGATGGCGAGTGCCGCGCTCCGCGACACCCGGCGCCGGATCTCCAGCGTCGAGGCCATCAAGAAGATCACCCGCGCCATGGAGCTCATCGCCACCAGCCGGATCCCCAAGGCGACCGCACGGGTGGAAGGGTCGAAGCCGTATACCGCCAAGCTGGTGGAGGTGATCGAGAACGTGGCACGGGCTGGTGGCGGCGCTTCGCACATGCTCCTCGAGCGCCGCGAGGTCTCGACCGTTGGGATCCTCGTCATCTCGGCCGATAGGGGGATGGCCGGCGCCTACGCCTCGAACATCATCCGTCTCGCCGAGCGTCGCATCGCCGAACTGGAGCGTGAGGGCAAGGACGTTCTCATCTATGCTGTGGGCAAGAAGGCCCAGGCGTTGTTCCGTTACCGCGGGTACCGCATCGAGCAGGCCTACCTCGGGGTGACCGACACCCCCGGCTACGCCAACGCACGAGCCATCGCCAACACCCTCATGGAGGCCTACGCCACCCGCCGCATCGACAGTGTCGAGGCCTTCTACACCCGCTTCCAGTCGGCGCTGACCCAGGTACCCACATCCGCCGAGGTGCTGCCCATCACACCGCCGGCCCGTGAGACCGGCGAGAGGCGAGCCGTCTCCTACGAGTTCGAGCCCTCACCGGAGGAGATCCTCGACCGGCTGCTGCCCCGCTATGTGGAGGCTTTCATCTTCAACATGCTCCTGGAGGCCTCGGCCTCGGAGCACAGCGCCAGACGGAGGGCCATGAAGGCGGCCACCGACAACGCCGAGGAGCTCATCAAGACCCTCAGTGTCCAGGCCAACCGGGCCCGTCAGGCAGAGATCACAACCGCCATCACCGAGATCGTCGGTGGCGCCCAGGCCCTGGCGGAGGCCAACCAATGAACATTTGTGACCACAAGGAGCAGAGATGACTGAAAACGCTGGGGCCGAGGGCCGGATCGTCAAGGTGGCGGGACCCGTCGTCGACGTGGAGTTCCCGCCCGATGAGCTTCCCGAGATCCTGAACGCGGTCGAGGTGTTCTTCACCCTCGGTGGTGAGGAGAAGAAGGTGATCGCCGAAGTGGCCCAGCACCTCGGTGGCTCGAAGGTGCGCGCCATCGCCCTCGCTCCGACCGATGGCATGACCAGAGGCTCGCGGGTGGTCGACACCGGTTCCCCGATCACC
>DASSVE010000084.1:0-30964 GCA_035706345.1 Acidimicrobiia bacterium
GAGATGGGCGTTGGGGTCGAGATAGAGCAACTCGGCGAGACCGCCCCATAACCCGGGCGGCTCGACGGAGGCGATCATCCCGTACGAGTTGGAGGGCTTGCGGCTGACACAGGTGGCCAGGTTGTTCTGACAGCGATGACAGCGGCCGCACCTGATGCGAGGCTCGACAACGACCCGGGTACCGACCGGATAGGGGACGTTGGGACCTTGCACCGCAATGCGACCGACCACCTCGTTCCCGGGGACCAGCGGGTAGATCACGTCACGGGCTTCGCCCTTCCAGACCTGCACATCGGAGCCGGAGATCCCCGTGGCCTCCACCGCCAGCCATCCGCCGGCCTCGCCTCCCTCGGTCGACACCGTCGTCAGCGAGAAATGTCTCGGCTCGACGAGCATCATGGCTCGAGCCGTAGCACCTGCCTGCATTGCCGGGCGAGTGTAAACCCCAGTCAGAGCCTTCCGAACATGTCCAGCATCCGGGTCACGCCCCGCTCCAGGTCGGCGTCCGACAGGGCGTAGGAGAGGCGTATGAAACCGGGTGCGCCGAACGAGTCTCCCGGGACGACTGCTATCCCGGCCTCCTCCAGCAGACCCTCGGCGAGGCTCTCGGACGTCGGGTAACGGTCGTTGAGCAGACCCTGGACACCGGGGAACACATAGAAGGCGCCTTCCGGCTCGACACAGCTCAGACCGGGTGCGCCCGACAGCATCGAGAACATGGTCTGGCGGCGTTTGTCGAACGCCTCCCTCATCTCGACCACCGTCTCCTGTGGGCCGGTCAGGGCCTCGAGGGCGGCGGCCTGAGCGACGTTGTTCACGTTCCCGGTGGCATGGGACTGGAACCTCGCGGCGGCGGCCACCACATCGGCCGGCCCGGTCAGCCATCCGACACGCCAACCGGTCATTGCGAAGCTCTTGGCCACGCCGTTCACCAGGACGACGTCCTCCAGACCGGGTGCGACCGCGGCGATCGATGGGGCCACCTCCTCTGACCCGTAGACGAGTCTCTGGTAGATCTCATCGGCGAGCACGGTCACCCCGTTGGCGATCGACCACTCCCCGATGGCTCGTGCCTCCTCGGCGGAGTAAACCGCCCCGGTCGGGTTGGACGGCGACACGAAGACCAACAGCTTGGTCCGCGGGGTCATCCGGGCCTCGAGGAGCTCAGGGGTGACCTTGAACCCGTCGGCGGCGTCGGTGGGGACGGTGACCGGCACACCGTCGGCCAACTCGATCCCGGCGGGATAAGTGACCCAGTGGGGGGCGGGGAGCAAGACCTCGTCCCCGGGATCGAGCAGGGCGGCGAACGCCTGGAAGATCGCCTGCTTCGCCCCATTGGTCACAAGGACCTGATCCGGCGCGACCTCCACCTGCGAGTAGGCCTTGGTGTAGTCGGCGATGGCGGCGCGCAGGGATGGGAGCCCGGCATTGGCCGTGTAGTGATGGTTGGCGGGGTCGGCGGCGGCGCGAGTGGCCGCGGCCACGATGTGCTCCGGCGTGGGGAAGTCGGGCTCACCGGCGCCGAACGAGATCACGTCACGACCCTCGGCGCGCAACTCCCGGGCGCGGCTCGAGATCGCCAGGGTGGCCGACCCGGGGAGACGGGCGAGACGCTTGGAGACCCGACTCAAGGGCTAGCCCTGCGAGTCGTCGGCGACTTCGTCGGCTTTCTCGGCGACTGCCTCTGCCTTCTCGGCCACCGTGTCAGCCGCTCCCTCGGCCTTCTCCGCCACGGTGTCGGCGACGTCGCTCACGGCCTCAGCGGCGGCTTCCTTCCCTTCCTCGGCGCCGTCCTTGACCCCGGAGGCCATCTCCGCCACCTTGTCCTTGGCCTTCTCGATGTGCGGCTGTGCCTTCTCAGCCAGGTCGCCGGCGGTCTCCTTGGCCTTCTCCATGGCCTTCTCGACATGTGGCTGTGCCTTCTCGGCCAGGTCGCCGGCGGTCTCCTTGGCGGTGCCGAACCATTTCTGCAGAGTCTCTTTCACACCCATCGTCATCCTTTCGCTGTTGCTGCCAGGGTAGGTCCGAAGTCAACCTGACTGGCGGTCAGTATCTCCAGCGGCTGACGACGTTCCCGTGCTGATCTCGTAGCAGCGCCATGTCCCCGTCGTTGTTCCACACCGGTTCGCCACCAGGAGCCCAACCCGCGTCGTCGCTGCGGACCTGCAGGGCGCGTCCCGGGTCGAGCATCGCCCCGGCCGGGAAGGTGTAACGATGCCGGCTCGACTCGTCGCGGAGAGTCCAGCCCTCGAGGTCGACGACAGCCCCGCCCCGGTTGGCCACCACCACCCACTCCTCGCCGAGGGTCTCCTCGTCGGGACCGGGCGGGTCGGTGACCGAGACGCTCCCGTCGATCTCGACCGATCGACTCTCGTCGACCGGCCCGCAAGCTTCCGGCTCCCACAGGCCGACTCCATTGGCGGCTGCCCTTTCCTCGGCCGCCAACAGCGCGGGAGAGCGGGGATCCCCGTCATCGGTGGTGGCGATGGCCAACCCACTGGTGACCATCTCCTCATTCACGTAGCGCTCGCCCTCGAAGACATGCGCCAGTGTGCGTCCGAATTGATCGTCCCCGACGATCTCCATGGTGACGGCCTTGTCGCGGAGTGTGTCGATCAGATGGTCCAATGCCGGGCCGTAGAAACACTCCTCCCGTTCCGGTGCGTTGATCCCGGCGAGACGGACCTCGACCTCCTGGTCGGAGACGACCACCTGGATGGTGTCCCCGTCGGTTATCCAGACCACCATGCCCTCGGAGGTGGTTGCGTCGTCAGGCGGCGCCTCGGCGGTCGGGGTGCAGCCGAACACGACCACGGCCCCGAGCAGCAATGTCAGCGGTCGGATCGCGCCGCTTCCTTCTCCAGACGCCGCTTGCGCCGGCGTCTCCGATAGAAGGCGAGGCCGATGGTGACCGCCACCAGTGTCACCAGCACCGTGATCATGACCAGGAGCGCCACCGGCATCACCCAGTCCCAACCGAAGAACTCGACGGTGGTGGTCTCGGCGTTCTGCACCGAGAAGACGATCAGCAGCACGGCGAACACGAGCAGGACGACGAGACCCCAAGGAAAGCCCTCGCGGTAGACGTCGCCAACCGTCTCCAGCTCCGGCTCGGGGGCGTCGTCCGCCTCCTCGAACCCCTCGTCTATGTCCCGAAACGCGTCCTCGTCCATCCCGGTCAGCCTATGCGTTCTCGAACACCCATCTCTCTCGTGAGGCGCGGGCCTGATCCACGTCGACCCGCGTCAGGAGGGCGAAACCGATAACGAAGAACCCGACCACGGACAGGATCGCCGGTCGGCCCGACCCTGTGGCGTTGCTGACGACGGCGAAGACCAGCGGCCCCCAGATCGCGGAGAACTTGGAGAAGACCGAGTAGAAGCCGTAGAACTCGGCCGAGGCCTCCTCGGGGATCATGCTCCCGTACAGGCTCCGGGACAGGGCCTGGACCCCGCCGAGCACGAAGCCGACCACCACCGCCAGCCCGTAGAGGGGGAGTGCCTGGCCCTCGGGGAGGAAGTAGGCAGCGGCGGCCACCAGGATCCAGATCACCAGGCTGACCAGGATCGCTCCCTTGGCCCCGACCCTGCCCGCCAGCGAACCGAACATCAGGGCGCCGAAGAAGGCGACGAACTGGGTGATGAGGAAGGCGATGATGATCTCGGTGGTGCCCAGGTTCAGTGTCTCTTCGGCATAGGCGCCGGTGACCGCGATGACCGTCTGCACAGCGTCGTTGTAGAAGAGATACGCAACCACGAAAAGCATCAGATGCTTGAACCCGAGCAGCTTGCGCCCGGTCTGGATCGTGCGCTCGAACCCGAGCCGGGTGAAGCCGACCCAGCGCGGCCCGTTGTGGAAACGCTCCGGCAGCTCGTCGTCGCTGGTGGTCCCGTCCGGCAGCCGCCGCAACGAGTAGGCAGCGAACACCAGCCACCAGACCCCGGCGCCGCCGATGCCGATCCTCGAGGCGGTCTCCACTGACAGCCCCGTGGCCGAGTCGTCACCGCTGAGCAGGATGAGCGCCAACGCCAGGAGGACGTAGAGACCACCCCCGAGATACCCCAGCGAGTACCCCTTGGAGGAGACGGCGTCGATGGTGTCGTCGCTGCTGATGTCGGTCAGGAACCCGTCGTAGAACACATTGGCGGCGACGAACCCGATCTGTGTGAGGATGACGACGCCCAGGAAGAGAACGACCGAGCCGGAGGGCACGAACGGCATGGCGATCGTCGTCAGCGCCCCGAACCAGGCGAAGAAGCGGAGGAAGACCTTCTTGGCCGAGGTGTAGTCGGCCACCGCACCCAGCACCGGCATCGCCAGGAACAAGACGATGGCGCCGACCGAGATCACAGCCGACCAGAGGGTCTGACCGGAGAAGCCGTTGAAGCCTCCTTCGGGCACGATCACACCGGTGAAGAAGGCGGCGACTATGGCGGCGAAGGTCGTGATGTAGGCGCTGTTGGCCCAGTCGTACATGGCCCATCCGAAGACGGTCCTGCGGTCGTTCTGGATGACTTGGGTCACGAAAGTGAAACTAGACGTACCCTGGGCCGATGCGTCGGGGAATCCTCGCCCTGCTGATGGTCGTGACCGCCTGCAATGGCCAGGATCTCGCCGAGCCACCGTCCACCGCGACCACGGAGCCCGCGGCGCCGACCACCACCTCCTTGGCCGCCACGACCTCGACGCCTGAGGCGACCACCACCGTGCCCCCCACGACGACCACGACGCTGGCGCCGCTGCAGTCGCTCGGCTACCAGGAAGTGGCCGTCCTCGACTTCCCGGTCCAGATCACGGCTTTGCCCGGGGGCGACCTCTCGTACATCGCCACCAAGGACGGCCGGGTGTGGGCCTACGACGGCGTCGCGGTGTTGGAGACACCGGTGCTCGACATCAGCGATCAGGTCCGAAACGACGGCGAGCAGGGTCTGCTCTCGATCGCACTCCACCCAGACGACCGGTCCCGGTTCTTCGCCCACTACTCCGACAACGACGGTGACACCGTTGTCTCCGAGTTCGCCTTCGTCTCGCCCACTGAGATCGATCCTGGGTCCGAGCAGCAGCTGCTCACGCTCGACCAGCCGGCCGCCAACCACAACGGAGGGATGATCGCCTGGCTGGTGGACAGTCTCTATGTGGCCCTGGGAGACGGAGGGCGGTCCAACGACGCCTTCGGCCACGGCCAGAATACGGAGACGCTGTTCGCCGGCATAGTCAAGCTAACGCCGGGTAACGACCCGCTGCTCTGGCAGTACGGTCTGCGCAACCCGTGGCGGTTCTGGATCGACTCCGACCTCATCTACATCGCCGATGTTGGTCAGAACGCCTTCGAGGAGGTCAACGTGGCCGTCAACGGACGAGACATCAACTACGGCTGGTCGATAACCGAGGGGCTGCACTGCTTCAACCCGCCCTCAGGGTGTGACACGGAAGGGCTGACCCTCCCGGTGGTCGAGGTGGCGCACGGGGACGCCGGCACCTGTTCGATCACGGGCGGGATCGTGTATCGCGGGCCGTCCATCCCCGAGATCGGCGGGCGCTACTTCTACTCCGACTACTGCGGCGGGTACCTGCGCAGCTTTCTCTACCAGGACGGCGAGGCCGTCGAGCAGACCGATTGGACCGACCAGGTGGGCGTGGCCGGCGCCGTCACCAGCTTCGGGATCGACACGGCAGGGGAGATGTACGTCACCACGACCGATCGTCTCCTGAAGGTGGTGGCCAACCGGGGGTAGGCGGACCCGGGATAACCTGGGTCTGACATGCCGACCATCTTCACCCGCATCATCGAGGGCGAGATCCCCGCCACCTTCGTGTGGCAGGACCCCAAGTGCGTCGCCTTCATGTCGATCAACCCGCTCCGGGCCGGGCACACCCTCGTGGTCCCCCGTGAGGAGATCGATCACTGGATCGACTGCCCCTCCGACCTCAGGAACCATCTGATGGAGGTGTCCCAGAGCATCGCCCGTGCCATCCACAAGGTGTACAACTCGGCGAAGGTCGGGCTGATGATCGCCGGGCTCGAGGTGCCTCATCTCCACATCCACCTGGTTCCGATCGACTCCGTCCACGACATGGACTTCGCCAACGCAGCCTCGGTGGACCGGGAGGAGTTGGAGGAGGAGGCGGCCTCGATCCGGTACGTCCTGACCTCGATGGGCCTCGAGGGCGTCGCCTCCTAGTTTGGGCGTCCTCCTCGGGGGAGTCAGCTCCCTCCTCTACGGAATCGGGGACTTCCTGGGCGGCGAGGGCGCCAAGAGGGTCTCGGCGGCCACCGTCGTCCTCTGGTCGGGTCTCTTCGCCATCCCGTTCATCACCGCGATCGCCCTGCTCGTCGGTGGGGACGCACGGGGCCGGGACCTCTGGATCGGCGCCGCCGCGGGCGCCGCCGGCGCTCTCGGGCTGGTCACCCTCTTCGCCGGTCTCAGCCGCGGCCAGGCGGCGGCGGTCGCGCCGGCCACTGCCGTCCTGAGCGGGATGGTCCCGCTGGTGGTGGCACTGTTCGAGGGCGAGCGACCCGGCCCGGTGGTCTGGGTCGGAGTGGCCCTGGCCGTCCCTGCCATCGCGTTGTGCTCCTGGGTGGCAGAACGCGGTGAGGTCCCACTGGGAGGGGTGGGGTACGGGTTGCTGGCAGGGCTCGGGTTCGGCGCCTACACCGCCGTGATCGACCAGACCTCGAACGTCTCAGGGCTGCTCCCGCTGATCCCGGCCCGGGCGGCGACCATGGTCGTCGTCGGTCTGGTCTCCCTCCTCGGGGTGTGGAAGATCTCGCCCTTCACCGAGTCCCCCAGGTGGATCATCATCGGCAACGGGATCTTCGACGTCTCAGGCAATGTGACGCTCCTGTTGGCCCTGAGGTCCGGCTCGCTGGCCCAGGTGAGCATCGCTGCCTCCTTCTACCCGGCCGTGACCGTCCTGATGGCCCGTCTGGTCAACTCGGAGCAGCTCCGGGCCCGCCAGATCCTCGGCCTCGTCCTCTCGTTGGTGGCACTGGCGGCGATTGCGTCCGGCTAGCCCCCGCTTTCGAAATCCTCGATCGTCCCCTCGAGATAGGCGATGGCGGCGTCGTAGCCGGCGGGCACCTGGTTGAGCGTGTAGTGGATCACCCGCTCCACCCAGAGTCGGAACACGACATCCCGCCAGTCCTGGTCGGCGAGGTCGAACCGCTCCACGAGCACCGGCAGGATCCGGCGCCACTCGGTGTGGCTCATCTCGAGAGGGCGGTCCGGGTCGAGACCGAGACCGACGAGCAAGCGGCGTTCGCCGGGCGAGGGTGGCGACCCGAGGGCGGCACGGGTGGAGTCGATGTCGTATCCCACCGTCCGCTTCAGGTCCGCGGGGACCTCCGCGGGTGGGTCCGTCTCGAAGCGAAGCTCGGGATTCGGGGCTTGCCGTCCTGCCAGGGATGACACCGCGTCGAGACATTCGAGCACCATGTCCCTTATCTCGGTGAGCGACCCGTAGAGAGCGTGTCGTTTCCCGTCGGGGATGTTGTGCTCGTAGATCCCGACGTCGAGCGTGGTGGTGGCGTGGGTGATGACCGTGTCGATGCCCCAGTCCGACCTGCGGGTGACGAACGGGTCGGCGGCCAGCGCCCGGACCGCCTCGGCGGAGAGGAGGAGCTCACCCCCGAGAGGCTGACCCAGCCGGGGGAGGACAGTTCCCGGGAACAACAGGGCCAGACCGGGTCTGGTCACCATCCACGTGATCATGGCGTCGGTCGCCGCCCTCGGGAACCGGTGCCGCACGACACCGAAGCCCTGGTCGGCGTGAAGCTCGGCGCCATCGATCCATCCCGTGTCGAAGTTGGTGATGTCGGCGTCGTAGAAGTGCACCCGCTCGAAGCCACGCTCGGCCGCCAGGGCCAGCGCCGTGTTCATCCCGTCACCCTTGCCGGAGCGGAGTGTCCCCATTCGCTCTTGGGGGAACACCCGGACAGGTGTCGCCGGGGTGGTGATCCCGGCTGCCACCGAGGACACCTGGGCCATGGCGGCGCTCTCGGCGGCGGCGACCGCCCACACCTCGCGCACCCCGGGGTGATGCGCCGCGACGCCCAGATTCCTGGCGACGACCCGGAGATCCTCCTCCTTGAACGGGAAGACCACCAGGCTCACGGATTCTGTACCACCACGGGTCTACTCTCGACTGCCATGACAGACGTCGTCGGTCGGGTGCTCGGGACCAGGGACGCCACCCCCCTCGAGTTCTGGGTTGGAGTCGGCAAGGACGATTTCCTACAACTCGACGACGTGGTCGCACTGGAGCGGGTGCTCCCCACCGGAGAGGTGGTCCGGCTGTACGGCACGGTCGGCCAGGTGGTGGCGAGACATGAGGGGGCCAGGTTCGACTCCGACGTGTTTCTCATCGAGGAGGGGATCCTGCCCGCGGAAGTGACCGAGGCGGCCCAGGTCACCACGACCCGGTTCGAGCCCGAGATCTTCGTGCCCCCCAGGCCAGGCCAGGAGGTCCGCATCGCTCGTGACGACGAACGGGACCGCGCCCTCTTCTTCGACCGCATGGATCGGAAGGTAGCCGTGGGTCTGGCCCGAACCGGCGAGCCGGTCTGGGTCAACTTCGAGTTCATCAACGGCGAGCGCGGCGCCCACGTGAACATCTCCGGGATCTCGGGTGTCGCCACCAAGACCAGCTACGCAACCTTCCTGCTCCACTCCCTGTTCCGCTCCGACGTGCTCGGCGATGCCGTGGTCAACACCAAGGCGCTGGTCTTCAACGTCAAGGGGGAGGACCTCCTCCACCTCGACCGGGTGAACTCCAGGCTCGACGACGAGGCCCGATCCCGGTACGCCGAGATGGGGCTGCCCAGCACGCCGTTCGAGTCCGTGGGTCTCTACGCCCCGCCCCGGTTGGACGACCCGGCCGCCACGGCGGACGTCGCCTCACGCTCCGATGTGACCTCCTTCTTCTGGAGCATCCACGAGTTCTGCAGCGAGGATCTGCTCCCGTTCCTCTTCGCCGACGCCGAAGACGACCGGGGCCAGTACACGACCGTCGTCTACAACGTGATGGCCCAGCTCCGCCATGCGGAGCGCACCGAGACCGGGGCGGCGGTCATCGACGGGGTCAAGGTGCGCACGTTCCGCGAGCTGGCCGACCTCATCACCGAACGGGTGCAGAGCGAGGAGCATCGTTACCAGTGGGCCGGGCCGGCGATCGGGACCGGGACCGTGAACGCCTTCGTGCGCCGGCTTCAGGCTTCGGTGCGTCATCTGGGCCGGCTGATTCGCTCCGACGTCGCGGACCCCGAACGGCATCGGATCGATCTCCAGCAGCAGGTCAGCGTGGTCGACCTGCACAACCTGAACGATCGGGCCAAGCGGTTCGTGGTCGGGGTGACGCTGAAACGGGCCTTCGAGGACAAGGAGCGGGCCGGGCAGAGCGACGAGCTGCTCCTCGTCGTGCTGGACGAGCTGAACAAGTACGCGCCCCGCGAGGGATCGAGCCCCATCAAGGAGATCCTGCTCGACATCGCCGAACGGGGCCGCTCGCTCGGTGTCATTCTGATCGGCGCCCAGCAGACTGCCTCCGAGGTGGAACGGAGGATCATCGCCAACAGCTCGATCAGGGTGGTGGGGCGTCTCGACTCGGCCGAGGCGGCACGTGAGGAGTACGGATTCCTGCCCGGGCCTCATCGGCAGCGGGCGACCATCGTCAAACCAGGGACCATGATCCTCAGCCAGCCCGAGTTGCCGGTGCCACTGGTTCTCGAATTTCCCTTCCCGGCCTGGGCCACCCGGGCGTCGGAGGCCGTGGTTCCGGCCGATTACACCGGCCCGGAGGACCCGTTCCAGGATCTGTAGCCAGGTCCCCGAATCTGTCCCACCCGGTTCCTACTCTCACCGGGCGTGAAGATCTTGCACACGTCCGACTGGCATGTGGGCCGGCGCATCCGGGGCCGTGATCGCTCCGAGGAGCACCGTTCCGTGCTCGCCGAACTGGTGACGATGGCGAGCACGCACGACGTCGACCTGACCCTGGTCGCCGGTGACGTCTTCGACACCGCCTCCCCGACCCCGATCGCAGAGGAGATCGTGTGGCGGGCTCTCCTCGATCTCTCCGAGATCGCCCCGGTCGTGGTGGTGGCGGGGAACCACGACCACCCGGCGCGTCTCGATGCCGTGGCCCCGCTGCTGGCCCGCGCCGGCGTCACCATGGTGGGCGCTCCTCGTGGCCCCGCAGAAGGCGGGGTTCTCGTCCTCGACGACCCTGGAGTCAAGGTGGCCCTCCTGCCTTTCGTCTCCCGAAGGGGGATCGTCAAGGCGGAAGACGTCATGGGCTCCGATCCCGACCAGATGTCGGGCCAGTACTCGGATCGGATGAGGAGGGTGGTTGCGGCGCTCACCGACGGGATGAGCACGGACACCGTCAACCTGCTGGTCACCCATCTCACCGTGTTCGACGCCACATTGGGAGGAGGGGAGCGGTCGGCGCACACCATCTTCGACTACGCCGTCCCCGCTGCGCTCTTCCCCGGCCATCTCTCCTACGTGGCCCTCGGGCATCTCCACCGTCAGCAGAAGGTGCCGCATGCCTCTGCGGTCTGGTACTCGGGCTCGCCGCTGCAGCTCGACTTCGGCGAGGTCTCCGATCAGAAGGGTGCGCTCCTGGTCACGGCCGAGCCGGGAAAGCCGTCCTCGGTCACCGAGCTCCCCTTCCAGAACGGAAGACGTCTGATGACTCTGACCGGCACCCTGGAACAGGTGCTGGCCCGCGCCGGTGAGACCGAGGACGCCTACGTCAAGGTCGTGCTCCACGAGAGCGCCCGGGTCGGTCTGGCCGACGAAGTGCGTGCCGCCATCCCCGACGCGGTCGAGGTGATCCTCGACAACCCGGGCCAGCCCAGGCCGTCGGTGGAGCCACGCCACTCGCTGCAACCGGTCGACGCCTTCCACCGGTATCTGACGGACCGGAGCGCCAACGACCCCCAGGTCGAGGCTCTCTTCGCCGAATTGCTCGAAGAGGCTCTTACGTGAGACCAGTCTCCATCGAGGTCGAGGGCTTCTCGGCCTACCGCTCCCGGGTCGAAGTCGACTTCGCGGGGGTGGACTTCTTCTCCATCACCGGTCCCACCGGGTCGGGCAAGTCGAGCCTGGTCGACGCCATGATCTTCGCCCTCTTCGGAAGAGTCCCGCGTCTCGGCGGGAACTCGGTCGCCCCGGCCATCACCGCCGGGGCCGATCGGGCCCGGGTCCGTTTCGACTTCGAAGTCGACGGTGACGTCTACACCGCGGTCCGGCTGGCGCAGCGGACTTCGAGTGGTGGCGCGACGGTCAAGGAGGCCCGGCTCCAGAAGGGAGATCTGCCCGTCGCCAGTGGCGCCGACGAGGTCACCGGGGCGGTGGAGGACCTCCTCAAGCTGACGTTCGACGACTTCACCCGCACGGTGGTCCTTCCCCAGGGCGACTTCGCCCGGTTCTTGACCGCCACCAAGGCCGAGCGTCAGGGTCTGTTGCGCAACCTCCTCGGCATGGACGTGTACACGACGGTCCGGGAGCTCGCCAAGACCAGGGCAGCGGTGGCCTCCGACCGAGCCGAAGGCGCCAACCACGCGTTGGAAGGGCTGGAGATGGCTTCGGCCGAGGAGATCGAGGCCATGGTGGCCCGACGCGACGGTCTCAACGCCCTCGCCGAGGCCATGCCCGGCCACGAGGAGGAGCTGGCGGATCTCGACAAGACGGTCACCGAGACTCAGCGGGTCGTCGACTCCGTGTCCGACCGCATCGAGCGTCTCTCCGCCATCGAGGAGCCACCGCGGCTCGCCGACCTCGACCAGCTGGTCGAGACGGCGCGTTCGGCTCTCGTCGACGCGGCCGCGGCGGTCGAGTCGGCATCCCTCGCCGTGGAGGAGACCACCGCGGCCTTGGCGGCCATGCCGGGGCAGGACACCATCGAGATGTGGGTGAAGAGCCGGGAGCGTCTCGCCGAGATGGGGACACGGCTCGCCGAGAGCAAGGTCGACGAGGCCAGAAGTCTGGCCCAGGAGGCACAGACCCGGCTGGACGACGCCGCCGGGGCGCTGTCGGCAGCCAGGGGACGGCTGGAAGAGGCGCGGACACGGCACGCCGCCCACCTCCTTGCGGCCACTCTGGTGGTCGGCGAGGAGTGCCCGGTGTGCGCCCGCGAGGTCGCCGCCATCCCGATCTCAGAGACGCCGGGGGGTCTGGACGAATTGGAATCCGAGGTGGAGCGGCTCGGCGCGGTCGTGGAGTCCGCCCGGGCCGATGCCGAGTCGGCGCGGGAGAACTTCACCCGGATCGAGACCGGGGCTCAGGCGCTGGATGAGCAGGTCGCCGCGCTGCGCGCCGAGCTGGAGACCGCACCCGAGCCCGCCGAGCTGGCCCGGATCGAGACCGACCGAAAGGGGCTGGTCGAGGAGCTGGAGAGACGACGCCAGGAGCTGGTGGCGCTGCAGGAGGAAGAGAAGAGAGCGCGCTCCGTCCTGGAGGACCTCGCCGACGACTCCCGCCGGGTGTCCAAGCTGCTCCGCGAGGCCGAGCGCAGCGTCGCCGACCTCGACCCGCCCCTGCCCGAGACCGACGACGTGGTCGTCCAGTGGAAAGAGCTGATGACCTGGCGCAGCGAGACGCTGGAGCGGCTCCAGGACGATCTGGAACAGGCCCGACTCGTGGCGGCAGCCGCCGTCGAGACGTCGACCACGGCCCGGCGCCGGCTGGAGGAGATGCTGGGCTCACACGGCATCGAGGCCCGTCCGCCATACATGGTCCAGGTGGCCACCGCCCTCCAGGAGGCCCGGTCACGCGTGGAGGCTCACGAGAAGACGAAGGCAGAGGCGGCGCGGCTCGAGGAGCAGATTCGGGAGAGCACCGAACAGGCCGGGATCGCCCAGACCCTGGCCAACCATCTCCGGGCCAACGGATTCGAGCAGTGGCTCATGTCAGGGGCTCTCACCGAGCTGGTCGCGGGGGCGAATGAGCTCCTCGGGCAGCTCTCCGGCGACAGCTACTCGCTCGATTCGGACGATTCCGGGACCTTCACGATCGTCGACCACCGGAACGCCGACGAGGTGCGCTCGGTCTCGACCCTGTCCGGTGGCGAGACATTTCTCGTCTCGCTGGCCCTCGCCCTCTCCCTGGCGGAGACACTGGCTGCAAAGGGAGGGTCGGGTCTCGACGCCATCATCCTGGACGAGGGTTTCGGGACACTCGACGAGGAGTCGCTGGACACCGTGGCCTCGGTTCTCGAAGAGCTCTCCGTCAAGGGTCTCATGGTCGGGGTCATCACGCATGTCAAGGAGCTGGCGGCGCGGTCTCCGGTCCGCTACGAGGTGCGCAGGGAGCCGACCGGGGCCGCGGTGAGGCTGATGTCATGAGGTTCACCGTCGAGACCTGGGACTCCGACTACGGGGCGCCGACCGACCCCGACCTCGACGATGCCAGCGAGAACGTGGATGTCAGCGTGGAGATGCGGGCCGAGGACTGGCGCCCGATCCTCCCCGAGACCGGTGCGGTCGAGGACATCCTGTTCGTCGACGGGGTGCGCCGGGTGGACGCCACCCTGTGGATCGACCAGCCCCCCGACTTCCCCGGATTCGCCCTGGCCGCCACCTACGCCGCCGGCGCCGTGCGCTGCAACGGTCGGGCCACCATCGAGGAGGCGGAGGTGGAGAGAGGATTGTTCACCTCGGCCCCGGCGACGGACGTGGCCACCTCGGTGGGCACTTATGAGGTGAAGGCGACCAAGGGGACCACGTCCGAGGAGCTCTGGCTGGGGATACAGCATCGGATGGGGGCGTTGGAGGCGACCGTGGCCCGGAGAGCCGGTGGGGCCGAGATGCTGGTGGTCGACGGCCCTCTCTCGCACTCCCGCGAGTTGGAGAACGCGGTGGGCTACATCAAGACCCAGAAGGTCCAGTATCTCCCCCTGGAGCTGCGTCATGTCCTGACGGCCCTGCCTGCCGGCTACCGGACGCCGCTCTTCCTGACGACCACCTCGTGGAGCCGCTTCTCCTGGTATCTGAGGCTGGCCAACCATGCCGGTCCCGCCGGTGGTCTGGTGCGGTGCGAGATCGACGCCGACGTCGACGTCGCCAGTGCGGCCCGGGTCGCCACCCGTGTCAGCGCAACCCTGCCCACCTACGCCTCGGACCGTCACAAGGATCCCAGGGCTCCGCAGAACCTCTATCCCATAGGTGGTTTGGAACGGGAGCTGCGTCACCGTCTCGGCGACAAGGACATCGCCATGAGGGCGCTGCGACGGGCCGCCCGGGCCGCCGCCTGACCTGTCGACCCCTCAGACCTCTCGACGACTCGCCAGGATCGCGCCGGCGATGACGGCGAGCACACCGACCAAGGCCATCGGGGCCACGATCTCGTCCCGGAACACGACACC
Organism: Acidimicrobiia bacterium; assembly: GCA_035706345.1. Lineage (GTDB taxonomy): Bacteria > Actinomycetota > Acidimicrobiia > Spongiisociales > ZC4RG35 > JANQRA01. Next base: position 14,368 of record DASSVE010000084.1, read on the forward strand.
GAGGACCAGGGCAACCACCGGGAGGAGGTACGTCATGGACGAGGCCCTGGTCGCTCCGACGCTGCCGGTGAGCGTGCCCATCATCACGAAGGCGAGACCGGTCCCGAGGACACCGATGGCCAGGACGGCGAGAAACGACGCCCACTCGAAATGGGATTCGCCCATCCCGACCAGCCCGAAGGGGATGACCATGGGCACCGCCAGCCATTGCACTCTGGCCATGAGGGGAAGCGACCCGTACTTCTGCTGCAGCGGGGCGACCACATTCAGGGAGACGGCGTATCCGAGGGTTGCCACCAGCACCAGGACGACGCCGATGGCCGCGGTGGTACCGCTCTCGGCCGAGGGGAGTGCGATGGCCAGGATCCCGGCGAACCCGATGACGAGACCGGCTATCTGGAGCCGGCCGGGCAGAGACCGGAGGAGGATGGTCGCGATCACTGCGGTCAAGATGGGAGTCGCCCCGTTGAGCATCCCGGCGACCGACGAGTCGATCCACTGCTGCGCGATCGGGAACAGGGTGAAGGGGAGTGCCACCCACATGAAGGCCAGGAACAGCACGCGGCCCCAGTCGCCACGATCGATGCGGGTGGCCCTGGTGCGCGGGATCAACGCCAGGAACGAGGCGCCGAACGCCACCCGAAGCATGGTGACCACCCCGGGTTGGAATGCGTCCAGACCCATGGCGATGAAGAGGAACGAGGACCCCCAGATGAGGGCCAGCCCGATGAAGAGACCCCAGTCCCGGAGGGTGAATGCCTCCCGATTGGTGCCATGGGCGGTTGTCAGAATTCGTGTCGTGGTCATAGTGGTAGAACCCCAAACGGGAGCCCCTGGTTGCACCCGGATGAGGGTCAACGCCGGTATGGGCGCAAATAGTCCGGGATGGTGATCTCGGGTTCGAGGATCTCGTCGGGGACGGGCTCCCCGGCCACCAGGCGAAATGGGACCACTCCGGCCCACACGGGCTCGTCGAGGTCGGCCTCGTCGTCATCGGGCCCGCCGGATCGCACCTTGGCCGAGACCTCCTCGAGACCAAGCTCGATCACCGACGTTTGACGGATCTCGGCGTCGGTCGACGCTCTCACCTCCGCCAGCCTCCCCGGGATGAGCCGGTCGATGATGACTTCCAGAGCGGTCCGCTTCTCCTCGCCCTCGAGCAGCCTTCCGTCGCCGTGGACCACGACGCTGCGGTAGTTCGCCGAGGAGTTGAAGGCACTCCTCGCCACCACCAGACCGTCCAGCAGGGTCACGGCCACGCTGAGCGGAGACCCGGCCCGCACCGCCTTCGCCAGACCCATCGAGTTGGACCCGTGGAGGAGGAGACGCTCGCCGTCACGGGCATACAGGGTGGGGATGACGACAGGGCGGCCTTCGGTCACGTAGGCGGCGTGGCAGACGAAGCTTTCGTCGAGGATGTCGTGTATCACCGCACGGTCGTCGACGGCGCGCTCCGGTAGCCGACGTATCCTGGTCTTGTCGGTCACCGTGTCTCCGCCTTGGCCTGACGGGTCATCAGGCTGAGCACGCCTTCCCTCGGTGTCATCTCCCCGTCCAGGACCATGCCGACGTGGGTGGCGATTGGCATGTCCACCCCGACCCGGGCGGCCAGCCCGAGCACGCTCTTAGTGGTCTTAACGCCCTCGGCGACGGTCTTCATCTCGTCGACCACCTCGTCCAGGGTCTTGCCGATCGCCAGGGCGAACCCGACCCGGTGGTTGCGGCTCTTGTCGGAGCTGCACGTCGCCACCAGGTCGCCCATCCCGGCCAGACCGGCGAAGGTCTCCGGTCGGCCACCGAGGGCGACGCCGAGACGGGTCAGCTCGGCCAACGCCCGCGTCAGCAGGGTGGCCCGGGTGTTGTCACCGAAACCCAGGCCGTCGGACATGCCTGAGGCTATGGCCATGACGTTCTTGAGGGCGCCGGCCAGCTCGCATCCGACCACGTCGTCGTTGGTGTAGACCCGGAAGGTGGGTCCCATGAACAGGCTCTGCAGCCTCTCGGCGGCGCTCTGGTCGGGCATGGCGATCACGGATGCCGTGGGCTGGCCGGCCAGTATCTCGGCGGCGAGGTTGGGACCGGTGAGGACTCCGGTCAGCGAGGGGTCGTGGCCCTCTGTCACCTTGTCGATGATCTCGGTCATCCGCTCGAGGGACCCCTGCTCTATTCCCTTGGTGAGGGAGACCACCGGGACCGCACTGCCCAGACGAGGGGCCAGGGTGGAGAAGACCTCCCGGAAACCGTGCGATGGAACTGCCATGATCACCGCTTCCGAGCCGGTGACGGCCTCGGCCAGGTCGGAGGTGGCGGTGAGGGACTCGGGCAGCTCGTGGCCCGGGATGTAGTCGGGGTTCATTCGTTGCCGGTTGATTGCATCGGCCAGGGCGGGGCGACGGGCCCAGAGGATCGTGTCCGTCTTGGCGGCCGCTATCGAAGCCACGGTCGTGCCCCACGAACCGGCGCCGATCACGGCGATTCTGTCCATCCGGGCACGGTAATCAGCTGCGACGGGCTGCTCCCTAACCTGCCCATCTCATGGCTCTGTCGATCGGGATCATCGGTCTGCCCAACGTCGGCAAGTCCACCCTGTTCAATGCCCTGACCCGGGCCGGGGTGCTTGCCGCCAACTATCCGTTCGCCACGATCGAGCCCAACGTCGGGATCGTGCCCATCCCTGACCCGCGGGTGGAGGCGCTTGGCGAGCTGTTCGGCTCGGAGCGCATCGTCCATGCCACGGTCACCTTCGTGGACATCGCGGGGCTGGTGCGCGGGGCCAGCCAGGGCGAGGGCCTGGGTAACCGGTTCCTGGCCAACATCCGCGAAGTGGATGCCATGTGCCATGTGGTGCGCGCCTTCGACGCCCCTGGTGTCGCCCACGTGGACGAGGTTCCCGACCCGGCCCGGGACATCGCCGTGATCGAGACCGAACTGGCGCTCGCCGACCTGGAGACCATCGACCGCCGGCTCCCGAAGATGGAGAAGGAGTCGACGGTCGACCGGTCGCTGCAGCCGGCGGTCGCCCTGCTTCGCGAAGTTCGTGATGTGGTGGCGCGGGGGGAGATGCTGAGCCGCCACCAGCATCTCCTGGAGGGCTATCGAGACCACCTCTCCGATCTTCATCTGCTCACGGCGAAGCCGGTCATCTACGTGTTCAACATGGACGAGTCGGGTCTGGCCGATTCGGAGCGACGCCAGATGCTGGCCGATCTGGTCGCTCCCGCCCGTGCTCTGCATCTCGATGCCCAGATCGAATCGGAGCTCGTCGAGTTGGAGCCGGAGGAGCGAGCCGAGATGCTGGCCAGCTTGGGCCAGGACGAGCTTGGTCTCGATCTCGTCGTCGCCGCCGCCTACGAGACACTGGGGCTGCAGAGCTTCCTCACCGCCGGTGAGAAGGAGGCCCGGGCCTGGACCATTCGCTCGGGCGCCACCGCGCCTGAAGCGGCAGGTGTGATCCACACCGACTTCCAGAGAGGGTTCATCGCCGCCGAGGTCGTGGATTACGACAAGCTCATGGAAGCCGGCTCATGGCAGGCCGCACGCGCCGCCGGCCTGGTCCGTACCGAGGGCAAGTCCTATGTGATGCGGCCGTCCGACGTCGTCGAGTTCCGCTTCAACGTCTGACGGGTCCCGGATGAGCGAAGGCCCCGATCCGGGGATCGGGGCCTTCGGGCCTCCTGGAAGGAGGCCTCGCCCGGGTGGTTTTACCTGTGGTTTGGGGGGACACCACAGCCGACGCCGGGCATTGGGGTTGGGGCACCGGACTGGGCGAGCCAGCCCGGGCCGGGCAAAAGTAGAAGGGCCCCTGGATCTATGAGACATCCGCTTATCATCAGCCGGGAGACGTCGATGCCCAATCCCAAGGAGAAATTCGCCGACCGTCACATCGGCCCCCGACCTGCGGACATCGAGAAGATGCTGGCCACGGTGGGCGCCGGGACGCTCGAAGAATTGGTCTCGGAGACCGTCCCCGCCACCATCCTCGACACCACCCTCGACCTTCCGGACGCGATGTCGGAGACGGAGATCATCGAGCGGCTCCGCCATCTCGCCGATGCCAACGTGGTCCTCCCTTCGATGATCGGGCTCGGGTACCACGACACCATCACCCCTCCGGTCATCCAGAGGAACGTGCTGGAGAACCCGGCGTGGTACACGGCTTACACCCCCTACCAACCGGAGATCTCACAGGGGCGTCTGGAGGCGTTGCTCAACTTCCAGACAATGGTCTCCGACCTGACCGCCCTCGACGTGGCCAACGCCTCTCTCCTCGACGAGCCCACCGCCGCCGCCGAGGCGATGACCATGGCCCGTCGTCTCCACAAGGGCGACCGATCCGTCTTCTATGTGGACCCGGACACCCACCCTGCCACCCGGGCGGTGATGGCGACGAGAGCCTCCGCGGTCGGGATCGAACTTCGGGATCTCGACGTGTCGGCGGACCCGAACATCGCCTTCGGAGTGCTGCTCAGCTATCCGGGATCCTCCGGCGAGATTCGCGATCAATCCGCGACGGCGTCCAGTTTCAGCGCCGCCGGCGGGATCGTGGTGGCGGCGTGCGACCTGCTCGCCCTCACCTTGACAAGACCGCCGGGGGAGTGGGGCGCCGACATCGCGGTCGGCTCCGCCCAGCGATTCGGGGTCCCGCTGGGTTACGGAGGCCCCCATGCGGGGTTCATCGCCACGAAGGAGTCACACGTGCGGGCCCTCCCCGGCCGACTGGTCGGCGTCGCCTTCGACCGCCGGGGCCGCCAGGCATACCGCCTGGCCCTGCAGACGAGGGAACAGCACATCAGACGGGAGAAGGCGACCTCCAACGTGTGCACCGCCCAGGTCCTGCTGGCGGTGATCGCCGGCTTCTACGCCTGCTGGCACGGGGCGGAGGGCTTGCGGGGGATCGCCCAGGAGGTCAATCGCCAGACGACCAAGATCGCCGACGCCCTCACCGAGGCCGGGATGGAAGTGGTCAACAGCACCTGGTTCGACACCATCACGGTGCGGGCTCCGGGGCGGGGCCGTCAGCTCGTCGAGGCGGCGTTGCAGGCCGGGATCAACATCGGGCTGGTCGACGAGGACCATGTGCGCATCGCCGCCAACGAGAAGACCGACGACGACCTGGCGGCGACATTGATCACCTCCTTGGGTGGCCTCCCGGTGGAAGGCAACGGAAGGATCCCCGAGACACTGGCCAGGGAGTCCGCCTACCTGACCCATCCGGTGTTCAGCCTCTACCAGTCGGAGCACGAGATGCTGCGGTATCTGCGTCGTCTCGCCGACCGGGACCTCGCTCTGGATCGCACCATGATCCCGTTGGGCTCGTGCACCATGAAGCTCAACGCGACGACCGAGATGATCCCGATCACCTGGCCTGGCTTCGCGGGTCTGCACCCGTTTGCCCCGGTCGACCAGGCGGCCGGCTATCTGGAGATGATCGGTGAGCTGGAGGACTATCTCGCCCGCATCACCGGCTATGACGCGGTCTCGATACAGCCCAACGCCGGGTCGCAGGGCGAGCTGGCCGGGCTTCTGGCCATCGCCGCCTATCACCGCTCACGGGGCGAGGAGAACCGGAAGGTCTGTCTGATCCCGGCCTCGGCTCACGGGACGAATGCCGCCTCGGCGGTGATGGCGGGGATGAGGGTCGTGGTGGTGGCCACCGACGCATCGGGGAACGTCGACGTCGAGGATCTGGAGGCCAAGGCCGCCGAGCATTCCGATGAGCTGGCGGCGTTGATGATCACCTACCCGTCGACACACGGTGTGTTCGAGCCGGCGATCACCCAGATCACGGAGATCATCCATCGTCACGGCGGCCAGGTGTACGTGGACGGCGCCAATCTCAACGCCATGGTCGGTCTGGCCCGACCTGCCGACTTCGGCGCCGACTGCGGTCACCTCAATCTGCACAAGACGTTCACCATCCCCCACGGCGGTGGCGGCCCCGGGGTCGGCCCCATAGGGGTCAAGAGGCATCTGCGTCCCTTCCTCCCCAATCACCCGCAACTGGCCGAGGCCGGCCCCGAGACCGGGATCGGGCCGATATCGGGCGCCCCGTTCGGCTCCGCAGGCATCCTCCCGATCCCGTACGCATACATACGTCTCATGGGGGCTGACGGGCTGAGCCGCGCCAGCCTGGTGGCGATCCTCTCCGCCAACTACGTGGCCCGTCGTCTCGACCCGTACTACCCGGTGCTCTACACCGGTGCGAACGGCCGGGTGGCCCACGAGTGCATCATCGACGTCCGTCCGCTGACCAAGACGACCGGCATCGACGCCGAGGACATCGCCAAGAGACTGGCCGATTACGGGTTCCACGCCCCGACGCTCGCCTTCCCGGTGGCCAACACGCTGATGATCGAGCCCACCGAGTCGGAGAGTCTCGAGGAGCTCGACCGCTTCTGCGACGCCATGATCGCGATCAGATCCGAGGCCGATCGGGTCGGAGAGGGTGAATGGCCCTCCGACGACAACCCCCTGGTCAACGCCCCGCATACGGCCCTCGACGCAGCAGGCGATGTCTGGGAGCATCCCTACCCGCGGGAACTGGCGGTTTTCCCTGTGGAGCGGGTGCGCGTGGACAAGTACTGGCCCCCGGTCAGCCGGATCGACGGTGCTTCTGGCGATCGGAACCTGGTCTGCTCCTGCCCTCCGCTCGATTCCTATATGTGATGCACCTTGACATTTCCCCTTCAGGTGGGATCTTTATCGCCGTCAATTCATTGCTGTGCCAGGCAGAGTCGAGGGTCTTCGCGTGAAATTCACAGGAGAGCTGAAGTTCCCTGACATCGATCACCCCGGGGTGCCGGTCACTTTCCTGATCGAAGGTCCCCAGGCGGAGCTGATCGTGGAGGGGGAATCGTTGGGGCGATGGTCGCTCTTCGACATACACGCGCGCCGTCTCGTCGCCAGCGCCTTCCAGATCGACCTGGACGGCACCGAGGTGACCTTCGTGGCGGATGACCCGATCGACTTCGCTTATCGAGGTGTCGAGCACATGGCGGCGACCTGGGCCACCATGAAGTCGCGACGCATCGCGACCAGGACCCTGGCGGTGCGGAAGTCACGTCGCGGGACCATCCCGAGTCGTATCGAGGACATGCGTGCGGCCATGGAGGCCAACCTGGAGGCGCAGACCGCTCCCCGTCAGATCGCCGGCGAGGTCGCCATGCCGGAGACCACGGCGCGGGCCCTCGACACCGATGTGGCGGACGCACAACCCGATTGGGATCAGCGTGACGAGGCCGGCTCCATCCCGCTGGTCGGCGTCGCGTCGGAGCCCGAGCCGGTGTCAGAGGATTTGTCGGAGCCGGAGCCGGTGTCCCAGGACGTATCGGAGCGGCTGTCTCAAGATGTGCCCGCGCCCGAGCCGGTGGCCCCGGTGGCGGCCACGCCCACCCTTCTTCCCGAGCACCAGGCGTTGCTGGAGCAGGAGCTGGAGCGCATCGCCGAGGAGCGTCGGCGTCTCGAGGAGGACCGGCAGCTGGCCGAGCAACGCGAGGCCAACCGGATCGAAGCCTTCCGGATCGAGATGGCGAGATTGGAGGCCGAGCGCGAGGAGTTGCGCCGTCAGGCGGCCGAGTTGGAGCGACGCGCCGGCGAAACCTCACAGCCTGAGCCAGTGCCCGTGGCCGAGACCGAGCCCGAGCCGGAGATCGAGCCCGAGTCGGTGTTCGCCCCGTCGGTCGAGGAGGCGGCGACGCCAACACGGAGCGTCCTCGACCTGAGCGATCTGGAGGCGCCTGCAGAGCCCACGTCCGTGCGCGAGCCGGAGCGCCGCCTTGAGCCTCCGGTGAGACCGTCCCCGGTGAAGACCTCCCCCGCCCCGACACCTGCACCCGAACCGGCGATGGCAGGCGCCGCCAGGGACCGCAGCGGTCTCATGGGCGCCGTGCGGGCCGCCTTCAAGAGCAGCGCGAAGGACCACCAGCATCAGTTCGTCGAGGCCCCGGGCGGCATCGGCATCACCCGGTACGTGTGCGAAGAGTGCGGCTACGTCTCGATCTCAGTCTGAGACCGGAGAAGGCACCGTCCCGCGCCGTAATCCCTCCGACGGTTCGTAGCTGAAGAACCTCAGCGCGACGACCAGACCGATCACCCCCCACACCAGGAGCGACAGCACGGCCCTCCAGGGAAACCCGGGATCGCCGTCGGGGGTGAAGACATCGATGGCCGCCGACGCCATCGGCTCCAGCGGGAGCAACGACGCCACCGTTTCCATCCAATCGGGGGCGTTCTCGAGGGGGATGAAGATCCCCGATATGAAGGCCAGCGGAAGGATTATGAAGTTGGCGATGGCGGGGGCGGCCCGCGCCGACGGGGTGACCGCGGCCACGGCCAGGCCCAGGGCCGAGAACGTCGCGGCCCCGAGGATCAGGAGCAGGGCGAAGAGCGGCATCCCGGACCAGGGGATATCCACGTCGAAGACCGTCCAGCCGACCACGAGCATCAAGGCCACGGACAGCAACCCGACCAGGATGGCGGACAGGATCCGGCCACCCAGGTGGACCCACAGAGGCAGGGGAGTGCCGGCTACTCGTTTCAGGATGCCGGCGTCCCTCGCCATCGAAGTGTTGATCGCCAGGTTCGTGAAGGTGGCGGTCACCATCCCGAACACCGCCAGGGCGGGGGTGATGAACTGTGATGCCGGCGGGCCCCCCGGCTCGTCCGGCACGAAGAAGTTGATCATGACCAGGAACATGAGCGGGAGCACGAGAGTGAAGAAGGCGGCCACGGTGGTCCTGAAGAACACCTTGGTCTGCGTTCCCGCCTCAGCGAGTAGGAGGCCCGCCTTACCCATCGTCTTCACCCACCAGTCTCAGATACGCATCCTCGAGCGTGACCCGGTTCACCTCGAGCCCGTTGAGGGGGATCCGTCTCTCCATCGCGGTGCTGGTGATCCTCGCCAGGACCGGCACCGGGTCGTCCACCTCGATCTGCACCGTGCCGTCGCCGTTGGCCTCCACGCCGAGTGCCCCGGCATGCTCGGGACTCACCTGGAACCTGATGGTGGTGCGACCCGCCCCTCGCTCTCCCAGCTGGTCGGGCGTCCCGCTGGCGACGATGACCCCACGTGACATGACGATCACCCGGTCCGCCAGTGTCTGCGCCTCGTCCAGATAGTGGGTGGTGAGCACGATGGTCGTGCCGGCGCCGGCGAAACCCCGGATCGTCTCCCAGGAGCGGCGTCTGGCTGCCGGGTCGAAGCCGGTGGTCGGCTCGTCCAGGAACAGCAGCTGAGGCTGACCGACGATGGCCAGAGCCAGGTCCAGACGTCTCCTCTGACCGCCGGAGAGCCTCTTGATGCGCTCGTCTCGCTTCTCACGGAGGCCGACCGCTTCGATGGCGGCGTCGACCTCCATCGGGTTGCTGTAGCAGCGGGCCTGGGCGGCCACGGCTTCGGCCACGGTCAGCTCGTCCTCCACCCCGGACTGCTGGAGGACGATTCCGATACGGTCGAGCAGGGCCGGGTCGCGATCGGCCGGGTTGCCCCCGAGCACCCGGATCTCCCCGGCGTCCGGTCTGCGGAAGCCCTCGATCATCTCGACCGTGGTGGTCTTGCCGGCACCGTTGGGGCCGAGGATGGCGACCACCTCACCTTGCTCGATGTCGAAGTCGATCCCGGCAACGGCGGTGGTGTGGCCGTAGGTCTTGGTGAGCCCTCGTACGGAGACGGCAGGGGTTTGAGTCATAGAGATCCCGGGGTGGGCGAAGGTAGCACAGGGTCTCCCGCGGCGCTCGGTACCCTCAGCAGGTGAGCAATTTGCGACCGGTGCTGCTCTCGGGCGGGTCGGGGACGAGGTTGTGGCCGTTGTCCACACCCTCCCTCCCCAAGCAGTTCGTGCCGCTGATCGGTGGTCGCTCCCTCTTCGAGCTCACCCTGAACCGACTGCACGGGCTGGAGGGTGTGGCTTCGCCCATAGTGGTGACCGGCGCCGGTCACCTCGAGCTGGTGGGGTCCGCCCTCGAGGCGGGTGATTTCGATGCTGGCGTGATCGTGGAGCCAGTGGGACGCAACACCGCCCCGGCGGCGCTGGCGGCGGCCCTGGTGGCCGATCCCGACGACATCATGGTCATCCTCCCCGCCGACCACCTCATCACCGATGTGGAAGGGTTCCGCCAGGCGGTGACACGAGCGGCGCCCCATGCCGGGTCGGGCGCCATCGTCACTTTCGGGATCACCCCGACACGTCCGGAGACGGGGTACGGGTACATCGAGATCGGGGAGCCGGTCGGCGGCGACGCCTTCCGGGTCCGTCGCTTCAAGGAGAAACCCGTCCTCGAGGAGGCGGAGCGTCTCAGCACCGACGGAAGACATCTGTGGAACTCGGGCATGTTCGTGACCCGTGCCGACGTACTCCTCGCCGAGGCCCGCGAACATTGCCCGGAGGTCTTGTCCGGTGTGACCGCAGCACTTCCCGAGGAGACCGGGGACACGGTGCATCTGTCCGCGACCTTCGAAGACGCCCAGGCGATCTCCATCGACCACGCCGTGATGGAGAAGACCGCCCATGCCCTGGTCATACCCATCGACGTGGGATGGAACGACATCGGGAGCTACCGATCCCTGCACTCCGCCGTGCCACAGGACGCCGACGGCAACCATCTCGAAGGGGACGTCATCGTGTCCGACGTCACCGGCTCGTTCATCTCAGCCAACTCGAGGAAGGTGGCAGTTGTCGGGCTGAGCGACGTCGTTGTCGTCGAGACCGAGGACGCCGTTTTGGTGCTGCCCATGGACCGCTCTCAGGACGTAGGCGAGATCTCCAAGCGGGCCCAAGAGCCCCAAGAGCATTGAGGAGGCCCAGGGCCGTGGCGGTCGCGATCATCTTGCTGGCCTGCGCATGTACCCAGCCCGTGCCCGAGGACGCCAGCGGTGAGGAGATCTATGCGGAGCTCTGCGCTCGTTGTCACGGGGCCGATCTGGAGGGTGCCGTCGGTCCGGCGCTGGGCCCTGGCTCCAACGCCGCCACCGAGGACGACGAGTATCTCGAGTTCACGATCACCAACGGGCGTGGCCGGATGCCGTCCTTCCCGTCCCTCGACGGTGCCCAGCTGCAACGGCTCGTGGACTACCTGCGGGAGAAGCAGGGATCGTGACCCAAGCACTGGAGGCGCTGGAACTGCACCCCGTCCGGATCCCGATGCGACAGAGGTTCCGCCGGGTCGATCACAGGGAAGCAGTCCTGATCCGGGGCCCGCGCGGATGGGGTGAGTTCTCCCCGTTCCCCGACTACCCGCCAGAGGTGACCACGCGATGGCTGGCGGCGGCACTGGAGCTGGCTTGTGGGGAGCTGCCGGAGCCGGGTCGGCTCACCATCCCGGTGAACGTGACGGTCCCCGCCGTGGATCCGGCCACGGCGGCGGCGCTGGTCCGGGAGTCGGGCGCTAGGACCGCCAAGGTGAAGATTGGAGACCCAGGACAGACCGAGGAGGACGATCTGGAGCGGCTCGGGGCGGTTCGGGAAGCCCTGGGGCCGGCGGGCAGGCTGCGGGTCGATGTCAACGCCGCATGGGACTTGCAGACTGCGATCGAGCGGATCGAGCGGATGGAGGTGTTCGACCTGGAGTACGTGGAGCAGCCGGTGGCCACACTCACCGACATGCAGGCTCTGCGGGAGAGGGTCCGGGTTCCCCTGGCCGCCGACGAGTTGGTGCGTCAAAGCCCGCATCCACTCCGGGTGATCCAGGAAGGCGCCGCCGACGTGCTGGTCCTGAAAGTCCAGCCGATGGGCGGGGTCTCCCGGGTGCTCGACCTGGCCCACCGCTCCGAGATCCCGGTTGTCATCTCCTCGGCGCTGGAGACCTCCATCGGCATGTACGGCGGTCTTCTCGCCGCATCGCTGATCCAGCCCCTCGAGTATGCCTGTGGTCTGGGAACCGTGGCGCTGCTCGAGGGGGACCCGACGATGCAGCCTCTGATCCCTGTCGACGGCTTGCTCGAAGTGCGTCGACCTGAGCCGGATCCGGAGTTGCTCCGGCGCTGGCGCCCCGAGCGCGATCTCGGGGCCGAGATGCTGCGGAGGTTGCGAGCGGCGGCCGAGGTGCTGACTTGACCCACCCCAATCCGAGCACGGCACTGGCTCGTGTGGTGGTCGACGAGTTGGCGCGCGCTGGTGTCGGTCTGATGGTGATCTCACCCGGATCACGCTCCGCGGCGCTCGCCATCGCGGCCGTGGCCCATCCAGGTTTGGCCACGCGGATCGTGATCGACGAACGCTCCGCCGCCTTCCACGCCCTGGGCGCGGCCCGGGCCACCGGCGGGCCGGTGGCTGTCCTGTCCACCTCGGGGACCGCCCCGGCCAACTTCTTCCCCGCCGTGGTGGAAGCGGACATGTCCTGCTTGCCCCTGATCGTGGTTTCCGCCGACCGGCCCGCCGAGATGCAAGGGGTGGGTGCCAACCAGACGATCGACCAGATCGGCCTCTTCGGGACGAAGGTGCGAGGCCAGGCAACCATCGAGGCGCCCGAGCATGACCGGGACCTGAACCGCGAATGGAGGACCACGGTCTCGGGGCTGTTGACCGCCGCCACCGGATCACAACCAGGCCCGGTGCACCTCAACGTGAGATTTCGCGAGCCGACCGTCCCGGTCACAGACGACGGTCGGACCGAGGGGGAGGTCTATCCCCATGAGACACCACCGCTGGCCTTGGAGCACGAGAAGTCGAGCGAGCCAACGCCGGACGAGTTCCCCACACTCGCCCCTGACCGGGGCCTGATCATCGCCGGTGATGGCGAGTACGACCGGGACGAGCTCGCCGCCCATGCCGACAGGCTGGGTTGGCCGCTGCTGGCCACTGCACTCTCCGGGATGAGGGGCGGCCCGGTGGTGGCGGGCTATCACCATCTTCTGGCGAACGGGGTACCGGATGACCTGCGCCCTGAGACGGTGGTCGCGGTGGGTGCGATCGGGCCCAGTCCCCGTCTCGAGAGCCTGGTGGACACGGCGACGACCCGGGTTCGTGTCGACCGCTGGGGCCGCGTCATCGACCCCAATCGGAACGCCAGCGCCCGTCTTCGGGGCGACGTGAACGCCCTGCTGTCCATGATCGGCTCTTCGAACCACACCGGGTGGCGCGAGACCTGGCTGGACGCGGCGAAACAGAGCGACGACAGAGTCGCGGGAATCGTCGCCGAGAGCGCGGTCCCCACCGGACCGACCGTGGCCGCCGCTCTCGACGAGGTCGACTGGGGGGCCCTGGTGGTGGCGTCCTCGCTCCCCATCCGCGACGTCGACGCCCAACTGCGACGTCCGGGCCCTGTCCACGCCAATCGGGGGGCGTCGGGAATCGACGGATTCGTCTCCACCGCGCTCGGTGTCGCCGGGGTCATCCCCCGCACCCTGGCGCTGGCGGGAGACCTGTCAGTGCTCCACGACTCCAATGGCTTCCTCCACGACGACGACATCGACCTGGTGCTGGTCGTGGTCGACAACGGGGGAGGGGGTCTCTTCGACCTCCTGCCCCAGGCGTCCCATGCCCCCGACTACGAGCGGCTGTTCGTCACTCCCCATCACCGCAGCTTCGAAGCCCTGGCGCGGCTCCACGATCTCCGGTACGTGGACGTGCCCGACACGGCGGCTTTGATCGAAGAGGCGGGGCGGGCGCTCGACCAAAGCGGTGTCGACCTGATTCGGGTGGCCGTCGACCGCGCGGAGGATCTCAGGCTGAGAGCTCAGCTGGACGGTTGACCCAGGGCGGCCAGCATCGGCGCCAGCTTGAGCTCCGTCTCGGCGAGCTCGGTGTCTTCCTCGGAGCCTTCGACCAGACCGCCGCCCGCGAAGAGCGTCATCCGGGACCCGTCGATCTGACCGCAACGGAGGGCGATGGCGAACACACCCTCGCCTTTGGACGTCATCCAACCGACCGGGCCCGCGTACCGTCCTCGAGACCTCGGCTCCATCTCGCGGATGAGGTCCATGGCGATCTTCGACGGTGTCCCGGCGACCGCCGCCGTGGGATGGAGATCGGTCAGGATGTCGGCCACCGTGGTCCCCGGATTCACCGGCCCTTCGATCCTGGTCCCGACGTGGGCCATTGCACCGTGGTGGACGATGACCTGCTCGGTCAGGTCGAGATCGGTGAGGTGCTGGGAGAGGACGCTGCTGACCGAGCGAGAGACATGACGGTGCTCTTCGGAGATCTTCACGGTCTCCAATCCCTCCGGGTCGGTGGCGGTCCCCGCCAGGGCGAGTGTGGAGACCCTTCCATCCCGTAGCCGGACCAGCAGCTCGGGGCTGGCACCGATGAGACCTTCGACCGAGAAGAGGTAGCAGCCGGGGTTCTCCTCGCTGAGCCGGGCCATGAGGGCGGCGGTGTCCAAGCGGTCGGGGAGATCGACCACGACCTGTCGGGCCAGGACCACCTTGGCCAGGTTCTCGGTGCCGATCGCCTCCATTGCCATTCGGAACCCGGCCCGCCATTCTGCGATGCCATCGTCGACGACACTCACCCGTGGCGGTGGAGCCGGGGTCATCGGCCGGCGGTCGAGTGTCGTGTGATCCGGGATCACGACCACCGAGCCCGTCTCCGCCTCGTCGAAGGTGAAGGACGCGAAACCCATCGGCTTGCCCGATTCACGGATGGCCTCGAGGGCGCTCCTGAACCGATCCGGTCCCAGCCCGGGGTCCAGCGTCACGTACGGCCCGTGGCCCACCAGGGCGCCGTCCTCGTCGACCCAGATCGGAGTCATGCCGGGAAGCGTATGACGGGGCCGTCGATTCTGGCGAGTGCGGAGGAGAGACGGGCGAACTCGTCGACATCGCCGGAGGCGACGAGGGTCAGGGACCCGGACCCGTGGCGTGAGGGAGTAACCCGGGCAGTCTGTGCGGCCACTGCCGGCGCCGGGTCGACCACCTCGATCCCGCCGACCCGCTCGATCAGCGGCTTCAGAAACGAGAAGTGGGTGCAGGCGAGGACGATCACGTCGGCGTCCTGATCGGCCATGTCGGCCACCACCGGGACGACCAGTGCCTCTGCCTCCCGGCCCTCGACCGTTCCTCGTTCCACCAGCGTCACCCACTCCGGGCAGGCCCGGGTGATCACCTCGACGCCGGTGGCGAATCGGGTCACCACCGACTCGAACAGCTTCCCCTGGAACGTGGCCGCAGTGGCGAACACGGCGACCTTGCCGGTGCGCGAGGCAAGGGCGGCAGGCTTGACGGCGGGTTCCATGCCCACCACGGGGAGGTCGGCGTGCTCGGCCCTGATCGTCTCCAAAGCCGCCGCCGACGCGGTGTTGCACGCCACGACCAGACAGTCCGCCCCTCGGTCGACGAGCCAGCCGGCGACCTCGAGTGAGATCTCCTCCACCTCCTGCAAGGTCTTGACGCCGTACGGGGAGCGGGCCCGGTCGGCGACGTAGGTGAGGTCCGCGTCGGGGAGCACCGCACGGATCTCCCTCAACACGGAGAGACCTCCCACGCCCGAATCGAAGACCCCGATCAATGTGTACCGTCAGCAGCCAGGAGGTCAGATTTGCAGATCGAAGATTCGGTTGCCTTGATCACCGGTGGCGTCTCGGGGCTCGGGTTCGGCGCCGCCACCCGGATCGTCGGAATGGGCGGGCGGGTCGTGATGATGGACATCAACGAGAACCGGGGCAAGACCGCACAAGAGGAACTGGGCGACAGCGCACGTTTCATCCAATGTGACGTCTCCTCGCCCGAAGACGTCGCCGCTGGTGTCGCAGGCGCCGCCGAGGCCTTCGGCGGCGTCCACATCCTGGTGAACGCGGCCGGCGTCGCTCCGGCCCAGCGTGTCCTCTCGAGGGACGGGGAGATGTTCGACCTCGACCTCTTCCGCTTCACGGTCGGGGTGAACCTGATCGGGATGTTCGACGTCATCCGGAACACCGCAAGGGTGATGTCCAACAACGATCCCAACGAGGAGGGGGAGCGAGGGGTCATCGTGAACGTGGCCTCGATCGCCGCCTTCGAGGGCCAGGTGGGTCAGGCGGCGTACTCGGCATCCAAAGGGGGAGTGGTCGGCATGACCCTGCCCCTCGCCCGTGACCTCGCCGGCGTCGGGATCAGGGTCGTCACAGTCGCACCCGGAATCATGGACACGCCTCTCCTCGCCGGCGCGCCCCAAGAGCTGAGGGACTCACTGGCCAAACTGCATGTGTTCCCGCAGCGGCTGGGCAGACCGGAGGACTTCGCCCATCTTGTGACCGCGATAGCCGAGAACCCGATGATCAACGGCGAGGTGATCCGTCTCGACGCCGCCGCCCGGATGCCACCGCGTTGATGGCGGGCCGACGATGATTGTGGACCGCACATGAGAATCGCCCTCTTCTGCTTCGACGACATGGAGGAGCTCGACCTGGTCGGACCATGGGAGGTGCTCCGCATGTGGCAGCTCCAGCATCCCGAGGACGGGGTCGAGGTCTTCACCGCCACTCTCGATGGCGAGACCGTGACCTGTGCCAAGGGGATGAGGATCGTCACCGACATGCCGGTCTCCGACATCGGAGCCGTCGATGTGGTGCTTCTCCCCGGGGGCATGGGGACCCGCCGGCTGTTGCAGGACGACAGCGTCCTGGACAATCTCCGGGCTCACTCGGGGCGTGACACGCTGATGACGTCGGTGTGCACCGGCTC
>DASSVE010000085.1:0-9251 GCA_035706345.1 Acidimicrobiia bacterium
GTTCCGGCGTCTCACCCATCTGGAGATGTCCCCGCACGTCCGTCAGATCAGAGAATCCGGAGCTGACATCGTCTGGGTCGGCCTCGGCATGCCCAAGCAAGAGTTGTGGATGCACGACGTGCACGACGCCATCCCCGAGACGTCCTTGATCGGGGTCGGCGCCGCCTTCGAGTGGGTGGCAGGCAACAAGTCCCGGGCGCCCCGGTGGATGCAGAACGCCGGGCTGGAGTGGCTCTACCGGCTCGCTCAGGAGCCGAAGCGCTTGTGGAAGAGGTACGCCGTCAACAACCCCCACTTCATGATGCTCCTCGCTGCGTTGTGGCTGCGCACCCGATCCCATGGCCGGACTCAGACCTGAGCGCTCGGGCTGACCCGCTTCGGAAGGTCCTGACGCCCATTCGCCGACGGGTCCGGCTGGATCACCCGAATGGACTGCTCTGATTCCGTGTAGACGTAGCCATCGGCCTTGCCGCCACTCATCGCCAGCCTGTCCATGGCGTCGGCGAGCACCGACACCTCGCTCTCATGGGGGACCACGACCACGGTTTGTTCACAGAGACGGGCCACGCTGCCTGCGTAGGCCGCCTGCAGCGGGGACGGGATGTCCACCACGACGAGGTCGTAGGCATCGGCCACCTGGTCGAAGAATTCCGCCGCGGCTTTGGACGGGAAGAAGGTCGGCGTCGACACGTTTCGCACCCCCTTCCCGAGAAAGTCGAGGTGCGAGCCGGGTCCGAGGTCGACCGAGACGGCCGCGTCCTGGAACGCAACGGACCCGTCTACGACTTCCGCAAGACCTTCCCGGGTGGACGGCGCCATCAGCAGTCGCGAGAGGGCCGGATCGCCGAGGTTGCAGTCGATGACGAGCACTTTCTTGCCGTGCAGCGCCGCCGTCACCGCGAGGTTGGCGGCCACTCTCGAGCTGTCGCCGGACGCCGCTGACACGACCGCCGCAACCTGCGCGGCGTCTCCCTGGTCGGTGAGACGCTCGAGACTGGCCTCGGCCACTCGATAGGCCTCGGCCTCCTCCGTATCGGGGGCGTCCCTGGTGGGAATCGAGGCGCGGCCTCCGTCGTAGCGGGGAATCTCAGCCAACAACGGGGCGTTGAGCACCAGTTCCGGCTCGCTGCGATGAAGGAATCTCCTCGATCGGCTGGCGAAGGCGAAGGCGACGACGGCCCCGATGACCGTGCCGAGGAGGAGCCCGATCAAGAGGGCACGTGGCAGTGACAACGCCTGGCCCGCCTCGCGGGCGGGCGAGATCACCGATATGCCGGTGGAGGTCAAGGCCGAGTCGACACGAAGCTGGTCGCGTCTCAGCGCCAACTGTGATCTTCGTTCCAATGCCTGGTTCCGCGACTCGATGAGCGACGCCAGAACGGGGTCGTCCCCGCGCAGCGCCTGGATGAGCTGCAAGGTCTGCAGCTGATCGAGTATCGGCTGCACCTGGGTGTCGTCGACCGTGCCCTGTGCGAGGATCTCCAGGAGTCGCTGGGTGGCCGCCTGCACCTGAGCGTCGAGGTCGGTGGCTCCTTCTCCGCCGGAGGCGCGCAACTCGGAGATCTGAGCGGTGATGTTCGCCAGCTCCTCGTCGACGGTCTTGATGGAGGAGTCGAACTGCTCGATGGCGGAGTCGAACGCACGTGACCGCTCTGCTTGTTTGATCTCCTCGTAGGCGGTGACCACGGCGTTGGCGATGGATATGGCGACGTCGGGATCGGGGTGCGACGCTGTGACCGTGATCGATCCGCTGTCCAAGTCGGACTCCACCTCGATGCCATCGGCGGCGTCGTCCAGATCGAGGTCGGCTCCCGTTTCCGCATTGGCGATCTCGAGAGCACGGGAGGCAACCGGTGTCGACTGCAGGATGGCGGCCTGGTCGGCGGTGTAGCGCTCCGGGTCAGCGCTCACGTCTCGATCGAAGAGGGCCGAGCTCTGTGGGTTCTCCACGAGGATCGTCGCCGAGGCTCCCCAGTTGTGAGCGAACTGCTGATGAAGGGACCAGGCAAGGAGCGCTCCACAGAGAGCCAGGGTCACCACCACCCACCAATACCTTCTCATCGCACCGAGCAAGGTCG
The DNA here is from genome assembly GCA_035706345.1 of Acidimicrobiia bacterium. Taxonomy (GTDB): domain Bacteria; phylum Actinomycetota; class Acidimicrobiia; order Spongiisociales; family ZC4RG35; genus JANQRA01. Next base: position 2,079 of record DASSVE010000085.1, read on the forward strand.
GTTCCAACGCGTCCTCAGGGAAAATCGCAGGTCTCCTGCCTCGGGGAGGCTGTCACCTACCCGCGGGCACGCCGGTTCAAACGGGATGGTTGACCGTGAGGGGCCGTGGGTAAGCCGCCACTTCGATAGGGGACCCATTTGGATCGTCTCAGCAAGCCTGTCACCTCTGACCACCACGAGAGCCGGCGCCGCGGCGTCATCGGCCTCTACCACCCGCGCGCCCTCAGAGGAGACGGTGGAATCACTCGATCTGTCCGGTCCCTGGCTACCGCCCTCAACGAAAAGGGACACCAGTGCCGGGTGATCTGTGACGGGCCACGTCGCCCGGAGGTCCACCCTTCTTGGGTGGGGATCCCCCACGTCGAGATGGGTCCGCTGCACCTTCCCCGACAGATCGACGAGGCCATTCGTGGTCTCGACGTCCTCGTGTTGCACTCGGCTTGGACCTCGTACAACGCGGCCGCCGGGAGAGAGGCGAGACGTCTCGGCCTGCCCTACGTACTGGCTCCGAGAGGTGCCTACGAGCCCCGGATCCTGGAGAGAAAACCGTTCATGAAGAGGATCTGGTGGCGTCTGTTCGAGAGCCGGTTGGTGCAGGAGGCTGCCGGCATCCATGTCTTCTTCGACTCCCAGACGGAGCAGTTGCGTCGTCTGGGCTACGAGGGGCCGGTGGTGGTCGCCCCCAACGGCGTGGTCGTCCCTGATGACATCCGTTGGGATGGAGGATCGCTCGATGCTCTCGTCTTCATCGGCCGGTTCGACATGGAGCACAAGGGGCTCGACACGCTGCTCGAGGGTCTGGGCCTGTTGAGTCGGGAGGACCGGCCCCGGGTGATCCTGAGCGGGCCCGACTGGCGGGGAGGCAAGAAACAGACCGAGGCCAGAGTGCGTGAGTTGGGTTTGCAGCGGTGGGTCGAGGTGCGGGCCCCCGTCTATGGGCGGGAGAAGTTCGAGCTCATGGCCTCGGCGCGGGGCTTCCTCTACCCGTCGCTCTTCGAAGCGTTCGGCAACTCCGCCGCCGAAGCTGCCTCTCTCGGCGTGCCGGTGCTCACCGGCCAATACCCGTTGGGCGAGTACCTTCGATCGCGCGACGCCGGTTTGGTCGTGGCACCCGATCCCGAGGACATGGCTACCGGTCTGTCTCGTCTGCTCGAGCCCTCCGCCGCACGACTCGGGGCCAACGCCCGTCCTGCCATGTCCGGCTTCACGTGGGAGGCCGTCGCCCAGTCCTGGGCGACCCAACTTCTCTCGCTCGATGCAGTCGCACCCTGATGGCAGGCCAATGAGAGGGGTCAGCCTCGCCCTGTGCGGTCCTGACGGGGTGGGCAAGTCCACTGTCGCCGATGCGGTCGCAGATCATCTCCCCGGTTCGACCCTCCAAATGCATCACCGACCCGGGGTCCTGCGCAGTCCTCAGGACCTGGAACGGGACTTCACCGAGCCATACGCGAAGACGCCGCGGTCACGGGTCATGTCGATTCTCAAGACGCTCTATCTGTTCGCCGATTGGTGGCTCGGTTGGCTGTTCGTCATATGGCCGCGGGTCCGTCGCGGAGACTCGGTTGTCATCCAGCGTCCCTGGCTCGACCTGATCGTCGATCCGAAGCGCTACCGCCTCTCCGTCCCGCCGTCGATGCTGCGCAGACTGGGGCGTCTGCTTCCCGACCCGTCGCTCACCGTGCTGCTCCAGGCACCGGCGGAGGTGATCCAGGCACGGAAGACCGAACTGTCGATGAGCGAGCTGGAGGACCAGGCAGACCGCTGGCGTAAGGAAGCCAGTCTGGCGAGACGGGCCAAGGTCGTCGACGCCTCGGGTGACATCGACGATGTGACCTCGTCGATCCTGGCCGGTGTGACTGAGACTTCGAGCAGGGGTGGCCGCCACTTCTCAGCCAGGGCCGGGAACTTGATCCTGCCCAGGTACCCGAGCAAGGCGGTCTCGGAGGGTCTTCGCCTCTACCACCCGATGGACCGCGGCACCCGGGCCCTTATCTCGGCGGCTCGTGTCGGCGCCGGTCTCGGGATGGGCCGGCTCGGGCGGGAGACGACACCACCGGGCGAATTGCGGGCCATCGTCAAACCCTGGCTCACCGAAGGCGACACTTATGCGGCGCGGCGGCTGCGGGATGGTCGACGTTGGCTGGTGGTGACGGTCGACTCGTCCGGAGAGCCCCGGCACGTGTTGAAGATCGGGTTGTCCGATCCGGACAGGGGCGCAATCGAGGCTGAAGAGAAGACGATCCGGCGAGTGGCATCGGTGCTCCAAGAGCCACTGGCGATTCCACACCTCGTCGACTCCCCGCCAGGGATCCTGGCGATGAAGCCGGTTCGCTGGCGACCCCGACCGGACATAGTCCGTCTCCCGATCCCGGTGGCCGATGGTCTCGGAGCCCTGTTCAAGAACGTGGACGGTGACCCGACGGTGGGACGTGTTCATGGGGACATGGCCCCCTGGAACCTCCTCGATGACGGCCGCCATTGGGTTCTGATCGACTGGGAGGCGTCAACGGACTCGGGACGACCGTTCCATGACCTCTTTCACTGGGTGGTGCAGAGCCACACCCTCCTGTCCACGCCGGACTCCGAGGAAATCGTCGACGGGTTGCTCACCCTCAGAGGCAATTTGGGGGCGGCGATCATGGCGTTCGCCTCGGCGGCAGGACTGGATCCCGGGATGGCGCCGGACGAGTTCGGTCCATATCTGAGCCGTTCAGTGCCGCGATGGGACCCGTCGGAGTCGAAGCTCACACGGGCTCTCGCTCGACGACGTCGATTGGCAGAGACATGGCGACAGGCGTACCCCCCGGCTGGGAAATGAAGCGTCGGCTTCCCGCCATCTCAGGTCAGGCGGCATGGGGTTTGGGCGATCAGATCTTCTCCAGCGCCACCAACTTCGGAGTCAACATCCTCATCGCCCGCAGTCTCGGTGCTTCCAGCTTTGGGGCCTTCAGTGTCGCCTTCGCCACCTACGTCTTGATACTGAACGTCTCCCGTGCGGTGAACACCGAACCGCTGGCCATCCGTTTCAGTGCAGCTCCGGAGTCGTCGTGGCGGGTGGGTGCAGCCCGCAGCTCCGCGGCGACACTCGCCATGGGAGTCCTGGGCAGTCTCGCCTGCGCGGTGGTCGCCATGGTCACATCGGGCGATCTCAGAGCCTCGTTCCTCGCTCTGGTAGTCACACTCCCCGGGCTGCTCTATGCCGACCTGTGGCGCTTCGCCTTCTTCGCCGCGGGTCACGGGCACAGGGCCATGATCACCGACGTGCTGTGGGCAGTCGTGATGTTCCCGGCGGTCATCTGGCTTCTGGGCTTTCCCGAGCCGTCGCTCTTTGCCATCGCCCTCGCCTGGGCCGGCTCCGCCGTGGTCGCCGGATTGGTCGTCGCCGTGCTGTGGGGCGTGGCTCCCGCCTTCACAGAGATCGGCATCTGGCTCCGCGAGCACCGTGATCTGACACCGGCCTTCGTGGGTGAGCTGGCCGCGGTGAGCGGCGCGGTTCAGGTCGCTCTCATCGGGATGGGCATCGTCGCCAACCTGGCCGCAGTGGGCGCCTACCGGGCGGCCTACGTGCTCTTCGGCCCGCTGCGCGTGGTCTACCAGGGCATGACCCTGTTCGGTGTGCCGGCCGCGGTGCGTGCGCTGGGCCAGTCACCCCAGCATCTCCGGGCAGGCACCAGGAGAGGTGCGCTCTTCCTGGCCACCATCGCTCTCGCCTACGGCGCCGTCCTGATGCTGATGCCGAGCGAGTGGGGGGAGTTCATCCTCGGGGAGACCTGGCCGGTCGTGGAGCCCCTGATAGTGCCGTTCACCATCGGCATCCTTGCGATCGGTCTCGACACTCCCACGTACATAGGGCTCAGGGCCCTGGAGGCCGCTGGAACCGCCTTCAGAACCAGGCTCGTCGTGGCCGCGGCCGATGTCACAGCCACGATCGCGGGCGCCGCATTCGGCGGGGCGGTCGGCGCCGCATGGGCGGGCAAGACTGCTCAGCTCCTCGGCACCGGGCTCTGGTGGAGGGCGTACTGGACCCGTCTCGCCGAAAGGGAGGCGTGGCCCGCCCAGCTCGCAGAGAGCCCGTCGAAATGAACGAGACGATCATCGTCACGGGCGACGCCGGAGCCATCGGATCGGCGACAGCCCAGCTGTTCCTCCAGACCGGACGAACGGTGCTCGGCGTGGACCTGGTCGAGCGGGATGCCATCGGGGCCGATGGTTATCACACCGTCATGGCCGACGTCGCGGACGAGCGGGCCGTGGAGACGGCCTTGCATGTTCTCGAGGACCTCCCCCCTCTGTGCCACGTCGTGGCCATCGCCGGTGGCGCCCTCCCCGAGGAGCCCACCAGTCAGGACCAACCCTGGACGATGGACATGGAGGTGTTCCGCGACTCAGTCGAACGCAACCTCGTCTCACAGTTCATCACCGTGAAGACCGCTTACCCCTGGCTGAAGCGGAGCACCGGGGCCGAGCGGTCGATCACGTTGACCTCCTCGATCAATGCCCTGTCTGCTCAGGGGATGCCCGCCTATTCGGCGGCCAAGGCCGGCCTCATCGGAATGATGCACGGGCTGGTCGGGCCACTCGGCGCCGAGGGGATCCGGGTCAACACGGTCGCCCCCGGGACCGTCCGCACGCCACGCACCGAGAGGATCTGGGGCCACGTCCCTGGGCACTTCGAACGTCTCGCTGGGACAACGGCGCTGGGGCGTCTCGGCGAGCCCGAGGACATCGCCCGCGCCTATCGAGCCCTTGCGTTGGAGCTGACCCATGTGACCGGCGAGGTCCTGGTCGTCGACGGTGGCCAGCTCTCCCGTTCGACACGTCCCGGGTAGCGCCTGACCGTTTGCGGGGGTTGGGCGGGGGGTATTGCCCCAACCCACCGTGCACCCGAATGGGGTGGCCGGGGGGAGAGGAATGGCAACCACACCACAACGCAGCGTCCGGCCCGATCTCTCGGCGCTTTGGCTCCCGCTGCTCCGCGATCTCACGGAGCGGTTTCCCGGTTGGACGGTGTGGAAGAACCCCGAATCGGCGTTCGACGGGCCGGGGGACATCGACTCGCTGGCCCCGCGCGAGCAGTGGGACAGCATCGAACGCGTCTTCAAGACGTGGGCGAAGGACAACGGATTCCGACCGACGATCGTCTGCCGTCACGTTCCCCAGGGCCCCCACTTCATCACCGTGGTCCACCCCTGGCCCCACATGCTCATCCTCGACGTCAAGGAGCTGAGCACGTGGCGGGGGTCGACATTGATCGATCATCGGCGAGCCGGGCAGGTTTCCGAGGTGGGGCACGACGGCTTCCGCCGGATCCGGCCCGGGGCCGAAGGCGTGGCCAAGCTCCTGTTGAACGGCGTCCTTCCGGGCGGCCGCAAGAACGAGAAAGGCCTCGAGGCCAAGCGAGTCCAGACGCTGCTCGTCTCCGATCCTGAAGGCGCCGAGCTGGCCCTGGGGTGGGTCGGACCAGTCTCAGGCACTCTGCGACGGGGGATCGACGCCTATCTGGGCGGCGGCTGGGATCGACAGGCCATGCTCACCATCGAGGTCTTCTGCACCCTTCGCTCGCTGGGGGAGCCGCGCACGGCTGTCAGCCGGCTGCGGTTCAAACGTGCGATCAAGCAGTGCGACATCTTGCAGTCGGTGCGAAAGCGCCACCGCGCCATTCCAGACGACGCCCAGCAGTGGTATCGGGAGATCTCGGTCAACCACGAGGTCGATCTGGATCCCTCGGACTGAGTCCGCCGCTATTTGTTTAGGGCTGGAACGTGTCGGGAAAGCTGAGGACTCGGGTCGCAATGGGTTCATACGCAAAACGCATCCTTGGAGGCGCGCATGAGCCCTGCATTGCCACGGACCATCCACGACGATCTGATTCGCCACGATGACAACGAGAGGTCGGAGACCGACCTGAGGGACCGACTGGCCCCGTCACTTCGGCCCGTTCCACACGACGCCCCATTCATCGACGACGGACAGGGGCTCGTCGCTGCCGGCACGGTCGCCAGGACCGTGAAGCGAGTCATCGACATCGTCGGCTCGGCCGTGCTGCTGATCGTCATCGCTCCAGTCATGCTGGCGATCGCCCTGATGATCTGGCTCACCAGCAAGGGCCCCGTCCTGTTCCGACAGGAGCGGGTCGGGGAAGGAGGGCGGCGCTTCGAGATCCTGAAGTTCCGCACCATGCGGGTAGATGCCGAAGATCACCGGCATGCCATCGAAGACCTGAATGAGGTCGACGGTCCGGTGTTCAAGATCCGTCAGGACCCTCGGGTCACCTGGATTGGCCGCCCGCTGCGCAGGTGGAGCCTCGACGAGCTTCCCCAATTGCTCAATGTCCTTCGCGGTGACATGAGCCTGGTGGGCCCGCGCCCACCGCTCCCATCGGAGGTCGAGACCTACAACGTCTGGGAGTTGCAGAGACTGGAGGCGAAGCCCGGCCTGACCTGCATCTGGCAGGTGAGCGGTCGGTCCGAGGTCGACTTCCGGACCTGGGTCGAGATGGACCTGGAGTACATCGCAACCTGGAGCCTGGTCCTCGACCTGGTCCTCCTGGCGAAGACCGTTCCCGCGGTGCTCAAGCGCGACGGCGCCTACTGAGGCCACGGTGCGAGTCCTCCAGATACACAACGAGTACCGGGACCGGGGCGGTGAGGACGTGGTGGTCGAACGGGAGGCACGGATCCTCCGCGACGCCGGTCACCACGTCACCCAGCTTCGGGTCCGCAACCCGGAAGGCGGTTTCGAGGCCGCCCGGAAGCTGGCAGTAGCCCCATGGAATCCGGCGTCCTTCGCCCGGGCCGAGGCGATGATCGAGGACGCCAAGCCCGATGTGGCCCACGTGCACAACACCTGGTTCGACCTCACCCCGTCGGTCGTGGCCGCCCTGCACCGCCGCCAGGTTCCCACTGTGATGTCGCTGCACAACTACCGGCTCATGTGCCTCAACGGTCTGCTTCTTCGCGATGGCGCGCCGTGCCGGCTGTGCGTCGGGCGGGGGCCGCTCCCGGGCGTCCGTCACAGGTGCTACCGGGGCTCGGCGGTGGGGTCAGTCGCAGCCGCCGCCACCCTGAGCTTCAATCGTGCCATCGAGACCTGGGACGGCGTGGCCACGTTCCTGGCCAGCTCCGCCTTCCTGCGCCAGACCTACGTGCTGGGTGGCATGCCACCCGAGAGGAT
>DASSVE010000086.1:0-5538 GCA_035706345.1 Acidimicrobiia bacterium
CGAAGGTTCAGGGTTCGATTCCCTGGGGACCCACAGAGCGAAAATCCAGGACCCTTGTCTCAGGCCTGGCCGGCGGCCGCCACGTCCCGGCGCACCACGAACCAGGCCCCGACCGCTGTGAGCAGCGCGTAGCCGATCAGCCCAGCCAGCATCAGCGGGTCGGCGGCTCCTCCACGGAAGATGATGTCGTGGAGGGCCTGGATGCCATAGGTGGCCGGGACCAGGTAGGACACGACGTGGACCGGTCCTGCGAGCTGGTCGAGCGGCAGGACGAAACCGGTGAAGAAGATGGTGACCAGCAGGACGATCATCACGAACTGGATCGCCTGGTTGTCGGTCTTGCTCACACCGGAGAGCACGAACCCGAGCCCTAGTGAGGCCACGACCAGCAGCGTCATGACCAGGATGTAGGTCGGCCAGTAGTCGCCGACTCTCACCCCGAACCCAAACATCACTGCGGTCAACAGCCCGGCCACCGCCAACGAGAGCCCTCCGAACCCAAGGTACTTGCCGGTCACCGCCTCGCCCGAACCGAGGGGCGAAGCCCGGAACACCTCCGTCAGCCCGAGCTGACGCTCACGGACCAAAGAGAGCGCGGCGAAGGTCAGAGCCAGATGCTGGAGCAGCACGATGATCGTGGCCGGGGCGTAGAACACCGAAACTTCGCTGGGCACGTCGTTCACCTGCTCCACTTCGACGGTGAACGGGCTCACCAGAACGTCGGGATCGAGACTCTGCGCGGTGCCCAGCCGCTGCTGCAGCTCCCCCAGCCTCGCCTGAAAAGTGCGAGCGCCCTCCAGAGCGGTATCCGGGTCGTCGGACTGGGCTTGATCGAGACTCTCGCCCATGGAGCCGACGTCGCCTCCGGGCTCGGCACCCAAGGATTGATCGACACTGGCATAGAGATCTTCGGTCCGCCCGGTGCCGGCCTCCGCGACCCGGAGGTCCTCACGAAGCTGTTGGTTGGCCTGCGTGGCGGCGTCCCGGTCACCGTTCTCGAGGGCGGTCACCATCGTCGCCGACGACTCCTCCATCTCGGCGAGAACCGCCTCGAGCTCCTCCGACTCGGTCTGCGCTTCGGCGACCATCTGGGAGAGGACGCGTCGGTTGATCTCATCCACCGACGATCGGGCCACCAGGGCAATGCTCGATCGGATCACCGGGTCGACCTCCCCGTGGACCACCGTGAACGAAGCCCGCTCCCCGGCGTCGAGAGCACTCCTCGGGTTGTCCGGCGCCACGATCAAAAGGTCGACATCGCCGTCCTCCAGCTGTCGGCGGGCTTCCTCGACGTCGGTCGAGGTGCCGACCAGGTCTATGGCGCGTCCGAATGCCTCGTTGAGATCCTCGGAGTCGGCGGCGAGCTGCGCTTCTTGGCTCTGGACGACGAGGAGCGTCCGAAACGGCGGTGGGTCCTGGCGATATCCCAACCCGAAGATCAGCAGGATCAGGAATGGGGCCACGATCAGTGTCAGCAGCAGCCGTGGCTGACGGAAGACGCTGGCCACCTCTTTGCGAACGAACCCGTAGATCCGTATGAGGCTGGCGACGAAGCCCTGCCTAGCGGCCATTGGTCTCGCTCCCGTTGCCGTCGAGCTTCGAGACGAGCTCGACGAACACGTCGTCGAAGGGCGGGAGATACCGCTCGTTGCGGGTCAGCTCCAGGTCATTCTCGGAGGCCCACTGGTTGATCGCGGGAGTGGCTGTCTCGGCATCGTCGACGACGAGCCGGAACAGGCTGGCCTCGACCCACTGGACCGAATTCACCCCGGGATACGAGCGCAAGGCCGTGACCTGGCTCGCCCGTGGCGCATCGGCGAAGGCGATTTCCAACGACTCGCCCCCGAAGGCGGTCCTCCGCAACCCGTCCGGAGTGTCCACGGTCAGAACCCGGCCATTGGCGAGGACGGCGACCTGATCGCAGTAGGCGGCCTCCCCCACGTACTGCGTCGTGACCAGGAGGGTCTTGCCCTGGGCGGCCAGCTCCTCGAGCTGGTCCCAGATCTTCCGCCGCAGCACGGGGTCGATCCCGGCGGTGGGCTCATCGAGGAAGACCAGATCGGGATCGTGGATGAGGGTGGAGGCCAGCATGACACGCCGTCGCTCCCCTCCGGATGCCTCCTGGGGCAGACGGTCGATGGCGCCCTCCAACTCGACGAAGTCCACCAAACGGTCGACGAGGTCCTTGCGCCGGAGCGGCACCCCGTAGAGCGAGGCGGCGAAGTCGAGGTTCTCCCGCAGGGTGAGGTCGGGATAGAGGATGGCGTGCTGGGGCATGTAACCGATCCGGGCACGGGTCGTCTTTGTGAACCGGGTCGGGCTCTCACCCAGGACCTCGGCCGTCCCCGAATCCCACCTGGTGATCCCGGTGAGCATGTGCACGGTCGTCGTCTTGCCCGAGCCGCTCGGGCCGATCAACCCCACGATCGTTCCCGGCTCGATGGCGAGGTCGAGGTCGAAGACTCCGGTGTCTTCGTCATAGGCCTTGGTCAATTCGGACGCGGCTACAGCCAGGCCCGATGTGGGGGTACGCATTCGCGCCGAGTACCCCAAAGATGTCGCCGGTCAAACGGTGTTTGTCGACGGTGAGCCGCGGGTAGTGACGGCTTTCATGGACTCCACTTTCACGACCGTAGAACAGCCGCGTCCCCATGTGGGCGCTTTCGCGGAGGGGGCCGGATTGGTCGTCGTCGTTCTCAGCATCGTGGGGCTGGTTGGCGGCCTGTTCCTACTTCAGTCACTCGCCGACGAGGCACGAGCTTCGGTCTCGGTGTCTCGATCAGCCCTCGAAGCGATGAGCCGGACCGTGGGGCTGGTGGACGAGGTCGCCGCTGACACTGCGGCCAGTCTGGAGAACGCCTCGGACAGTGTCGACCAGGTCTCGGCGACCGTCGAGGAGGCAGTGACCGCCCTCGAGACAACGGCAGACTTCCTGGAAACCGAGCTGCCCGAGACCCTGGAGACCGTCCGGACCTCCATGCCGGCCGCCATCCAAACCGCCGACGCCGTGGACAGCACTCTGCGGGCACTCTCGTTGTTCGGGGTCAGCTACGACCCTGACGAGCCGTTCGGGGAATCATTGGCCAGGGTCGACCGGGCCTTGGCCTCTCTTCCAGAACAAGTCAGGGCGCAGGGCGAGGCCCTGCGCGGGCTGGTCCCCTCGGCGACGCAGCTGGCCGCTGATTCTGGTGATCTGGCGACGTCGATGTCCGGGATCGAGGACAGTCTCGACGGGTTCGTCGAGCTCACCGCTGACTATGAGACCACACTGACCGAAGCCGAGACCACGATCGCGGCCACCGATGGCTCGATCGGCACCAGCCTCTGGGTCCTCCGAGCCCTGATCCTCATCGCCGGTCTTCTCGGCGTCCTCGCTGGAGCCGCCATCATCACGCTCGGACGTCAGGTGCGGGCCCTCGCGGCTCACCTGGACGCGGTCCACCCGACTCTGGAATCGGAAGTCCCGGTCTGAGGTAAAGGGACGGAAATCGTCACAGACCTCCAGGTCAAACGCCTCTGGTCGGGCATCGCGGTCGGAAGTACCTTCGTGGTGACGGTCACTCCCAACTCACATGCGTGACCGTGCGATGGAAAGGAGCAGTGATGAGCCTCCAGACCAATGGGCTCACACGTCTTATCCCCTTGTTTACCGCAGCGGCACTTGTCGCGGGCTGCGGATCTGCCGGGACCACCGACACCACAGCCGAGCCGGTGACGACCACGACGGCGGTGACCGAGACCACTGTGGAGACCCCTGACACCACCGTGCCACTGCCCGAGTTCCCCGAACAACGGTCCGACCTGGTCCACGGTGCACCCACCTGGGCGGTGGTGCTGGCGGGAGCCGCCGATCCCGAGGATCCAGCGATCCTCGCTGCCGAGCAAGCCGCCACTGACGCCGGTTACACCACCGGTTGGACCGACTGCGACGAAGGCGCTGCCGAGGCCCTCGGCATGCAGGCCGGAATCATCACGCTGAGCGTTTACTTCGAGACCGAAGAGGACGCCGAGATGGCGGCCGAGGCGTTCGCGGCACGGGGTGTCGACGGTGTCGTCGCCGAGGTGCGGACCTTCTGCCTGGACTGACCCGTACCAACACATCTCATCGTTAGCGTCGGCCGATGCAGATCGACCGAATTGGAGCCCACGCCGTCGACAGGGTGCTCGCAGCCGGGGGGCTCTTCGACGAAACCCCGCAGCGTGAGTGGACCGAGGACTTCCTGGCTCGACCCGGCCATCATCTCCTGATGGCCAGGGTCGAGGATGTCGACGTCGGTTTCGTGAGCGGAATCGAGATCACCCACCCTGACAAAGGTGTCGAGATGCTCCTGTACGAGCTCGGGGTCGATGAGGAGTACCGGAGGCGAGGGATCGGACGCGCCCTCACCCTGGCACTGGCCGACCTGGCGCGTGAGCTCGGTTGCCGGGGCATGTGGGTGCCCACTGAGCCCGACAACGAGCCGGCCATCGCCACCTACCGGTCTGCCGGCGCCGAGGGCCCTGATCAGGCGGTGATCCTCAGCTGGGACTTCACGTAGCCACGACCGCGTAGAGAGTGATCGGCTCGCTCAGACCTCTGAGCTCGACAGACCCGATCTCCTCGAAGGTGATGGCACGGCCGACCTCAGCCCGGTCGACGACCTCCTGGCTCACCAGTACCTCGCCCGGTCGGGCGTACTCCCCGATCCGGGCCGCCACGTTCACGGTGTTGCCGTAGTAGTCACCCTCCTGAAAGACCACCGGCCCGGCGTGCAGCCCGACATGCGCCGGAGGCAGACCGCTCTTTGCGATCTCGTCCACCATCTCCACCGTGGCCATCACCCCGGGACCGGGCGAGGGGAACCAGAGCATGACCCCGTCACCGAGCCATTTCACGGCCCGGCCATCATGTTCCGCCGCCCGCCGGTCCACGATCCTCCTCAGAGTCTCTGCGGTGTCGGCGGCCACCTGATCCCCCTCCTGGGCGGCGAGGCTGGTGTAGCCGGTGATGTCGAGGAAACACATGGCCGGTATGGACTGCTCCACCGTGTGGAGGCCGGCCGCCTCGAGGGCCCCTGCCAGCCCGTTGATGATGTTCGCCATCCAGGCGCGTCCCTGCTGAGCGTGGTATATGGCCATGAGGGCTGGGTCGGAGACGGCCGACAGCCGTGGCGAGAGATCGACGGCGATGCGAGCCAGGTCGGCCTGGCTCAGTCCTTTGGCCATCGTCGGTTCGAGGATCTCGGTGCGGAACCATTCCGCTTCGGTCTCGGCGACGCGGGACAGGGTCTCCCCGTAGACCCGGAGCCCTTGCTGGATGGCCCGGTGGCGGAATCCGAGCTCGTCCTGCATCTGCACGAACGGCAGGACTTCCATCTCCAAGCGACCCACCCGGTCGTCACCACTGGCCGGCGGACCACCCATTGCCTCTCTGATTGTGGAGAGCACCTCGATCGGAATCCCCGTGTCGGTACTCATCTCGGCGAACGTGACCGGCTCGAGTGGGGCGAAGACGTCCTGACCGGCGGTCTCGATGAAGTCGAGGGTCAGGTGTCCCTG
>DASSVE010000087.1:0-5280 GCA_035706345.1 Acidimicrobiia bacterium
GAAGCGGTTGACACCCACGACCACAGACTCCCCGGTCGACTGGCGCAGAGCCTCCCGGTAGGCCGACTCCTCGATCTGGGACTGCATCCAGCCGTCCTCGATGGCGGCGACCGCGCCTCCCATCGCCGCGATCTTGGAGAGCAACTCCTCGGCCTTCTCCTCGAGGCTGTCGGTCAGGCTCTCGACGAAGTAGGACCCGGCCAGAGGGTCGACGGTGGCCGGGGCGCCCGACTCGTATGCGATCACCTGCTGGGTGCGCAGGGCCAGCAACGCCGACTCGTCGGTGGGCAGACCCAATGCCTCGTCGTACGAGTTGGTGTGAAGCGACTGGGTGCCGCCAAGCACCGCCGCCAGCGCCTGGATCGTGGTGCGGACCACGTTGTTCAGCGGCTGCTGTGCGGTAAGAGTCGATCCGGCGGTTTGGGTGTGGAATCGCATGGCCCACGATCTCGGGTCCTGGGCGCCGACCTCCTCGCGCATGTGCCGGGCCCAGATGCGTCGTGCGGCACGGAACTTGGCCACTTCCTCGAAGAAGTCGTTGTGCCCGTTCCAGAAGAACGAGAGCCGGGGGGCGAAGCTGTCGACCTCCAGCCCGGCGTCGACCGCGGCGGCCACATAGGCGAGACCGTTGCCGATGGTGAATGCCAGCTCCTGGGCCGCGGTGGCCCCGGCCTCTCTCATGTGATAGCCGCTGATGGAGATGGTGTTCCATTGCGGGATGTGGGTCTCGGCATAGCTGAAGACATCGGTGACGAGACGCATCGAGGGGGCGGGCGGGTAGATGTACGTCCCCCTGGCCACGTATTCCTTGAGGATGTCGTTCTGGATCGTGCCCTTGATCGCCTCCCCGCCGATGCCCTGCTCCTCGGCGACCAACTGGTACATGAGCAGGAGGAGGGGCGCCGTGGCGTTGATGGTCATGCTCGTCGACACCTCGTCCAGCGGAATGCCGTCGAGGAGCCGCCGCATGTCGTCGAGAGAGTCGATCGCCACCCCGACCTTGCCCACCTCCCCCGCCGCCAGAGGGTGGTCCGAGTCGAGACCCATCTGGGTGGGGAGATCGAAGGCCACGCTGAGACCGGTCTGACCCGCGTTCAGCAGGTCTTTGAACCTCCGGTTGGTCTCCTCGGCGGTTCCGAATCCGGAGTATTGGCGCATGGTCCAGAGACGACCCCGGTACATGGTCGGGTACGGCCCGCGGGTGAAGGGGTATTCCCCCGGTCTCCCGATTCGCTCGGGATCGCCCGGCCGCTCGTAGACCACCTCGATCTCGATGTCGCTCGAGGTGCGCCGGGTTTCATCCATATCGGCAGTATCCTGACACCGTCCGGGATCGTAGGCGGGAACTACTCGGCTCCCTGGATCGTCTCATACCTCTAGGAACTCCCCCTTCATGCCCAGGAAAGCCCTGATTCACCAGATCGAGGCGCGGGAACGGCGCGGCCGCTGGTTCGGCGCCCTGGCCACCCTCCTATCCATCTCCCTCCTCCTGTCCGGGTGGGTGGGCTTGTTCGCGTTCCTGGGCGCCAACTCCGCCTATGGCACCTTCGAGGAAGTGGCCGAGGAATGGGTGCCCGACACCCGGTCGATGCAGCTCAACCTTCCCGACCTGAGCCGGGTGAGCCGGGTTTATGCGGCCTCCGGCGAGGTCCTCGCCGAACTCCACGACGGCCGCAACTCCGAGCCGATCCCTTACAACCAGGTGCCGGAACGGGTGGTGTACGCCATCCTGGCCGCCGAGGACGCCGAGTTCTTCGAGCACGACGGTGTCGATTTCTCGGCCATCGCCTCGGCTGCCATCGACAACATCCTCTACGACCAGACCCGCGGTGGGTCCACGATCACCCAGCAGGTGGTGAAGAACGCCTTCGTCGGCAACGAGGTGAGCATTCGCCGCAAGGTCAACGAGGCGTTCATCTCCGCCGAAGTGGAGCGTCGCTTCTCCAAGGAGCGGATCCTCGAGTACTACATGAACTCGGTGTACTTCGGATCCGGCGCGTACGGGGTCAAGACCGCCGCGGAGGAGTTCTTCGACAAGCCGCTCAACGAGCTCCAGATCCACGAGGCGGCCACCTTGGCGGTGCTGGTGCGCAACCCGTCGCTCTACAACCCCCGGCTCCGACCCGAGTACACGCTGGAGCGCCGCAACGACGTCATCAACGAGATGGCCGAGCAGGGATGGATCACCGAGGAGGAGGCCCGGAACGCCATCGACGAGCCCATCGGCGTCGTGGACACGCCCCCCTACCGCGGCGAGGCCGACCACGTCGTGGCCGAAGTGCGACGTCAGCTCCTCAACTCCCCCGAATTCGCCTTCCTCGGTGACACCAACGAGGAGCGGAAAAGGGCCATCTTCGGATGTCCCGCCGATGACGTCGAGTGCGAAGGCGGGGGCGGGCTCCAGATCTACACCACCATCGATCTCCGTATGCAGAAGGAGGCCAACCGGATCCTCAACGAGTGGCTGCCCCTTCCCCCGTACGAGGAGAACCTGGCGGCTTGTGCCGAGATCTTCCCCGACTTCGAGGAGAACCGGGACTACTACGTGACCTACGCCGAGACCCATTCCTGTCGTCCCACCGGCGCCATCGCCATGGTCGACAACCACACCGGGGCGGTGAAAGTCATGGCTTCGGGTCTCGACTTCGAGTTCAGCCAGTTCGACCTGGCCGTGCAGGGCCGCCGCAACCCGGGCTCGGCGTTCAAGGCGATCGCACTCGCCGCGGCCCTCGACCAGGGCTTCACACTCGGGCACCGCTGGTCCGGCGCCAGCCCCATGAAGGTGGAGTGCGAGTTCATCTGCTCCCCCGACGGCACCAACGTGTGGACCGTGTCCAACGCCTCCGGATCGGGGACCGGGGTGATAACCCTCGAGGAGGCCACCTACCGCTCCGTCAACACCGTCTACGCCCAGGTCTCGCGCGACACCGGACCGGAGAACATCGTCGACATGGCCCGGCGGATGGGCATCACCGAGGCGTCTCTGGAACCGGTGCTCTCGATCGTCCTCGGCGCCTCCGCCGTGTCGCCCTTGGAGATGGCGTCGGCCTTCTCCAACTTTGCCACCAACGGGGCCCACGCCGACGACTTCATCGTGGCCCGCATCGTCAACCACGAGGGTGAGGTCATCTACGAGAAGACGCCCGAGGTGACCCAGGTCGACGATCCCGCTCTCTTCGCCGCCGCACGCAGACCGCTGCTCAAGGTCCCCACCGAGTCGGGCACCGCCCCCAGGGCAAACATCGGCCGCCCTCAGGGCGGCAAGACCGGGACCCATCAGAGCTATCTCGACGCCTGGTATGTCGGTTTCACCCCCGAGTACTCCACCGCGGTCTGGGTCGGCTACGAGGCGGAGCAGATACCGTTGGAGAACGTCGTCATCAACGGACAGTCCTATTCCCGGGTCTTCGGTGGCTCGGTTCCGGCGCCGATCTGGGCCGAGTTCATGTCGATCGTCACCGAAGGCCTGCCAGAGACCCAGTTCCCGTCCGAACCGGCGAATATCGAGGAGTACCTCGTGCCGCCGCCGACGACCGTTCCTGTCGTGGTCGGGTTGAGCCGCGGCGCCGCTGCAGAGAAGTTGCGCGAGGCCCGGCTCAATGTCTCCGTCCAGGAGATCGCCTCGCTGGAGCCGGAGGGGACCGTGGTGCGTCAGTCGGTGGGCGGTGGAGCAACGGTGCCTCAGGGCACCACCGTGACCATTTGGGTGTCCAACGGGCAGGTCCCGGCGGGCGCGCTGCCCAGGTTCATCGGCATGACTCCCGAGGAGGCGAACGCCGCCGCCGAGGAGTTCACGCTGGCCACGAACGTGATCCTGAACCTGGTCACCGAAGAGGTTCCGGTCCAGGACCCGAATCTCATCGGCCGGGTCGTCGCCACCAACCCGGGCCCAGGCACCCAGATCACCGAATCGGCCACGATCGTCCTCCAGATCGGGATCGCCGCACCCGCTCCTCCACCTGGTGGTGGCGGTGGCGGCGGTGGTGGTGGCGGCGGCGGCGGGGGCGGGGACGACTAGCGGAATCTTTCGCGTCTTCGTTGACGAGGGTTGACGATATATGACGATACTTGTAGGTGTCCTAGGCATGCGAGCCGGTGCACCTGCAAGTGGCCAGAATCGTCCTCCGATATCCAGCGCCGTGGGACCTGCGGGTGCACCGGTTCGACCCACAGCGAGGGTCCGCCCCACACTCCAGGTGCGTCTCATCCCCACCGAGGACGGGATCGAGGCCTCCGACCCTTACATCAGGAGGTTCTGGGTAGCCGCACTCGGCCCGGGTGCGGTCGCGGAGCTGCTCCGTCTGGTGAGTGCAGCCGGCAAGGGGGAGGAAGTGCGGCTCCCCAGACATCTCCCCCAGCTGCTCAGGGCCGGTCTGGTGACAGTCGTCGACGGCTCACTGGCGGTCAAGGAGCGCATCCCCCAGGTGCCACCCGAGATGCGTTGGCGTTTCCCGCCCGATCTGGCCGCCCAGCATGCCGAGTGGCTGTCCAGGTCGAAGAGGTGAGATCGGATCGGGTCAGCGTCTGATCGCCAAGTAGGCCATCAGACCGAGGGCTGAGACCTCGCCGGCGGCAAAGGCGACGGCGACCCGGGTGTCAGGCTCCCCGCCAGCCAGGAGGATCACGACGATCGCCACGACGAGACCACCCAGCCAGGCCCAGGACAAACGCGAGGTTCGCCCCTCGGCAACCAGAACCTGACTGGCGACCTGCGCAGCAGACGCCGCCATGACCCCACCGGCGGCGAACATGGCGACGGTCGCCGAAGGGGCGTACTCCTGGCCGTAGAGCAGACCGACCACCTCGGGACCGACCAGCCAGCCGACCGCGGCACCAGCCAGCGCAAGAGCGACACCACCCAGAACCACCCTCGTCGTGATGCGAACCAGCTGGCCGTGGTTGGCTTCTCGAGCCAGCCCGACCAGATAGGGCAGGATCCGACCTTGCAGGCTGAAGATGAGAGTCAGTGGCGCGCGGTAGAGAGTGAAGGTCACGAAGATGATCGAAACCAGCGCCGGAGAGCCGCCCAGGGCAGCCACTGCCAGAGGAGCCCCGGCCAGCAACAACTGGGCCGAGGACGTGCCGACCACATAGCCGGAGAGAAACTTCGATGCCGGCGCAGACGACTCCTGGGGGACTCCGGAGTCATGTCGCCACCAGCCGAGAGCGAGGACTGCGAATCCTCCGAACACCATGGCCCAACCCAACGAGGCCGCGTCATGGACCAGTCGGAGCAGCACGACCGCGGCGAGGAGACGGGCCAACGACTCGATGATCAGC
>DASSVE010000088.1:0-16328 GCA_035706345.1 Acidimicrobiia bacterium
ATGCGCTTGCCCCGGGTGTAGTCGCCGTACTCGGCGGTGTCGGAAACCGAGTAGCGCATCCAGGAGAGACCCCCCTCGTAGAGCAGGTCGACGATGAGCTTGAGCTCGTGGAGGGTCTCGAAGTAGGCCGACTCGGGCTGGTAACCGGCCTCGACCAGGGTCTCGAAGGAGGCCTTGATCAGTTCGGCGATCCCGCCACAGAGGATCACCTGCTCGCCGAACAGATCGGTCTCGGTCTCCTCCTGGAACGTGGTCTCCAGGATCCCGGCCCTCCCGCCACCGATGGCGGAGGCGTAGGACAGGGCGATCTCCTTGGCGTTCCCGGTGGCGTCCTGGTGCACGGCGAGGAGACACGGCGTGCCCGAGCCCTGCTCGTAGGTGCGTCGCACCAGATGACCGGGTCCCTTGGGGGCAACCATGGCCACGTTGACCCCCTCGGGCGGGACGATCGCCCCGTAGTGGATGTTGAAACCGTGGGCGAACATCAGAGTGTTGCCCTCCTCCAGACCGGGGGCGACATCCGCCTCGTAGATCTGGGCCATGATCTGATCGGGCACCAGCATCATGACCACGTCGGCGGACGCCACTGCCTCGGCAACCGGCAGGACCGTCAGCCCGGCCTCGGCGGCGGCGTCGGCACTGCTCGAACCAGGTCTCAAACCCACCACGACGTCGACACCTGACTCGGAGAGGTTGCGGGCATGGGCATGCCCCTGACTCCCGTACCCGATGATCGCCACCTTGAACTTCTTGATGAGATCGGGGTCGCAGTCCTTGTCGTAGTAGATCGTGGCCATGCCGGGATTGTTGCCGGTCGAAGACGACTCCGGCAAACGGAGCCGTAGGATCTGGTCCCATGACGCTCAAGACCAGATCGATCGACGTCACCGAAGGACCTGCCAAGGCGGGGGCCCGGGCCATGCTGCGGGCCGTCGGCCTGACCGATGAGGACTTCTCCAAGCCTCAGGTTGGAGTGGTGTCGGCGGGCAACGAGGTGACCCCCTGCAACGTGACCGGGCCGGAGCTCTCCGAGCACGCCAAACACGGCGTGGTCGAGGCCGGGGGCGTAGGGCTCGTCTTCTCGACGATCGCCGTCTCCGACGGGATCTCCATGGGTCACGAGGGGATGCGGGCGTCGCTCATCTCGAGGGAGGTGATCGCCGACTCGGTCGAGCTGGTGATGCACGCCGAGCGATTCGACGCACTGGTCTCGATAGCCGGCTGTGACAAGTCCCTGCCCGGGATGATGATGGCCGCCGCCCGCCTCGATCTGCCCTCGGTGTTCCTGTACGGCGGGTCCAGCCTGCCCGGCAGGTATCACGACCGGGACATCTCGATCGTGGATGTGTTCGAGGGGATCGGCGCCGAGTCGGAGGGTCGGATCACCCGTGAGGACCTGATCGAGATCGAGAGATCGGCCTGCCCGGGCGCCGGGTCGTGCGCCGGGATGTTCACCGCGAACACCATGGCCTCCGTGGGCGAGGCGATCGGTCTCTCGCTGCCCGGATCGGCCAGCATCCCTGCGGTCGACGCCCGTCTTCGTGAATACGCCCGCCGATCCGGCGAAGCCGTGATGGCCCTCATGGAGGCCGGGATCACCGCCCGCGACATCCTCACCCGGCCGGCCTTCGAGAACGCGATAACCACAGTCATGGCGCTCGGTGGCTCGACCAATGCCGTCCTGCATCTGCTCGCGATCGCCCATGAGGCCCGGGTCGAGCTGGAACTCGAGGACTTCGACCGGATCTCGCGTCGGACCCCGCACATCGGCGATCTGAAGCCGTTTGGCAGGTTCCACATGGTCGATCTCGACCGGGTCGGAGGGGTCCCGTCGGTGCTCAAGGCGCTGCTCGCCGAGGGACTCCTGCACGGTGACGCTCTGACCGTCACCGGGAAGACCATGGCGGAGAATCTCGCCGAGACCTCGCCCCCGTCAGGCTCCGACGTCATCAGGCCGTTGTCCGACCCTCTGGCCGCCGAAGGTGGCATCGCCATCCTCCGGGGGAACCTGGCGCCCGACGGGGCGGTGGTCAAGCTGGCCGGTATCGAGTTGGAGCGTCGTGAGGGCCGGGCCCGGGTGTTCGACGGCGAACAGGGGGCACTCCAGTCCCTGTTCGCCCATCAGATCGAGCCCGGTGACGTGGTGGTCATCCGCACCGAAGGCCCTAAAGGTGGCCCGGGCATGCGGGAGATGCTCCAGATCACGGCGGCGATCAAGGGCGCCGGACTCGGCAAGGACGTCCTCCTGATCACCGATGGCCGTTTCTCCGGCGGTACCACCGGTCTCTGCATCGGTCACATCGCCCCCGAGTCGGAGGTGGGAGGACCGATCGCCCTGGTGGAGGAGGGCGACACGATCAGGGTCGACGTCCCCGCCCGGACTCTCGACGTCCTGGTGGACGAGGAGACCCTGGAACAAAGACGCCGGAACTGGTCCCCGAAAGAGCCCCGTTACGCCACAGGGGCCCTGGCGAAATACGCCCAATTGGTGGGCTCGGCGTCGACCGGCGCCGTCACCGGATAGCTAGCGTCCCGCCATGACCCGCCCCGAGCGAGACGAGCCAAAGAGCCTGCTGGGGCGGATGGCGTCCGGTGCCAGCGACCGGATGCTCGACCTGGTCGACCCCAACATGGTCCTGGATCATGTCGATGTCGACGCCCTCCTGGAGCGAGTGGACGTAAACCGGCTCCTGGAACGGGTCGATGTCAACCGGCTGCTCGACCGGGTGGATGTGAACGCCCTGATGGATCGGGTCGATGTCGACGCCCTGATGGAGCGGGTGAACGTCGAGAACCTTGTCGACAGGGCCGGAATCCCCGATCTGGTGCTGGAGAGCACCAGCCATCTCACCGGGTCGGCACTGGACTTCTTCAGACGGCCGCTCGTCGGTCTCGACGAGATCATCTTCCGCGGGTCCAACCGGGCGATCGGCCGCGATCCTCGGGAGTTCCCGGAGGGCCCGGGCGACCTGGTCAAATGGGTCGAGGACCACGCCGCCCAGAAGGAGCAGGGAGTCAAGACCGGTCGATACGGTGGTCCGCTGACCCGGCTCCTCGCGGTCATGATCGACGCTGCGGTCGTCTCCCTCGGGTTCACACTTCTGCTGGCCGGTCTGGTCTTCGTGCTGGGATTGGTGTCGCCCAACTTCACGCTCCCCGAGCAGACCGGGCTCTGGTACGGGATATCCCTTGCGGTGTTCGCCTTCTTCTACCTCTGGATCAGCTACACGGTGTTCGGGAAGACGATCGGGAAGGCGGTGCTCGGTCTCCGCGTCGTCAGTGCGGACGGTGCAGTGGCCATGAGTGGGCGACAACCTCTGATCCGGGTCCTCACCTATCCGCTGAGTTTCGTCATCTTCGGGATCGGGTTGCTCGGTGTGGTCTTCAATCGGCAGCGCCAGGCCTGGCACGACCGGTTCGCCAAGACCGCCGTGGTCTACGACTGGGGCTCACGCGCCGCCACGATGCCGACCCCCCTGGCGGACTATCTGGCCCGCAAGGGCGCCCAGATCTGAGTCAGCGGAAACGGGCCGGCGAAGTCTGCGCCGGGTCGACTCCCACCTCGTCGAAGTAGCCGGGCAGCGGCGTCCCGGTCACCAGCGACTCCAGAAGCCGTCCGTACGCAGGCGAGGTCTGGATTCCGATCCCGCCCTGGCCCACCAGCCAGAAAAACCCTGGAGCGGTGGGGTCCTCGCCGATGACCAGGTCACGGTCGGGCGCGAAGGTGCGCAGACCGGTCCACTGCGAGTTGACCGTCCTGATGTCGAGGGTGGTCGCCTCGTTGATTCGCTCGATCGCTAGAGCCACGTCCTCCATCCGGGGTCTGGCGTCGGTGGGGTCCGACGGCTCCTCCTCCGCCAGTGAGCAGAGGAACTGGGCGCCGTCGGGCCGGAAGTAGAACCGCTCGTCGGCTTCGACCACCATCGGCCAACCCGACGATGTCTCGTTTCCCGGGACCATGAAGGCGGTCCGACGCATGGGCTGGAGCCCGATCGGCGCCACGTCGGCGACGGCGGCGACCCGGTCGCCCCAAGCCCCGGCGGCGTTGACGACCACGTCCGCCTCGTGGACGTCGTCTCCTGTCTCCACGGCCCAGACCTGGTTCCGACGATCGATGGCGGTCACCGGTGACGAAGTCCGGATGACGGCGTCGTGGCGGCGGGCGATGCGGACGAAGGCCTGATGGAGAGCGGCGACGTCGATGTCGGCGCCCGATGGCTCGTAGAGACCGCCGCCGAGCCAGTCGCGGCGCATCACCGGCACCATTTCGATCACCCGGGGCGGATCCAGCAGGACGCACCCCGCCCCGCGACTCTGAGCGGTCGACGCTCTCTCGGTGAGCGCAGTCATCCCGGTTTCGGGGGCGACCCAGACAACCGGTCTCGGCGAGAGCAGAGGCGCGTCGAGGACGACGCCGGGCGGGTTGTCGAGAAACGGCCGGGCCGCCTTCACCAAAGGCCGGGCTCCTGCCGAGCCGTAGTCCTCAACCAGCATGGCGGCCGACCGGCCGGTGGTGTGATAGGCGAGTGTGGGTTCGGCCTCGAGAACAGTCACCTGTCCATGTGGCGCCAGGTGAGCGGCCGCTGAGAGACCGGCGATGCCGCCGCCAATCACCACGAATCGTCTCATGGTTTGACGATCACACGCCCTATCGCCTTGCGGTCCGCCACCCACTGCAACGCCCGGGCGGCCTCGTCGAGCGGGAAGCGCTTCTGGATCCGTGGCTGGAGCTTGCCCTCGGCAGCCCAGGAGATGATCCGGTCGAAATTGGCCTGATGTCTCTCCGGCTCCTCCCGGGTGAACCGACCCCAGAACACACCCATGATGGAGTTGCCCTTCAAGAGCGGCAGGTTGAGCGGGATGGATGGGATGTCACCGGCGGCGAAACCGATGACCAGCAATCTGCCGTTCCATCGGGTGGATCGCAGCACCTGCTCGGTCATCTCGCCACCGACCGGGTCGTAGACGACATCGACTCCTCGGCCGTCGGTCACCTGATCGATGGCCTCCCGGATCGGGGTTTGGTCATATCGGATCACGTGATGGGCGCCGGCGGCGCGGGCAGCCGCGTCCTTCTCGTCGGTGGAGACCGCGGCGATCACGTTGGCGCCCAGCACGTTGCCGATCTGCACCGCCGCCATACCGACTCCGCCCGACGCTCCGAGGACGAGGAGGATCTCACCCGGTTGGAGGTCCGCCCGGTCTACGAGGGCGTGATAGGACGTCCCGTACCCGCCGGGCAGGACGCTGGCGATGTCGGAGTCGAGAGAGTCGGGCAGCAGGGCGGCGTTCCCCACCTCGATGACCGCCCGCTCCGCGATGGCGCCGTGATAGGCAAATCCGGCGATGCGGTCACCCGCGCCGAAGCCATCCGCTCCGTTGGCCGCGAGAACGGTGCCCGCCAGCTCATAACCGGGCGAGAACGGGGGATCGGGCCGTACCTGATACTGGCCTTTGACCATCAGGACGTCGGCGAAATTGACCGCGGCCGCCTCCACCTGCACCAGGATCGATCCGGGCCCGGGCTCCGGATCGGGCAGGACCCCGACACGCAAGGCGTCGATGCCGCCGTAGTCGTCACAAATCAGCGCGCGCATCGCCGGCACACTAAGACGAGCGCGGGCCGAATCGCATCTGACACAATCAGCGAGTGCCCGTCGAGCCGAGCCCGTCACGTTTCGAGCTCCCCGACCCTTCGACCGCCATTGGCGACGTGGTGGCGGTGGGCGGTGACCTAGAGCCGGGCACCATCCTCCAGGCCTACCGGCGCGGGATGTTCCCGATGAATCTGCCCGAGGGCGACCTCGGCTGGTGGTCACCTGTGGACCGCACCATCCTGCCGTTGGACGGGCTCAAGATCTCCCGCTCCCTTCGGCAGTCGACCCGTCGCTACATGGTGACCATCGACGTCGACTTCGGGGCAGTCATCCGGGCTTGTGCCCGTGCCGAACGCCCCGGTGGTTGGATCACCCAAGAGTTCGTCGAGGCCTACACCGAGCTGTATCGGCTGGGGTGGGCGCACTCGGTGGAGGTGTGGGACGAGGACCGCGTCCTGGTCGGGGGTCTCTACGGCGTCGCCGTCGGAGGGCTGTTCGCCGGGGAGTCGATGTTCCACCTGGCCAGAGATGCCTCCAAGGTGGCTCTCGTCCATCTGACGGTCGTCATGAATCAGGGGGGCCGCCTGCTGGATGTCCAATGGCAGACGCCACATCTGGAGTCTCTCGGGGCCGTGGTGGTAGGGCGCGAGGAGTACCTGCGACGGCTGCCCGAAGCACTCGCCGCGCCCGGTCCGTTCGTGAGACCCGACGGTTAGAGTCGCCGTCGTGCATCTGGGAAACGGATGACTCGGACCCTGGTGGCGGGTATCGACCTGACCGCGATGGGGCGTCGGGTCGCAGAGCGGGCACGGATCCTGGCCGAGCAAGGAGGAGGCCGGGTCAACCTCGTTCACGTCTTGGAGCCGGTGGGGGAGGCCATGATCGAACCCGGGCTGGCCCGGCTCATGCGGGAGCACCAGACGGCCGAGGCGCGCAAGGTGGCCGCCTGGGTGGCAGAGCGGACCGACGTCCCGGTCGATCTCGAAGTGGTGAAGGGGTCCCCGGCGTGGGAGCTGAGCTCGCGGGCCAAGAAGGCGGATCTGGTCCTCTTGGGGTCGTCCACGGAGGACGCCTTCACCGCGGGGCCCACAACGAGGCGGGTTGCCGAGATGGCACAGAGTGACGTGCTCGTGGTTCGACGACAGCCCAGGGTGCCGTACCGCAAGGCGATCGCCGCCGTCGATTTCTCCGAGGGCTCCCGGCTGGCCGTGGAACGAGCGTTACAGCTCACCCCGGACGGCGAAGTCACCGCCCTCTTCTCCCTCCCGTCCCGGTTCGACCCGTTGCTGGTCGACGCCGGCCTGTTCCGGGAGGAGATGGACGCCTCCCGGGGAGCGCGTCTGGAGAGCGCTCAAGACATGATGCTCGAGTTCGTCTCCGAGTGGAACGGACGCGTGAAGACCGCGGTGACCGATGGGCCTCCGGCGGAGACCATCGACGAAGCGGTGCGGCGCCGCAGCGCCGACCTGGTGGTGGTGGGCAGCCGAGGGGCCACCGCCACGCGCATGGTGCTTCTCGGCAACGTGGCCGAGGGTCTGATGACCCGGGCACCGTGCGATGTGCTCATCGCACGGTCCCGCACCGGCTTCCGGCGGCCTTGAGGCCGGTCAGTCTCCTCTAGGTGGCGGCGAGGGCTGCCTTGATCGCCCGGGCCGTGAAGACCTTGGCCAGATGGGTCTTGTACTCCTCGCTGCCGTACAGGTCCTCCAGGACGGTGACGCCCTCGACGGCCCTCTCGGCGGCGGCCTTGATCGCCTCGTCGGAGCCGTCAGTCCCGATCAGGGCCTCAGCGACCCCCTGTGCGAGGGTGGCCCTGGTGCCGACACCGGTGACGCCGATACGGGCGTCCTCGATCGACCCGTTGGACTTCTTGACCCATGCCGCCGCTCCTGCCACCGCATAGTCGGAGTGACCGCCCCGGCGGCCCAGCTTGTCGTAGGCAGAGCCCTCTCCCGGTCCCGCCTTCGGGATCCGGATCGAGGTCAGGATCTCCTCCGGGTTGAGCGCCGACGTCAGCGAGTCGACGAAGAACTCCGAGGCCGGGATCTCACGCGTGCCTGAAGCCGAACGGGCGACCATCACCGCGCCACAGGCGATGGCTGCGGCGGTCTGGTCCGCGGCCACGTCGGCGTGGGCCAGGGCGCCACAGGTGGTTCCCCGATTGCGCACCTGTACGTCACCGGTGAGGGAGGCGGCAGTCGCCAGGGCGGCGGCGTGCTGTGCAACGAGATCGTTGCTGGCAGTGGTGGCGTGACGCACCAGCGCCCCGATCTCGATGTGGTCTCCGTTGTCGACCACTCCGTCCAGCCCGCCGATCCGGCCGATGTCGACGATGAGCCCCGGTGAGAAGAGACGCATCTTCATCAGCGGGAGGAGGCTCATCCCACCCGCCATCACCTTCGAGTCCTCACCGAGTGCGGACAGCGCCTCGTCGAGCGAGGTCGGTGCTACGTAGTCGAATTGCCGTGGGTACATGGATTCATCCCCTCGCTTCCTGGATGGCGGCCCAAACCCGTTTCGGTCTCAATGGCATGTCGATGTGTTTCACCCCCAGGGGCGAAAGGGCGTCGACCACCGCATTGACCACGGTTTGTGCAGAACCGATCGTCCCCGCCTCGCCGATGCCCTTGACCCCCATCGGGTTGACGTTCGTGGGGGTGACGGTGCTGTGCAGCTCGTAGGAGGGAAGGTCGCTTGCGCCCGGAATCGGGTAGTCGAAAAGCGACGCGGTCAGCATGTTCCCGTCGGAGTCGTAGATGGCGTCCTCGAACATGGCCTGCCCGATGCCCTGGGTGACCCCGCCGTGAACCTGGCCGGCCACGATCATCGGATTGATGACGTTGCCGCAGTCGTCCACGGTGATGTAGCGGAGCAGCTTCACGTTGCCGGTGTCCACGTCCACCTCGACCATCGCCAGATGCGCCCCGAAGGGCCAGGTGGCGTTTGGTGGGTCGAAGATGACGCTGGCCTCCAGACCTCCCTCCAGACCGGCATCGGCCAGCTTGTAGGGCAGATAGGCGGCGGAGGCGATGTCACCCCAGGCCACCGAGGAGTCCGGCGACCCGGCCACATGCGCTCCATCGGCGTCGAGCTCGATGTCCTCGGCAGACGCCTCGAGCAGATGCGCCGCAATCGCCCGTGCCTTTTCGGCGACACGTCCCGCCGCCTCGTAGGTGGCGGAGCCGTCGACGGCGGCAGAGCGGCTGCCGAAGGTGCCGATGCCCATCGGGGAGTCGTTGGTGTCGCCATGCATGACGCGTATACGACCCACCGGTATCCCGAGACGATCGGACACGATCTGCGCCCAGGTCGTCTGGTGACCCTGCCCGGTGGGCCCGGTCCCGATCACGACGGTGACGGTGGCGTCCGGGTTGACCCGTACCAGACCGCTGCCGGAGAACCCGGCGGGGAGACCGTACGTCGCCCATGAGAACCCGAGCTCGGAGAGCCCGGTGGGAGCGAACCCGCACACCTCGCAATAGGTGCTGACACCGATCCCCACATGACGACCCTCGGCCCGTGCCTTGTCCCGTTCGGCCTTGAGTCCCTCGTAGTCGGCGACCTCCACCAGCTTGTCGAGGTTGGTGGCGTAGTCACCTGTGTCCAA
This sequence comes from Acidimicrobiia bacterium, assembly GCA_035706345.1. Classification (GTDB taxonomy): domain Bacteria; phylum Actinomycetota; class Acidimicrobiia; order Spongiisociales; family ZC4RG35; genus JANQRA01. The sequence continues at coordinate 9,205 of DASSVE010000088.1, forward strand.
AGCGAACCCGATCGGGGAGACGACTGCCTCGTCGAACTTGTCGAGGAAGTTCTTCTTCCGCACGACCACGGGATCGACCCCGATCTCGCGGGCGTAGGCGTCTATGACCCTCTCCAGGTAGTAGGCGGCTTCCGGCCGGCCGGCGCCCCGGTAGGCGTCGGTGGTCATCGTGTTGGTCAGTACGCAGGTCGCCTTCCAGTAGGTGGGGAACTTGTACTGCCCGGATCCGACGAACAGACCGAGGAACGGGATGGCCGCGGTGAAGTTCTGCTCGTAGGCGCCCATGTCGGCGATCGCCTCGAGCTCGTATCCGAGGATCTCGCCGTCCTTGGTGCCGACGACGGTGGCTGTGGCCACCCAGCCCCGTCCATGGATCGTGGAACTGGGCGCCTCTCGTCTCGTCTCGGTCCACTTCACCGGGCGGCCCAGCTCGCGGGCGGCGAAACAGGTCAGGATCTCGTCGTTGTAGACGTTGAGCTTGCACCCGAAGCCGCCGCCGACCTCCGGGGCGACGACACGCACCTGGTTCGAGGGGACGTCGAAGGTCTTCCCGATCGCGCCGGCTAGCGCATGGGGGATCTGGGTGCTCGAGTACACCTCGAAACGGCCATAGCCCAGGTTCCACTCGGCCAACACCGAACGGGGCTCTATGGGCACCGGGATGAGACGCTGGTTCACCGCCTCGATCGAGACCGTGACCGTGTCGTCGAGAGCCTTGGCGTCGGCGATGGTCTGACGGGTCTGGGCGATGCCGTCGGGGTCGCCGAACGGGCCGGCCTCCCATGCGACGACGACGTTGGAGATCCCGTCGTGAACCTTCTTCTCGTCGGCGGCTGCCTCCTTGAGATCGATCACAGCGGGGAGCGGCTCGTAGTCGACGTCGATCAACTCGGCGGCGTCCCGGGCCAGGGCCGGGCTCTCGGCCACCACCATGGCCACTGCCTCGCCGACGTGCTTCACCATGCCGTTGGCCAAGAGGGGCCGGGCCTTCGCCACCACGACCTGGGCAATCAGGTCGCCGAGATGGGCCACATCCTCATGGGTGTAGACGGCGGCGACGCCTTCGGCGTTCTTGGCTGCGGTGGTGTCGATGGAGTTGATGCGGGCGTTGGCGTAGGGGCTGCGAGCGAAAGCCACGTGCAGGGTGCCCACCGGTGCGATGTCGTCTACGTACTTGCCCCGTCCCTGGATCAGCGCCGGGTCTTCACGACGCCTGACCACGCCTCCGAGGGCGCTGGTCGTCTGGGTGGCGGTCATGGTCATCGGTCACCCCTTTCCCAGTCGGGTGGCGGGGGCTCCTCGCCACGCATCTTCGCCCCTGCGTACTCGACCGCGCGCACGATGTTGTGGTAGCCGGTGCAACGGCACAGGTTGCCCTCGATCCCGTGGCGGATCTCGTCCTCGCTCGGGTTGTTGTTGTCTGCGAGGAGAGCGGAGGCCGACATGATCATCCCCGGAGTACAGAAGCCGCACTGCAGGCCGTGCCGCTCCCAGAAGCCCTCCTGGACGGGGTGCAACTCGCCGTTGGAGGCCATGCCTTCGATCGTGGTGATGTTGGCCCCGTCGGCCTGCACCGCCAGCATCGTGCACGACTTCACGGCTTTGCCGTCGACATGGATGGTGCAGGCGCCGCAATAGCCGGTCTCACAACCGACGTGGGTGCCTGTGTGGCGCAGGTGGTCGCGGATGAAGTGGAGCAGCAGGGTGCGAGGTTCCACGTCCGCCGATACCGACCTGCCGTTGACCGTCATCGACACTTCCACTGGGGACCCCTTTCGTTCGGACGACAGCCAGAACCTATCAACAATCGCAGGGGGCGTGTGCCGGAAACCAGCCCAAGATTTGCCAGATCAGGAAACTGCGGGGAGACGGACCTCGAAAGCAGTCCCGGACCCGTCGCTTCGGACCGTGATGGTCCCTCCTGACCTGCTCACGATGTTGTGGACCGTGTGCAGACCGAGCCCGGTGCCCTTCCCCGGTTCCTTCGTCGTGAAGAACGGGTCGAAGATGCGGGCCACCGTCTCCTCGGGTATCCCGGGGCCAGTGTCGGCGACTGTCACCACCACATCGGAGCCTTCACGGCGGGCGGTGATGGTGAGCTTCCCGGAGCCGTCCATGGCGTCTGCGGCGTTGTCGATGAGGTTGGTCCAGACCTGGTTGAGGTCCCGGCCGGCAGCCTCCACTGTGGGGAGGTTCTCCTCGAAGTCGAGAATGACCTCGATGTCGGCGAGCTTGTGCTTGAGCAGGATCAGGGTGTCCTCGATGCCGTCGGTGGGGTCGATCTCCTGTATGGGCGCCTGATCGAGGAAGGAGTACTCCTTCACGACTCGGACCAGTTCCGAGATCCGGTCGGCGCCGATCCCGAGGTCCTGGAGTAGCTGGCCGATGGCGGCGCTGAGGCCGAGCCATCTGGCCAGATGAGGTCTCACGTCCGAGTCGCTGCTGGCCAGGGCCTCACGGAGGGAGTCGGCCGTCCAACCGATGGCCACCAGGGCCGGCGCCAGGTCCCACGGCTCGGCGGCACCCAGTTCGGTGAGGTAGGCGACCACCGCCTCCTGGGTCTCCGACCTCTGCAGCGCGGTCATCTCCTGTACCGGAGGCGGAACCAGCTCCGGGCCACCGAAGGCGGCGCCGAGAGCGGACGCCTCCTCGCCCATCTCCCTCTGCAGTCGCGCCAGCTCCGTGGTGCTGCGGGCCACCGCAGCCGCCGGGTTGTTCAGTTCGTGCATCAGTTGAGCGGCCATACGGCCCAGGGCGGACATTCGCTCCTCATGACGGAGGGTGTCCTCGATGCTCCGCAGACGCGAGGTCACGGTGCGAAACATGCGCCGGACCACGTGGGGGTCGCTCAGCAGCTCCTCGAAGGCGAGGGCCGGGATGCGGATGGCGCGGGTGGGTCCCTTTGCGGTCACCGAGGCGGTTCTGGGAGCATCGTCCAGGAGGGCGATCTCGCCGACGACGTCACCGGGCCCGACCCGTCCCACTTCGACGTCGCGTCCAGCTGTCCGCTTGGTGACGATCATCTCGCCTGAGATCACGACGTACATCTCGTCGGAGTCGCTTCCCTCCTCGATCACGACGGTGCCATCGGGTATCTCGACTTCCTCCGATGTGGATGCCACCTCCTCGAGGAGGTCGTCAGAAACATCGCTGAAGTAGGGGAGGACCCGGAGTGTCTCGGACTTCGCGCTCAAAGACTCGCCAGATGCTGGTGGACGAAACGAATGGCGGTGGCGCCCTCGCCTGTGGCCCCGGCGACACGGCGAATCGAGCCATGACGGACGTCGCCCGCCACGAAGACCCCGGGAACGGACGCCTCCAATGGCAGGGGGTCGCGGTCGACGTTCCACCCGACCAGGGGTCCGAGATCCGTGCCGGTGAGCACGAACCCCTTGTCGTCGAGCTGGAGCACATCCGCCAGCCAGTCGGACTGGGCCTTCTGTCCGATGAAGATGAAGACTGCTCCAGCGGGAACCTCTTCCAGGGTGTCGTCATCGAGGTTCTTGAGCACCAGGCTCTGCAGATGGCCATCGCCCTTTCCCTCGACCACCTGGCTGCGGGGGCGGATCGAGACCGCGGGATTGGCGGCCAGGTTGTCGATCAGATACTGCGACATGGTCAGCGATAGGTCGTCGCTCCTGATGACGATCGTGACCTGGTCCGTGAAACGGGTCAGGAAGAGGGCGGCCTGACCGGCGGAGTTGCCACCACCGACCACGTACATGGGTTGGTCCCGGTGGCTCTCGGCCTCGATGCGTGAGGTTCCGTAGTAGACGCCTGCGCCCAGGAGGTCGGCCAAACCCTTGGCTTCCAGACGCCGGTATTCGACACCACTGGTGACGACCAGCGCCTTGGTGTTGATCGTGGAGCCATCCTCGAGATGGAGGATCTTGAAGGGGTCGTTCCGCTCCAGCCTGACCACCCGGGCAGGGACCACTATCTCGGCGCCGAACCTGACTGCCTGGTCGCGTGCCCGCCGTGCCAGATCGGCCCCGCTCACTCCCTTGGGGAAGCCGAGGTAGTTCTCGATCAGCGAGGACTGCCCGGCCTGCCCGCCGGGCGCCGAAGCCTCTATCAACACCGTCTTCAGGCCTTCGGATGCCCCGTAGACGGCGGCGGCCAGCCCCGCCGGCCCGCCTCCGATGATGGCGACGTCATAGGCGGGCTGGGTGGCATGGACCGAGAGCCCGACCCTCTCCGCCAATTGGGTGGCGGATGGCCGCATGAGCGGGTCGCCGTCGGGGAACAAGACCATCGGGAGGTTGGTGAGCTCCGCACCCGCCGTCTCGACCAGGGTCTGCGCCTCGGCGTCGGTGCCCAGGGTCAGGGACCGGTAGGGGATCTGGTTCATGGCGAGGAACGCCTTTAGCTCGAAGGCCTCCCGAGACCACTCGGTGCCGACCACCCGGATCCCCTGGAACACCGGTCGGTAGTTGGCCAGCCAGTCCTCGAGGAGGTCGTCGAGGATCGGATAGAGCCGCTCCTCAGGCGGGTTCCAAGGCTTCTGGATGTAGTGGTCGAGTCCGACGTCGTTGATGGCGCGGATGGCGGCCTCGCTGTCGGCGTAACCGGTGAGCAGGGTCCTCTTCGCCATGGGGTAGGAATCGAGGGAGCTCTTGATCACGTCGATGCCGGTCACACCGGGCATGCGTTGGTCGGCCACGATCAACGCCAGCGGGGTTCCCCGCAGAGCCAGCTCCTGGATCGTGTCGATCGCCTCCTGACCACTGGTGGCCCCGATCACGCGGAACCGATCCGAGTAACGGGCGCGCAGATCACGTTCTACCGCATTGAGGACCAATGGCTCGTCGTCGACGACGAGGATGGCCGGATCGCTCTCTGTCACCACACGAACACGTTGTCCGGGAAGCAGTAACGCCAGGATTCACCGGGCTCGATCGAACGGACCAGCGGGTGGCCGACCTCCTCCCAGTGCCCCCGGGCATGACGATTCTTCGAATTATCACAACAGCCGACCTGACCGCAGGCGAGGCACGACCTGAGGTGCACCCAGGTGTCGCCCATGTCGACACACTGGTCGCAGACCGATGACGTCGGGTCGACCGGGTCGGGCAGGGTCTCGAAGTGATTGCAGGTGCGATCGGTCATGCGTATGCCTCGACCCGGCGGGCCCGGGCGCCTCGCCGGCATCATATGACATCGCCGGGGTGTGCCCTTCCTCAAATAGACTTCGACGCGGGCAATGACAGCAGGCGCCGACACCAGACTCCCCACCGGCACCGTCACCTTCATGTTCACCGACATCGAGGACTCGACGGGTCTGCTGTCTCGTCTCGGCGACTCCGTCTTCTCCGAGCTCCTCTCCCTCCATCACGAGGTGCTGCGGGAGAGCATCGCCTCCGAGGGCGGTGTCGAGGTCGCCACGGAGGGCGATGCCTTCTTCGCCGTGTTCGTCGACCCCCTGTCGGCATTGGCGAGCGCGGCCACCATCCAGCAACGTCTGCTCGAGGTTTCCAGGGAGACACCGGAGCCGATCCGGGTCCGCATCGGCATCCACACCGGGAACGGCGTCCTCGGCGGCGATGACTACGTCGGTGTGGACGTGAACAGGGCGAGCCGGATCAGCAACGCCGCCCACGGGGGGCAGGTGGTGCTGTCAGAGCTCACCGGTCGTCTGGTGGGGGAGAGGCTCCCGGGTGGCGCCGCTCTGCGCCCGTTGGGTCGTTACCGGCTATCCGGTTTCGCCGAGCCGATGTCCATCCAACAGCTTGTGCTCGAAGGCCTCGACCAGGACTTCCCGCCGTTGCGGGCACGCCGTGCCGAGTCGTCCCTTCCCAAGGCTCTCTCCGACTTCGTCGGCCGGGAGGACGAGATAACCGACGCCCTCGAGATCCTGGAGAGTCATCGGCTGCTCACCCTTCTCGGCCCCGGTGGGACCGGAAAGACCCGGCTCGCCCTCGAGATCGCATTCCGTGCCGAGCCCCGATTCGGGGACGGGGCATGTTTCGTCTCCCTGGCGCCCCTGATGGACGCCGACCTCATCCCGGTGACCATCCTGGAAGCGCTCGGTCTCGACCTGGCCGGAGGTGTCGACCCGAAGGCGCACGTCCTCCGCTACCTGTCCGAGCGCCAGATGCTCATGGTCATGGACAACTTCGAGCACCTGCCCGAAGGCGCTCCGCTGGTGTCCGAGCTCCTCGCGGCTGCAGGTGAGCTCTCGGTGATCGCCACCTCGCGGGCACCGTTGCGGGTCAGCGGCGAGAGGGAGCTACCCGTGCCGCCATTGGAGACTCCGCCCGCCGAAGCCGGCCTCGGTGTCGTGGAGAGCAGCGAGGCGGTGCAGCTCTTCCTCAATCGGGCCCGTGCCGTGCGCCCCGGCTTCGGCTTGACCTCCGAGAACGTGGAGGCGGTGACCGGGATCGTCCGGGCATTGGACGGGCTTCCGCTGGCTCTCGAACTGGCTGCCTCTCGTCTGCGCAGTCTCACTCCCGAGAGTGTCTACCAACGACTCGGGATACAGCTTCTGTCGGCGTCGACGGCCGACCTTCCGGAGCGGCAGCAGACCATCGTCGCCGCCATCGGTTGGAGCTACGAGCTACTGGACGACCAGCACCGAAGACTGTTCGAGCAGCTCTCCGTCTTCAGCGGCTCTTTCGGGCTCGACGAGGCGGAGCTGGTCTGCACCGACGCCGGAGACGTCCTGGAAGGCCTCACCGAGCTGGTCGAGCAGAGTCTCGTGATCCAGACCGAGGCTCAGGGGGCGCCACGGTTCCGAATGCTCACGGTGATTCGAGAATTCGCCTACGGCGGTCTCGTCGCCCGCGGCGGAGACCGCGAGACTCAGGACCGCCATGCCCGCGTCTACACGGAGCTGGCGGAGAAGGCGGAGTCGGAGATCCTGACTTCCCGACAGGGGATGTGGCTGGAGCGGCTCATCGAGGAGCACGACAACCTCAGGGCCGCCTTCGACCACGCCGTGGCCACAGGTGACACGGACATCGCACTGCGTCTGGTGGCGGCGCAATGGCGTTTCTGGCACATGAAGGGTCACCTGGAAGAGGGCCGGTCCAAGATCGAGACCGCGTTGGCGTTGCCAGGTGAACGCAATGCGAAGAGAGCCCATGCGCTGACCGCGCTGGGCGGGATCGTCTACTGGCAGGGTG
>DASSVE010000089.1:0-2217 GCA_035706345.1 Acidimicrobiia bacterium
TGGAGCCTCCGGCGACCTCGGCGGCCGCCTCGGGATCGTTGAACACCCGCATGACCACCATCTGGGCCACCGATCGGGACCGCGTGTAGGGCTCGGCCGACCAGATGCCGAAAGCCACTGAGGGATCGTCTGCGATGGACCCGTCGTTGTCGAAGACCAGCTGCGAAGACACCCATTGCGCGCCACTCGGGGCCAAACCCGGGAATTGGACCTCGGGGATGGCGGCGACGATCTCGAACCTGCTCGCCTGGATGAACCGATCACCCTCGCGTCTGGCGAAGACGTCGGCGAGGAAGGCGTCGCGGTCGCCGAGATTGGGGGATTCGATGTCGTCGTTCGCCCACAGGAGCCTGGTGGCAGGGACCACCGTCGGGGCGGTCGTGATGACCGGGACTGTCGACGGCACCGTGGGCTCGTTGATCCAGCCCGAGCTGCGCAACCCGATCGACTGCAGGGGCGCATCGCCACAGGCGGCGAGGGTCACCACGGCCAGGGCCGCCAGGAGATGGCCCGCTCTGGGTGCTCTCACCCGGTCCCTGCTCCTGTTCGACCGCTCATGAGCCAACAACGACCCGGTCCTCGCCTTCGTTCCAGACATGCCCAATCGTCCATTGTCCCCGTCCGTATGCTGAATCGGGTGAATTCGCTCACTTTGATTCGGGAGAGCCGCCCCGGACCTCGCGACGTGGCCATCAGCCACTCCATCCTCTCCGCGGTGGCCTCCGGGGACTTGGACGCCACCCTGCGGCTCCACGTTCCCGGCGCCATGGTGGCCTTCGGGCGCTCCGATCGGGTGACACCTGGTTATGCGGCTGCGGTCCGCGCCGCCAGGGCGCACGGCTTCGAGGCGGTGGAACGTCTCGCCGGCGGACGGGCCGCCGTCTTCCACGAGTCGACGATTGCCTTCTCCCTGGCCTTGCCCCACGCAGAGCCAAAGACCGGGATCCAGAGTCGTTTCGAGCTCGTCTCCGGGCTCATGGCCGCCGCATTCGAGGCCCTGGGAATCGATGCGCGGATCGGCGAGGTGCCGGGCGAGTACTGCCCCGGCGCTTGGTCGGTGAACGTCGGCGGCAAGGTCAAGGTGATGGGAGTCGGGCAGCGTCTGGTCCGCGGCGCCGCCCACATCGGAGGGGTGGTCGTGGTCGACGAAGGCGATCGGATTCGTGACGTGCTCATCCCCGTCTATCGGGCCCTCGGTCTCGATTGGGACCCGAGGACGGCGGGCTCGCTGGCCGATCGCTCCCCCGGGATCACGGTCAAGCTGGTCATGGACAGCATCGAAGCCCAGTTCCGACGTCGCTTCGAGGTCGTCGAGGGACGGCTTCCCCCCGCAATCCTGGCCGAGGCGGATGCCCTGGTCGCCGATCATCTCCCCAACGTCGCTTGATGCGTGTCCTGCTGATCAACGGCCCCAACTTGAACCTGCTCGGGACCAGGGAGCCTGAGGTCTACGGGTCCGACACCCTCGCCGACCTCGAGAGGAAGGTGGTGGCATGGGGTGCCGAAGAGGGCGTGGAGGTGAGCACCTTCCAGACGAACAGCGAGGGTGAGATCATCGACCGGATCCAGCAATTCGACGGTGACGGGATCATCATCAACCCGGGTGCCCTCAGCCACACCTCACGGGCCATCCCGGATGCGATCCGGTCCATCGGGGTCCCCGCAGTGGAAGTCCACATCTCCAACATCCGGAACCGGGAGCCGTGGCGGGCCCACTCCACAGTCTCGGAGGCCTGCGTTCGCACTATCTACGGCCGGGGCATCGGCGGATATCGGCACGCGATCCGCCACTTGGTCAACCGGACCGCCATGCCCTTCCACCCCATCCGGTACGGGCCGCACCACGAGAACATCGGCGACTTGCGGCCCGGTGGAGGTCGGATCGTTGTGCTCGTGCATGGAGGTCTGTGGCGACAGGAGTACGAGCGGGACTCGATGGAGACGCTGGCCGTCGATCTGGCGAAACGCGGCGCCACCACCTGGAACATCGAATACCGCAGGCTCGGCATCGACGGGGGCTGGCCCGGATCCGCTCATGACGTGCTCACAGCTCTCGACTTCGTCCCCCATCTCGGCATCCCGGTCGAGAACGTCTCGGTCGTGTCCCACTCCGCGGGTGCCTATCTGGCGATGTGGGCAGCCGCCCGCTCGGAGGTGACCGTCGATCTCCATGTGGCGATGGGGCCCATGCTCGACATCGCTGCGACATCCGACAAC
>DASSVE010000090.1:0-5704 GCA_035706345.1 Acidimicrobiia bacterium
CGATGAAGTAGCCAGCATCCTTCAGTCCAAAGGAGAGATCGACGCCGACTTGGCGGCTGCTCTGGCCGCCATGCCCGTCGCCCTGCGCAGCGACCGCGACAACATCGAGGAGGCGGCGCACGAGCTTCTGGACGACGGCGAGATCCCGTTAGCCGCCTGAATGCTGAACACGCTCCGCCAGCCCAAATGGGTGGCGGCCACGGTGGTCGTGCTGCTCCTGGCCGGGTTGTTCGTGAGACTCGGGCTGTGGCAGCTCGACCGTCTCCAGGAGAGAAAGTTGGAGAATGCCGTCGGGATCGCCAGGTCGACCGCTGAGCCGGTCGACCTCGGCGAAGCGCTCCGATCCGTCCAGGGAGACCTCGAGTCCCTGGAGCACCTGAACGTCGTGGTGACGGGGGAGTACGACCCGGGTGAAGAGGTCCTGATCCGGTCCCAGGTGGCCTTGGGCCAGGCGGGATACCACGTGATAACACCGCTCGTGGTGGGGGAGGGGGAGGCGGTCCTGGTCAACCGGGGATGGGTGCCGCTCGGCATGGACGAGCCGCCGGTGGGGGCGGCCCCCGAGCCGGGAACTCAGGAGGTGACCGGGTTCGTGCATCTCAGCGCCACCAGACCCCCTCTGGGCGCCGAGGAGCCGGAAGGGGACCTGGGGGTCATGAACAGGGTCGACCTCGAGCGGATCGGCGAACAGGTCCCATACGACCTGGCTCCCGTCTACGTGGTGACCACCGGGGAGACGGGGGACCAGCTGCCCATCCCGGTGGACCCTCCGGACTTCACCGACGAAGGCCCCCACCTCGCCTACGCCATCCAGTGGTTCGGCTTCGCCGTCATCGGCCTGGTCGGGTTCTGGTTCCTGCTCCGACGGAGCAGCCGTCAGACCTCCTGATCGGTCGGCTTCGCCAGATCCTCGACCACCTCGAATCCGTCCAGACCGACCAGCTGCGAAGGATCGAGCTTGATCTTCGCCGTTCTCGATCCGGCACCGACGACGACCCAGTCGCACTCGATGACCCGGCTGTCCACCCACACCGGCAAACCCTCCGCCAGCCCGAAGATGGTCACCCCGCCGATCTCCTGACCGGTGAGCTCTCTGGTCAGCTCGGCCGAAGCGAAGCTCACCTTGCGGACGTCGAGTTTCCGCCTGACCACACCGTTCACATCCAGCCTGGTGGTGGCGAGCACCAGACAGACCGCGTTGTGTCCTTCGGGCTTTCGGGAGGCGACCAGGATGGCGTTGGCCGACTTCTCCAACGGGATGTCGTACGCACGGCAGAAGTCGGCGGTATCGGCGAGGTCGGGGTCGCAGGGCATCACCTCGTACCCGATCCCCAGCCGTTCCAGGTCGTTGATCACCTCGGTGGCTGCTGTCATGGCCCCGAGATTAAGAATCCGGCGACGACGACGGTCCCGATGTGGGATCGTTTGGGTCATGGACGGTTACGAAGCCACCACGTACGGGGATCTCTGGGCGCCCTACTACGACCACTTCTACCCGAACGTCGACCCATCGGCGATCGATCTGCTGGCCCGTCACGCCGGCGATCCGCCGCGGGTATTGGAGCTCGCCATCGGGACCGGTCGTGTCGCCATCCCGCTGCGGGAGCGCGGTGTCGAGGTGAGTGGCATCGAGATCTCCGAGGCCATGATCGAAAAGCTCCGGGCCAAGCCCGGGGGAGACGAGATCCCGGTGACCGTGGGCGACTTCGCCGAGGTCGACGTGGACGAGACGTTCCCGCTGATCTTCCTGGGTTTCAACACGATCTTCGGGCTCCTGACACAGGAACGTCAGGTGGATTGCTTCCGCAACGTCGCCGAGCATCTCGAGCCCGGGGGGCGGTTCATCATCGACTGCTTCGTCCCCGACTTGAGACGATTCGACCAGTACAACACCCGAATGGCCGTCTCGTCACTGGACAACGTCTCCGAACACATGTACGAGATGTCGGTGTATCACCCGGTGGAGCAGCGAATCAGCACCCACGTGGTCAAACGCATGGCGAGCGGCGAGTCCGTGTCCCTGCCGGTCGAGATCCGCTTTGCCTGGCCTTCAGAGCTCGATCTGATGGCTCAGATCGCCGGATTGGAGTTGGAGGACCGGTTTGGCTGGTATGACCTGCGCCCGTTCAACGAGCGGTCCAGCAGCCACATGTCGATCTACCGGAAGCCGGGTTAGACGGCCTCTTCGGCGGGTGCCGTTTCGTCTTCGGGCTCGGTGGCGGCGGCCATCTGGGCACGGACCTGGTCCATGTCGATGGCCTTCACCTGATCGATCAGATCCTCGAGGATGTTGCCGGGCAGGGCCCCGGGACGTGCGTAGAGGATCACCTGATCCTTGAACACCATGAGTGTCGGGATCGAGCGGATCCCGAAGGTCATGGCCAGTTCCTGCTGGTCCTCGGTGTCCACCTTGGCGAAAACGATGTCGGGGTGCTTCTCGGAAGCCGATTCGAAGACGGGTGCAAACGCACGGCACGGGCCACACCATTCGGCCCAGAAGTCGACGAGTACCGTCTCGTTCTCCTGAATGGTCTGATCGAATGTGTCACGAGTGAGGGCGACAGTCGCCATCAAGAAACCTTTCGCTTTTGAGGGATCAAGTGAGGAAACAGGCGGCAAGACCCCGATATTCCCGGGCGATGTGCCGAGTGCCCATAAGCCAGGTTATGTCAAGTCGATCCACGTCGTAACGGTTTCGGGGATGACGACACCGCCGAGATCGTGAACAGCCGCAACCGATCGGTCTGGGCGGTGGTCTGCTTTGGCATCACCACGATCCTCTTCGTCATCGCCTTCGTTACCCAAGTGCTGGTAGGAGGCTTCCTCAGCCTGACCACCCTCATACTGGTGACGGGTTACACCTTCTCCATCGTTGGTGTGCTCATCGCCCTGCGTCGGCCTGACAATCGGGTGGCATGGATCTGTCTTGTAGTGGGTGCGCTTTTGGGAGTCGAGGGCGCCGCCTGGGGCATCGCCCTGTACGGGATGGCCAATCCGGGCGTGATCGCCGCGCCCGAGTGGTTCGCCGGAGTCGGTGACGCCGCGGTCATGCCGGGTGTGTTCATGGTTGGCACCTTCCTTTTTCTCCTCTTCCCCGACGGTCGTCTCCCCTCACCGCGGTGGGCTCCACTGGGTTGGCTGGCCGGCGCATGGATCATTTGCGCGTTTCTGATCAGCGTTTTCGATCCAGGCACGACCAGCTGGGGTCGCCCACCGTTCGAAAAGCCGTGGCTCCCCAGCTCAGCCGTATCGAACGAGACGGTTCTCACCTCGATTCCGGCCACTGTCGCGATCATGATCCTCCTGGTCGGGTCGGTTGGCGGGTCCGTGGTGGCGCTGATCGTCAAGTACCGCAGGTCCAAGGGACAGCAACGTCAGCAGATGAAGTGGTTCGCGTTTGCTGCCTCGACGCTCATGATCTTGTTCGTGCCCTCGGTGTTCATCGCCGATCGCGTCGAGCAGATCGGGCTCGTGATGGGTTTCTTCTTCATCGTCATCCCGATGTCCATCGGCATCGCAATCCTGCGTCACGGTCTCTTCGACATCGACCGTTTGATCGGCCGCACGGTCGCCTATGGCTTCGTGATCGTCACGATCGGGTTGGTCTATGCCGGAGTGGCCATTTGGATCCCCCAAGTGATGCGGTTCTCCGACGAGTCACCACTGCTGGTGGCCGTGGCCACCCTGGCTGCCGCCGCGCTCCTCAATCCGTGGCGTAAGAGAGTTCTGAAATGGGTGGACCGTCGCTTCTACCGATCCCGCTATGACGCCCAGCTCGAGATGGAGGCCTTCAGCGACCGGGTTCGGACCGGGCTCAGTGCCAACGTCGACGACCTGGTGTCGGAAACACTGCAGGTGGTTTCGAACACGGTGGCGCCGACTGCCGCCGGCATATGGATCAGAGACAAGGATCGGCCACGGGGAATTTAAGATCCGGCGATGCCCTGGCGAGTCGAACCGCAAGACCCTCGAGAACCGGATGTCGTTGCCCTCTTGCAGCGACATCTCGACTTCGCCCACAGTGTCACCCCACCCGATGACGTGCACGCTCTCGACCTCAACGGGCTTCTCGACCCGAGAGTGAGCTTCTTCAGCCTGCGCGAGGACGGTGTTCTCCTCGGAATCGGGGCCGTGAAGCAACTCGACGAAACCCACTACGAGCTGAAGTCGATCCACACCGCCGAAGGGGCCCGGGGTCGGGGGGTGGGACGTGCCGTGGTGGAGCATCTGCTCGGTGTGGCCCGGGAGCGAGGAGCGCACCGCGTCAGTCTGGAGACCGGCTCCATGGAGGCCTTCGCACCCTCCCGATCCCTCTACAATCGGCTCGGTTTCGTCGAGTGCGGGCCCTTCGACACCTACTCCCCGAGCCGCAGCAGCACCTTCATGACCCTGGATCTGACCGTCCGGGCCTGATTTCGCATTGAAACCCCGCCGCCGGCGGCCTATTGTGGACCTCGTGACAGACACCGGCCGCGCTCTCCTTCTTCTCATGTAGGGCAGACGCGCACATACCCGTGTTTGCCCGCCCCCGAGATCCGGGGGCTTTTTCTTTTTCCGGACACGACACCCCAAAGGAACCCAGATGCCACCCGAACCAGCCCGACCCAAGAAGATGCCATTCGAGAAGTACCAGACCCACATACCACTGGTGCTGACCGACCGTACCTGGCCGAACGTCACCATCGAGAAGGCGCCCAGGTGGTGCTCGGTGGATCTGCGGGACGGCAATCAGGCCCTGATCGACCCCATGGACCCGCCCCGCAAGCTTCGGATGTTCAACGCCCTGGTGGCGATGGGGTTCAAGGAGATCGAGGTCGGCTTCCCCTCGGCCAGCCAGCCCGACTTCGACTTCGTCCGCCAGCTGATCGACGACGACCTCATCCCCGATGACGTGACGATCCAGGTCCTGACCCAGTGCCGCGAGGAGTTGATCGAGCGAACCTACGACTCGATCGCCGGCGCACCCTCGGCCATCGTCCACTTCTACAACTCGACCAATCCCCTGCAGCGGGAAGTCGTGTTCGGCATGGACAAGGAGGGCATCAAGGACATCGCAGTCAACGCCGCCAAGCTGTGCCGCAAGCTCGAGGAGAGCATGGGTGACACCGTCATCCGCTACGAGTACTCACCGGAGAACTTCACGCTCACCGAGCCCGACTACGCCGTCGAGGTGTGCCAGGCGGTCATGGACGAGATGGACCCCTCCCCCGACGACCCGATAATCGTCAATCTCCCGGCGACCGTGGAGTCCTACTCCCCCAACGTCTACGGCGACGTCATCGAGTGGTTCGGGAGGAACATCAGCCGCCGCGACTCGATCGTGCTCAGCCTGCACCCGCACAACGACCGTGGCTGCGCCGTCGCCGCCGCCGAGTTCGGGGTCATGGCCGGCGCCGACCGGGTCGAGGGGACCTTGTTCGGCAACGGCGAGCGCACGGGGAACGTCGACATCGTGACCCTGGCGATGAATCTGTTCGCCCAGGGCGTCGATCCCGAACTTGACATAACGGACATCGACTCACTGCGCCGGGTGGCCGAGTACTGCAACCGCCTGCCGGTACACCCCCGCCACCCCTACGTCGGCGAGCTCGTCTACACCGCTTTCTCCGGCAGCCACCAGGACGCCATCAAGAAGGGCTTCGACGCCCTCGGCACCGACTACGACATCTGGGAGGTCCCCTACCTCCCGATCGACCCCAAGCAC
>DASSVE010000091.1:0-20426 GCA_035706345.1 Acidimicrobiia bacterium
AGCCCGTCGATGGTGGACCGTGCCGCCCGAAGAGTCCCAAGCGCCGACGTGCGGGTTGGATCTGCCGAGGCACTCCCCTTTCCCGACCAGTACTTCACCGTCGTTGTGAACGTGGCCTCGTTCCACCACTGGTCCGACCGCGACGCCGGGCTCAGGGAGGTGCTCAGGTTGCTGGCGCCCAAGGGGCGTCTGCACATCATGGAGGGCGTGATCGGTCCCCGTCAGGAAGGGCACGGGCTCACCGCCGACGAGGTGGACTCCCTGATCGCCCGCTGTCTCGAGCTTGGGTTCGAGGATGCGTCGGTCAAGAGGGTCCGAGTCGGGCGACGTCACGAGTATTACGTGGTCACCGCTACCGCCTAGTGATCGCGATCGAGGCCGGTCACTGTCGCTGACGGGTCGGGACCGATTGCCCGCCCTCGGAATCCATCAGAAGTCGTGGCCCCAGGGCCCGACACCGTAGATCCGCTCCACGGTCACCCTGGTGACGTACCCCGGCGGCACATCCCGTCGCGGGAACCGTGTGCCGGGTCCGAGGTAGAACTGGCTGAGATGGTCCATCCACTCGAGGGCGCCGCCTTCGGTCACCGTCCCCTTTCCCTGGATCACCGCGTAAGGGTGCAGCCCGGGACCGCTGTGCTCCTTGGCCTGGAACGAGACCACCACTCTCGGATCGCGGCGGATGCTCCTCAGCTTGTGCTGGTCTCGGAAAGTGGCGAACACCAACTCGTCACCGTCGAAGCCAGCCCATACCAGTGTGACATGCGGGGTTCCATCCTCGTCCAGGGTGACCAGATGCCCGAGGGGGCCGGTCTCGAGCAGGTCACGAACCGACTGAGGGATCTCCATGCACCGAGGCTACGACTGAAGGTCACGTAACGCTCGCCCTCACTTGTCCGTCACCCACATCAGACTCGCATCCAGCATCCCCGCCGGTACAGGGAAGTGCCGATTCTTCCGATAACAGGACGTGGGAACACGGCCCCATTCAGCGCGTCCGCCTTCGAAATGGTGGCTGGTAGTCGCGGTCGTGATCGGCCTTCTGGCGGCGGCGACGTTCATCATCGCCATCGTTCACCAGTCGGCGGCGACCAGGCCGATTGGCGAGGGCGAAGTCTTCGTCGCCGACGCGGAACGCGCCCTGCGGACGATGGCCGGAGTCGAAGACCCCGACGAAGCGGTCAGGATGGCCCGCAACGACCTGGGTATCGAGGCGGTGTCCCTGGTCGGCCCGGACGGAACCATCATTGTCTCCACTTCTGGAACCCTGTCCGGTCAGACTCTGACCAACCCACTATTCATCTACAGCTCCGGTGAAGGCAGGTTCGCCGCATTGGCCACCTCGGTGGATCAGCCGATCGAGTTGGACGGCGTCACCGAATGGCCGGCAGAGAGCGTCCTCTATCAGGTGCTCTCCCCGCTTCCGGACGGCGACGGGTCCTTGCTCCTCCACTACGACGTTTCCGAGCTGCTCTCCCGCCGAGCCCAGCCCGGTGAGGTTCAGGAGCTGACGCTGCAACTTCTCGCGCTCGGAGCGGTCTTCGTGACCCTGGGGACGGCGGTCGGCATCGGCCACGCCCGGGCCACCCGAAATCACAGAGAGATATCCGTCGAGTCCGAGCTGTTGCGTCGTCAGGCTGAGGAGCTGGAGCGCGTGAACTCCCAGCTCGCCGATGCCCGGCGGCGCGCCGAGCGCGCCCTCGCCCTCTCAGAGGAGAAGATGCGGATCCGGTCGGAATTCGTGCTGATGATCAACCACGAGCTGCGGACACCACTGACAAGCGTGGTGACGGGCGCCGAGTTGCTGCGCAGCGGGCAGCTCACACCCAGGGAGGGACGGGAGCTGATCGACTCCATGGTGGCCAACGGGAAGCGGCTCAATGAGATGATCGACCAGATCCTCGCCGTGGCCCGGATCGAGAACCAAGGCATGGTGAGCGAGCTGGTCGCTGTGCCGATGGAGGAAGTGTGCGCTGCCGCGGGGGCCGTCCTGGTCGAGGCCGAGGAGAGGGTCGCCTACGAGGTGCGGACCGATGTTCGGACTCTGTCACTCGTCCTGGCGTCCCTGGCCGACAACGCCATGACCCACGGGGCGAGCGAGGTCGAGGTGCTGGGCATCACCCGACCCCTCATCGAAGGTGCGCACCGGATCGGGACACGGCCTCCGACCCCGGTCTACTTCGTTGTCTCCGACGACGGCCCCGGGATCGACCCGGAATTCCTCCCTCGGGCCTTCGAGAAGTTCGAGAAGAACAGCAACAGCCCGGGGACCGGGATCGGCCTGTACATGGTTCAGGTCATGGTGGAGGCAATGGGCGGGTCGATCGAGGTCGCCACCTCTCCTCGCGGCACCATCTTCCAGATCGCCCTTCCGGCGCGGGTCGAGCAGAAGGAGATGGCAGGCACATGAGCAAGTGGCTCAGGTTGGTCGCCATCGTCGCCCTGATCTTCGGCGGCTGCTCGTCGGACGTGTCCGGCGACAGCTTCGACCTGAGCGAGTTCGCCATCGCCGGGCCGAGCACGATCCCGGCCGGTTCGCAATCCCTCGACGTGACCAACTCCGGGGAGTTCCCACACACCCTCGTGGTGACCGACTCGAGTGGTCAGGTGGTCGCCGCCACCGATCTGGTAGCACCAGACGAGAACGCCCGCCTCGAGGTCGACCTGGCCGCCGGCGTGTACAGCTTCACCTGTCGCATCGTTGCCCAAGACTCTGAAGGGGCCCTGATCGACCATTTCGAGTCCGGGATGCACGCCTCGGTGAGAGTCGAAGACTGAGATCGAGTCTCGGATCCAGCCTGAATACCCTGCGCAAGTGGATCCCCTGATGCCGCTGCCCGTCGCCGTGACGGATGACATCGCAGCGCAGAGATGGAAAGACCTCTGGGAGCCCAGCGGAACAATCCGGCTCCTCAATCACGGATCGTTCGGACGTCCTTTCCGGATCGTGCGCGAGCTGCAGAACCGGCTGGAGATCGAGATCGACGCCGATCCCGCCGAGCACTTCCGGGAGACCCACGAGCAGGTGATTCGCTCAGCCGCCGACGAAGTGGCGAGGTCCCTAGGCGTGAGCAACGACAAGACGGTCGCCTTCCGCCACAACGTCAGCACGGCGATCATCGACGTCGTCGGAAGCCTCGCCGGGAGCAGCGATGTGGTCCTGACCACCAATCTCGGGTACGGCGGGATCGAGATCGGGTCGCGACACCTCGGAGACAAGGTCGGGTTTCGGCTCGTCACGCTCGGGTTCGAGAAACTCGATGACGTGACCCTCTTCGGCGAGCGGGTCCTCGAGTCTGTGCGCGAGCATCTTCCGGCAGTGGTCGTCCTCGACGAAATCACTTCAGACACGGCGCTGCTGCTTCCGGTGAACGAGATGGCTGGTGCCATCCGTGAGATCTCACCGATGACGAAGGTCATCGTCGATGGCGCCCATTCCGGCATGTTGTCGAATCCCTGCATAGACACCTCCGACGTTTGGGTGACCAACCTGCACAAGTGGCCGTGTGCGGCTCGCGGCGCCGGCGTGATCGTGGCCGGCGCCGGAGCCGAGATCCGTCCCCTCCAGGGCAGTTGGACAGGCGACGAGACCTTTCCCGGCTCTTTCACGTGGACCGGCACCGACGACCGCACCGCCTTCCTCACCGCTCCCCTCGCTCTGAGGGTTCTCGACTCGATGAGGACGCATGGTCTGGACACGCACATCAATGAGGTGTTGGACAAGACGTGCACCACCCTCTCGGCGGAATGGGACGTGGCGCCCGATGCGAGACCCGAGACCATGCGTGCGCCCTGGATGAGGCTGGTGAGACTCCCGGTGCCAGGCCCGCGCACCTACGACTGGGCGGCATCGGTGATGACCGCAGCCCGACGTTCCCTTGACCTCGACGTGGCGGTCACCTTCTTCGGCGAGGATGCCTATGTCCGGCTTTCGGCCCACGGCTACAACGGGCTCGCCGACTACGAGAGGGTGGCCGAACTTCCCGCACTCCTCACTCGGGACTGAACCGAGTCAGCCAGTGGATCAGCTCTCGACCAGACCCTCCCAGGACCACTTCGGGATGGTCAGCCCCTGCGGGACTGAGTCAGGCGAGTCGGGATGCTCCCCCATCCGATCGGTCGACCACTCGAAGTAGTCGTGTAGCACGGTGCGGAGCGGCTCATCGGTGATACCCACATCGATCAGAGCGGCGTCGAAACAGGCGACCGCGCGACGGTCCATCTCGCGGTGCTCCCCGTTGCCGGCATGCGTGACGAGCACGTGGGTCTCGTCCCCCATCCCGTCCGTGTAGACGCTCGGCCCGCCTAGAGCCTCTCCCCAGTAGGCAGCGAGACGCTCCAGATGCTGTGGGTGCTGATCCGGATGCGAGAACGGATGCGACATGATCGGGTCGGCCAGACACCGCTCGTGCCAGGCGCGGGCCAACTCGAGCATCCCGATGGCGCCACCGGCGGCCTCGAACACCGAAACCATGGATCCATCTTGGCCCGGTCATCTGAGACGTTCAACGGGACGAGGCCCACCTGGTACAGCGTCATGATCTGGGATCCCACAGCCACCACCCCCTTCCACACGAGGGGAATCCGGGTGAGGCGGTCCAGAGCAGGCTAGCGAAGGACCAGGCTTCGAAGGTGGCATCGACCCCGGTCGCATCGGCGAAATCGTCCCAGAACTCCTGGACGGATTCGGAGGGGGTGATCCCAAGATGGGACCTTAGGCCGATGCACAATCGCGGCGACCGAGCCGAGACTCTGAGGACTGATGACATCACACGACGGCGACTGGTGGCGTTTCTGGTCGGTGGCGTCCTGGAAGACCTGGTGGCAGCGCCGGCAGGCCTGGCGCGAGTACAAGACGACACCCTGGCTCCCCGGCGCCGATTCTGCCCGGCCTCCCCGGCCTGTCTCGCCGGCGTGGGTGCCCGCCACCGCCCTGGCCCTCTTGGTCCTGGCGGGTGGCGAGGACCCAGCCCCGGCTGACCCCTCTCCACCTGTGGCCCTGGCGTCGACGACCACCTCGACCCGGCCCGACCCGAGCACGACCTTGCCCACGAGCACGACCACGACCTCGGCTGGTGTGACCACCACCACTTCGGTGCCGGGAACCACGTCCCCGACTTCGAGCAACCCGCTGCTCGCCGCACCTGCTGCGGGTCCCTCCGGAGATCCGTCCGCAACCCCGCCGCCCGGCGCGGAGACCATGGAGGTGATCGAGATCATCGACGGGGACACCATCAGGGTCCGGACGGCGGCCGGGACCGTGGAGAGCCTCCGACTCATCGGGATGAACACCCCGGAACGCAACGAGTGCTTCGCCGACGAGGCGGCACAGGCTCTCGCCGCCCTCACACCGGTCGGGTCCCGGATCGCGGCCACGGTCGACGTCTCCGATCGGGACAGCAACGACCGGCTGCTTCGTTACCTCTGGGTCGGGAGTCTCTCGGTCAACGAGGAGTTGGTGCGCAGAGGCGCCGCCATCGCACGTCGCTATCCGCCCGACATGGCCCTGGCCGAACGGTTCGAGGTGGCTCAAGCCGAGGCCCGGGAGGCACAGCTAGGTCTGTGGGCGCCGGAGGCATGCGGCCCGGCCGCCGATGCCTACTTGCGCACGGTTGACGTCGCATACGACGCACCCGGCGACGACAACGCCAACCTCAACGAGGAGTACATCACGATCGCCAACGAGGGAACCAACACAGTCGACCTGACCGGATGGTCCGTGAAAGACGAGTCGGCCAGCCATCGGTATCGGTTCCCGGCCGGGTTCGCGCTCACCGCCGGCGAGACGTTGATCCTGCGCACAGGATGCGGCGACGACTTCGGGACCGAGCTCTTCTGGTGCAACGTGGGCTCGGCGGTCTGGAACAACGACGGCGACACCGTCTTCATCCTGGATCCGAACGGGAACACCCACGACAGCTACACGTATTCGCCGCCTTCGTCGGAGACGCCGCCCAAGACCTCGGCGACCACCCCGGCCGCCGCGGTCGCCCCGATCGCAGGCAATTGCGATCCGAGCTATCCCGACGTGTGCATCCCGTCCCCGCCGCCCGATCTGGATTGCGGCGACATCCCTCACCGCAGGTTCAAGGTGCTCCCACCCGACCCGCACGGGTTCGACGGGAACGACAACGACGGTCTGGGCTGCGAATCGGGCTGACCGGGTCGAAGCAAGAGTCCTTCGACCCTGTTCGGGTTCCTTTCATGGTCGGAAACTGGGCGTATTCGGTCGAGTCGACAGACAGGAGGTGTCCCTATGAGCGATTCGGCTACCGAGACAATCGTGGTTCCAGACGACCGCCCACCAGGCTGGGCCAATTCGTTCGTCAAGTGGGCCCTGACCACACCCGTCATCGAGAAGTGGTTGGGTCAGACGCTCGCGTTGCTGACTTTTCGCGGCCGGAGGACCCACAAGGAGTACGTCATCCCGGTCAGCTACTGGCGTGAGGACGACGTGATCACCATCGTCACCAAGCGAAGCCGCAAGTGGTGGCACAATTTCGAAGACCCCGCCATGGTCCAGTTGAGACTCGCCGGCGTCGTCTACGAGGGCAAGGCCGGCATCGTCACCGACGAAGAAGAGATCCTCGACTTCATGCTGGAGTACCTGGCGAAGCGACCCGTCGACGCCAAGGCATACGGTCTGGGCAAGGAGGACATCGTCGCCGAGAAGGTGTCGGCGCTAATCCCCCAGATCGTCATGATCAGGATCGAGCTCGAGCCGGCCTAATTGTTCGGTGGCGCTGCGCTGATCTCGCCGAGAGCAGATTTCGGATCACGCTGCACGGCGAGATCACCGATGGACACGATGCCCACGAGGTCGCCGTTCTCCATGACCGGGAGCCGGCGGATGGCGCTCTCCTCCATCGTCTTGACCACGGATGCGATCGAGTCGTCCGCGCCGACCGTCACCAGACGATGGTTGCAGAGATCGTCCAACGTCGCCGATGCCGCATCCAGGCCTTCGGCCATCCCGCGTACGACCAGATCACGATCTGTGACGATCCCGCACGGCTTGCCGTCGCTGCCGGTGACGATGACGTCACCAATGTCGTTGTCCCGCATCGCCTGTGCAGCTGTGAACAGGTCAGCGGTGTCGTCCAGGGTCACGGGGTTGGGAGTCATCACCTCAGAGACTCGTTCGGGCATAGATCCTCCTTGATCTTCGCCCCTCACTACCCAAAGAAGGGTCGTGGCAAAACGAGCGGCTCCGTCAGGTCTCGATCGCCTCGATGATCACGCGGGCCAACTCGTCGGGTTTGGTGAACTGAGGCCAGTGACCGGTGGGAAGGTCGACGAATGTGACGTCCTGGATCCGGGCCAACTCCGGAATCTCGCCTTCGGCGATCCACTCCTTGGCCATCTCGGAGGTGAACTCGGGGCAGACCATGGTCACGGGCACGTCGTACCGGCGCTCGTCGGTGAGACTCTGCGGGTCGTTGGCCGCTCCGGCCGGGGAGGGAATCGCTCGTTCCCTGAACCTGGCCAGTACGTCGTCGTCGAGGTCGCGGAGGTCGGCCTCGTCGAAATCGGGCCATTCGAACAAGGGGACTTCCCCGTTCACCTCCGGGAACCCACCGCCTGTCCCATCGGGGAGGGGAAACCCCCCGATGTAGATCGCACGAACGACACGATCCGGGCGGGCATCGACTGCGGCGTGGGCCCACGAGGCGCCCATGGAATGGCCCACCAGGACCACCGAACCGTCGGCGGCGTCGATGGCGGCGACGATGGCGTCGATGTAGTCCTTCCCACTGATCCGGGACCGATCGGCGTCCTTGGCCTCCATGCCGGGAAGCGTCAGCGGGACCGGATGGTGCCCGGCTTCCCGCAGTGCGGGTGTCACCTGGTCCCAGGAGGAACCGTTGAGCCACAGACCGGGGATCAAGATCACTTCCACTCCGGGTCCTTTTCTCTAGGATGATCGAGATTTCTCGATCGAAGGTAGCGGAACATTCCAAAAATGTCGAGTGGTAAGGCGATCCCCGACTACGAGCTGGAAGATCGGATGACGATCTCGACGCCTCAGGAGCTGCGAGCCCTGGGGCATGGTGTCCGCAGCCGCATCCTCGACCTTCTCTCTGAGCGGGCCGCCACCGTCAGCGAGCTGGCCCTGGCAGTCGGGCGGCCACCGAGCACCGTCGCCTATCACGTCGGGGTCTTGGTCGACGCCGGGATGCTGAAGGTAGTCAGGACGCGCCGGGTGCGGGCCGTGGAAGAGCGGTTCTACGGGCGCACCGCCCGCATCTTCCTCGTCGGCGAGATAGACCCTGAGCTGGCAGCCACCCTCCCCAATCTGCTCGCCGTGGCCGCATCCAACTCGAGACCCGCACATGAGGCCGACGAGCTCAGGGCAGTGCTGAGGAGGGCCCGGATCAGCGAGGACCAGGCGAGGGAGTTCTGGGAGCGAGTGATCGAGTTGGTCCAGGATTTCGGGCAGCTGCCCCGATCCGGTGACAGGGTTTTCGCATTCGCCGCCGGTCTCTACCCGAACGAATACCCCTCGCTTCCTGACCCGGACGACTAGGACTTCGGAATCTCCGCCGCCCTGCCGATCAATATCGGGAGCGCCGAGGAGAGCGGCATGACCGTCGACAGCGACAATCTCAGCGTGCTCCGCCGGATGCGGAGCGAAGGCCGGATCAGTGACGACGAGTTCCGTGAGCTGACTCGCGGGCTGAGCGCCGACGGCGACCGTCTCGACGACGACAGCGCGCCAGAAGAGGTCGTTCCCCCCTCGGTGGAAGGCGAACACCTCGTCGAGCAAGCCGGCCCTCAAGTCAAGCTGCGCTCGGGTCTCTCCTCGGCCTACGTCCTCTCGCTCGCCATCTGTGCCGTCCTGCTGGTGGTGGCGACAGCCGCCGGCATGATGTCGTGGCTTCTCACGATCACCATCATCGTGCTCCTGGCCACGACCCTCCTCGAGGGAGCCCGCATCCTGACGGTCATCCTCGGGATCATTGCCGCCGCGGTGGTCATCGCCAGCTTGGTCTCGTCCATCGGGGGCGGGGCGCCGGAGACCGTCCAGCAGGTCGCTGTGAGCACTCCTGCGCCCAAGCCCGATCCGGCGGCAGGATCACTCGGTCTGTACCTGGATGAGGTGACCGGGTCCTGGAACACGGTGGAGACACCCCCGGAGATCATCAAGGGACTGACCCGCTACAACGAGACCGGCGAGTACGACACGTTCATCTACCGGTTCGGTGAGTGGGGGCGGCTGGCAGGTGCCTTCGACCCCGATACCGAGGCCGTCTACGCGTTGATGGCGACGGGGTGGCTGAGCGAGCCGGCGACGGCGTCCCTGTTCCTTCACCTCTGCCACATGACGGCGCCCTACTCCCCCGAGTGCATCGCGGCGTACCAGGACCAGGGGTTGGGCGGCGGGTCACTGGCCGACTTCACCGATGTCGCCCGCCGGACCGAGTGGAAACTGGGCGATCACACCTGGCGGCTGACGATCGAGAACAACGTCCTCACCCTGCGTCTCTTCGGAGCCGACGCCACCTGAGAAATGGTGAGGGTCAGCCCAGGGTGCCGAGCACCCAGGCGGCAGCCACGACCGGGATCCAGAAGAAGAGGATCGCCAACACGGTCACGACGAGGACTGGCTTGTTGATGTGGAGTGGACGGGTCTTGTCGACCATCGCGGACCTGGAGCTGAGAACGAGTGGCGACATTAGGACGTCATCGTCCCCTAACCGGTTTCCCGCGATGAGTCTTTCGACCCTGTTTTCTCGAGAGGCCCGGTTCCGGTACGGAACCACCTATCCGAGGTTTCCGCTTCCGTTCACCCGATCGGGTTCATCAAGCCGGTCGGGAGACGGTGGAGATAGGTGTCGGCCAGGTAGTTCAGGAACCGGCGGGCGGCGCTGAAGTTGTCAGCCAGGTCGTGGAGCAACTGCTCTCCCTCGGGTGGAGGGAACGGCCCGCTCGCCGCCCGGTCGTACCAGCGCCGGCCGGCCAACTCCAGGAAGTGGATGTACTCGATGCCGATGTCGAAGTCCGCAGCCACTCCGGTGGACTCGATCAGACGCTCGCGACGCATCTCGCTGAGGGGGTTGCGGGCGGTGTGGTCGGGGAACACCCCGGTCAGGAACAGGGCGACGTCGCCGAGACGCCGGTAACCCACCCCGCGGCGCTCCCTGGGCAGACCCGCCACCATCTCGGCCAGGCTCAGCGGGTCGAGCTCGCTGTAGCGCCGGCGGTGATACCCCCTCTGGGTGCGCACCCACATCGAACCGCTGGCCACCCTGGTGAACGAGGCGAGCAGATCGATGATCAGGTATTGACGGGCCGGGTTCTCGATGAACTCCCGGAGACTGGTCACGTCGAAGACGGGAAGACGCTCCCCCGCACCGACCCATTCCGGGACATAGCTCGTCGACTGCAGATCCCGGATGGTGCGCTGCACCAGCACACCGAACGCCAGTGAGGGGGACAACACGTGGATGCGCTCGGTCGGATCATCCTCGAAGAGGGCCTGATAGAGCCGGGGGTCCCCCAGACGCGACACCACCGAGCCCGGGTCCCTCAAGAATTGCGACCGCAGATCAGCGGGGGGCAGGGCGACGTCATCGAGCGATGCGAGCACCTCCAGATCGTGCTCGCCGAGCCTCTCCACGAACAACCGCTGTAGGTCGAGCATGTCAGCTTCTCGTCATGGTAGATCGGACGTCCCGAAAAAATTCGCTCCAATCTTCCACATCGCGTCCACACCACCTCCATATCCGGATCGCACGATGAGGGTGTCGACTGAAAGGAGATTGACATGAGACGCAATGTCGTCGGCGCCGTGATCGGGACCATCCTGACCCTCGGCGTCCTCGGTGCCGCCGGGTACGCCGTCTATCAGATCGGGTACCAGAACGGGCTCGCCGAGACGGCCACAGAGGTGGTCGTGCGTGGCGGCCCCCACTGGGGCGGCCCCCATTTCTTCCCGCCCTTTGGGTTCTTCTTCGGATTCCTCTTCCTGATCCTCCTGTTCGGGCTCATCTCCCGGATGTTCTTCTGGGGCGGTGGGCGCAGGGGCTGGTACGGGCCGGGTCGCTGGGATGACGACACCCGGTCCCACATGGAGCAGCGTCTCCAGACCTGGCACGAGAGGGCCCACGAGACCGACAGTTCTGGCGGCGACCGCCCGGACACGACCTGACGCCACGGCAGAATGTCGCGATGACCAAGGTCCTCGTGGTCGAAGACGAGATGAAGATCGCCCGCCTCGTGAGGGAGTACCTCACCGAGGCGGGCTTCGACGTCACGATCGCCAGAAACGGTGAAGAGGGCTTGGCCGCCGCCCGCGGGCAACGACCCGACCTGATGATCCTCGATCTGGGCCTGCCCGGGATCGACGGTCTCGACGTCACCCGGTCGATCCGCTCCCAGATGACCGTGCCCATCATCATGCTCACCGCCCGCAGCGAGGAGACGGACCGGGTCATCGGTCTCGAGCTGGGCGCGGACGATTACGTGGTCAAGCCGTTCAGCCCCCGGGAGTTGGTGGCGAGGGTGAAAGCAGTGCTCCGACGCAGCCGCGGCGACCTACCCACCGAGACCATCAGGGTGGGCGATCTCGAAGTCGATCTCAGATCCCGCACGGTTCGGCGTGGTGACCAGCCGATCGAGGCCACCGCCACCGAGTTCGACCTCCTCGCCAAACTGGCGTCGCAGCCGGGGCGGGTCTTCACCCGCGGCCAGTTGTTGGACGCGGTCCATGGGGTGTCCATCGAGTCCTACGAGCGGGTGATCGACAGCCACATCAAGAACCTGCGCAAGAAGCTGGAACCGGACCCGCGACACCCGGTTCACATCATCACCGTCTACGGCGTCGGATACCGACTCGACGATGCCTGAGCACAAGGGACCGCCCTCGGACCGGAGGTGGGGTCCACCCGGGGGGCGGGGCGGGCCCGGGCCCCACATGTTCCGCCGCTTCGTCGGGTTCCTCTTCTTCCTCATCGTCCTCGCCGGCGTCCTCGGCGCCGTGATCGCCACAGCACTGGCGGCAATGACGGGGGGCGGACACTGGTGGGTGATCGTTCTCACGGTGCTGATCCTCGGTGCCTTGGTGTTGCTGGCTCGCGGGATGTTCCGCCGGACCTGGGCGCCGGTGGGCGAGCTCATCGAGGCCACCAGGCGGCTGGGCCAGGGCGAGCAAGGTGTCCGACTGCGGACCGACATCCGGGGGCCACTGACGCCGGTGTCCCTGTCGTTCAACAGGATGGCAGAGAGGCTCGAGGAGGAAGACCAGAGACGTCGCCGCTTCCTCGCCGACATCGGGCATGAGCTGCGCACTCCGATGACCGTGATCAGAGGCGAGGTCGAGGCTGTGATCGACGGTCTGCACTCCCCGGCCGAGTTGAGCAACGTGGTGGACGAGATCGACCTGATCGACCGTCTGCTCGACGACCTCAGGCTGCTCAGCACGGCCGAGGCGGGAACACTGCGCCTGGAGACCGAGCCAACCGACCTGGTGGAGCTGGCGCAGTCGGTGCTCGACTCCTTCGTTCGGGTCAGCACAGAACAGGGAGTCGAGATGGTGGTGGCCGGAAGCGACACGGCCGAGACAGAGGCCGACCCGCACCGGATCCAGCAGGTGCTGACCAATCTGGTCGCCAACGCGCTCCGTCAGATGCCCGAGGGCGGGAGACTCGAGGTGACGGTGTCGGAGCGGCCCGAGACAGTGGTGGTCGAGGTCGCCGACACGGGGCCGGGGCTGGCCGTGGACGAACTGGAGAGGGTCTTCGATCGTTTCGCCAGGTCGGCCGACTCCACCGGGACCGGTCTGGGGCTCTCGATCTCCCGGGATCTCGTCCTCGCCCACGGGGGGTCGATCACGGCCGGAAACCGGGCTGAGGGCGGTGCCGTGTTCACGGTGAGCCTCCCCCGCTGACAGCCCTAGCCTGTATGGCGTGACTGCGAAGGTGAAGATCGGAACCTGCTCGTGGACGGATCCGACCTTGACGGAGACCGATCTCTTCTACCCCGACAAGAACATGACAGCCGAGGAACGTCTCGCGTTCTACGCGAAGCACTTCCCCATCGTCGAGGTCGACTCCACCTATTACGCCCCGCCCTCCGAAAGGGTGGCCGGATTGTGGGTGGAGCGGACACCGGACGACTTCACCTTCGACGTCAAGGCCTTCCGTCTCCTCACCCAGCACCCCACCCCTCCGAAGTCGTTGTGGAAGGACATTCGGGAGAAGCTGCCCGATGAGATGAAGGAGAAGAAGAACGTCTACATGCGCGACCTGCCCCGCGACCTGCAGGAGGAGGCGGCGCAGGCCTTCCGGGATGCCTTGATGCCGCTGCACTCGGCGGGCAAGCTGGGCGTGATTCTCTTCCAGCTACCCCCGTACGTGTACCCGACCCGTGGGTCGTTCGGATATCTCAAGTGGGCCGCCGCCCAGCTCGAGGACTTCCAGCTTGCGGTGGAGTTTCGCAATGGCCGGTGGCTCGACGAGGAGAACATGACCGACACCCTCGACTTCCTCGAGCGCCACTCGCTGGCCTACGTGTGCGTGGACGAGCCCCAGGGTTTCAAGAGCTCGGTGCCCCCGGTGGTGGCGGTCACGGCCCCTGTCGCCGAGGTCCGCTTCCATGGCAGGAACGCGGAGAACTGGGAGAAGAAGGGGATCACCGCCGCGGAGCGGTTCCGCTACGACTACTCGAAAGAGGAGCTGGAGGAATGGGTGCCGCGAATCAAGACTCTGGCGGACCAAGCGGACAACGTCCACGCCCTCATGAACAACTGCTACGCCGACTACGGGATCAGATCGGCGCGCCGTCTCGGTGAATTGCTCGGCGCGTTCTGATCGATAGAGAGAACCAGGTGGTCTCTGGCCGCGAACGCGATGTCGGCGAGGAGGGCGTCGCGCGGGCCCCGGGGCGGGTCGCCGATCAGCGCTGACATTCTGAGAGCTCCACCGGCGGTATGCCTGGAATCGATGGCCTCCAAGGTCTGCTGCGACAACATCACTGCTCCTTTTGCTCGCCTGGATGAATATCGGCATCAGAAGCCGTTCGATTGAATCTCTATCAGGGCGAGTGTGCCGCTGGAACCGGTCGCGTACCGCTACCTTGCCGCCATGCAGGACGGAGCCCAGGCCAATCAGACGGCCGCCACCATCAGCGGGGTCATCGGAATCATCCTCTACGTGGCGATCGGGCTCGTCTATCTCACCAGCGGGCTGGTGGTCCCCTATCCGTGGCTGCTGGTCCTCTGGGGTGTCTGGGTGGCCGGCATCTATGCGCTGGTGACCGTGTTCCGCGAGCGGAGGGTGTGGACGCCGCTCGTGGCCGTGGGCGCCGCCGCCTTCTGGTGGGTGTTCCTCACCGTCGGGGAGAACCTGCTCGGCTGGACCGCCTGATCGCGCTCAGCCACCGAGCCGGAGATGCCCTGCGAGGAAGGCCACCCGGTCATCCACGATTTCGGGGAGATCCATGGCGTGGTCGGCCTCGTAGCTGCTCACCGATCTCGGCTCGGGTGTGGCGGTGAAGAACTCGGCGCCGGTCATCGGTGCGATGTAGTAGTCGCTCTTGGCGAACTGGAAGAGGACCGGGCACCGGGCCTGTGACACTCTCGTGATGGGATCGACGGGGTCGAGCGCCTTCATGTACTCGTGACGATTGGACTCGATCGGCCAGAAGGGGAGAAACCAGTCCGACCATCGAGGGGTAGCCGCCACGAGCACCGCACAGGCCAGGTCCCTCCGCCCGAACAACGACGTTCCGTGCATGGCCCCGAAGTCATGACCGACGAGGGCTACCCGATCGGGATCGACATCGGGCTCGTCGACCAGACGCTGGTACACCTGGTCGATCATGCGCCCTTCCTCTTCGATCCGTGCCAGATCTGCGTCGATGTCAGTAGGGGGGCTCTCCCACGGGAACGCCAGTTGGGGCAAGGCCGAGACCACGCCCTGCTCGGCCATGCGATGCGCCTCGTCCAGGTACTGGCCTCTGTTCGCGTTCGGCGACTCGTCGAACCAATGCAGGTAGATGATTGCCGGACCGGTCGGCCGGGCCGGGCGCACCAGGTAGAAGGGGCGACCCGGCCCAAGCTCCAGATCTTCGACTGTCGGTGCGGTCACACGGCGGCAGGCGCCGACGATGTGCTGCCCATCCTGGTCAGGAAGACGAACACCCCGTAGATCAGGGCCAGACCCATGACCGGGGCTCCGATCTGGATCAGGATGTCGACGTCGCCGACGAGACCGACCAGGAACAGGATCACGCCCAGGTTGACCACCCACACGAGAGCGGTGCTCGGCTCACGGGTGGTGGTACGGGAGACCAGGGCGAAGAGGGCGTTGGTCATCACCCCGATGAACATCGCGTGGTCGAAGGCGAGCAGCACCCGGATCGGCCCGGTCCCGGTCTCCGGGTCGAGCTCACCCGACATGAACAGCTGGACCACGTAGACCAACAGACCCACTCCGACCAGGAGGAACACCGCTGACATCCGGGCGAAGTTGTCCATCCCCTGCCCGCTCCACGCCGACGGCTTGATCCGCCCCCACATGTGAACGGTGAAGGTGATGATGGCGATGACCTCGAGACCGGTGGCCGCCTGGACCAGGGCGTCGACATCGAGGATGAATGCCAGGTTGGCCAGGATCCCACCGAGGAACAACGCCCACATGACCAGTTTCCCGGCCCCGGTCTGCGGACCGTCGAGAAGCCAGTGGACCACGGCGGCGCCGGCCAGCACCAGGTAGCCGATCAGCATCGCCGGCGGGTGCGCCCCGGCCAGCGAGGAGGCGACGTCGTTGCTCAGGCCGGGGATCTCCCCGTTCGCCACGAAGAGACCGAGAAGCACGCCGAGGATGCCCCCGATCGTCAACGAGATCATCGCCAGGAACAGACCGAGTTGGCCGGTGCTCTTCTCCGAGGCGGCGTACTGGCGGGCGACCCAGCTCAGCATCCAGATGATGGCGATGAGCTCCAGCGTGCCTGCGATCGGGCGGAAGATGCCCGTGGTGGTGGCGAAGGCGATCACGTAGAGGGCGGTGGCCCCGATCGCGGCCATCGAGAGGTTGCGTACCCCGGTGGTGTTGTCGTCACCGAAGACGAGCAGTGCACCACCGAAGACAGCCAGGGTTATCCAGCCCAGGGTCCCGGAGTGGACGTGCGTGAGCAGCATGTTGTGCGATGGCTCCCACAGGTCCATGCCGTTGAGGATCCCGATGACGATCGTCACCAGGAAGATCACCAATGCCGCCCGGAAGAGCATGCGCGAACTCGACTCGACCTCACTCATCGATCCTCCTCATCTCACGGTGGGCCGGGAGCATACAGACGGCCGTCCTGCGCGCAGCGGCGATATCGTCACGCGATGACCAGCTTCAGCGTCGACCCGGAGACCCTGGCCCTGCAGGTGAGCGGGCTCCTCCCGGAAGACGGCTCCCACGTGCGACAGGTTCTCTACGAGGAGATCGAGTCCAGGTTCCCCAGGGACACCGACGCCAGGGTCAACATCCAGCTATCCGAGCTCAACCCGGGGCGGACCGCCACCTGGCACATCCACAACGGCATCGTCTACTTCGTCCTGCTCCGTGGTCTGATCTCGCTCCAATACGAGGGACGTATCGAGCATTACACCGCCGGCGACGTCTACACCGAGCCGGTCGGCGTGGTGCATCGGGCCGTGAACCCGCATCCGGAGGTCGCGGCCTCTCTGGTCGGGTTCTGGGTGACCCCGGTCGACCAGCAGCACATCACGGAGACCGAGGCTCCCACCTGGATCCCCGTCGAGGAGCCTCATCCGATGCTCTGAGGCTTTCCGCGCGGCGCAGAGCCGGTTATTCGGATCTGGAGCATTAGGAAGCATCTATAGGATCTCGGCGATGGTGGTCACCGACGTGGCCCTCCCCCGGCCACCGGGAGGAAGGGTGCGGGTTGGGGTCTGGGTCGGGCACATGGCATTGCCGGTGCTCGCTCTGTGGCTCCTCGTCACCCAGCCCGATCTCGACATCCAATGGCAGCATCGGCCCGGCCACTTCTGGCTGGTCATGACCGTGGCCGCCGTCAATGTCGCCCTGGCGTTCCTCATCCTCCGGGCGGCCCGGCTGCGGGAGGACGCCCGGCTGCTGCTCGCCGGGTACGGATTCATGCTCGCCGCCGGCTTCCTCCTCCTGCACGCCCTGGCCACGCCGGGTGTCATCGTCGGCCAGCCCAACACAGGTTTCGAGATAGCCACCCCGGTGGGCTTGGCCCTGGCATCGGTCCTGTTCGCCGCCTCCTCGATCGAGCTCAGCTCGGCGACCTCACAACGGATCGTGTCCTGGGACCCGTACGTCAAGTGGACCCTCGTCGCCATCATGGTGGGCTGGGGGGTGGTCTCCCTGGCCGAACTGCCACCGTTGTCCAATCCGATCCCGGAACAGGGAGTGGGGCCGCTCCGATGGGTCGCGGTGGCGGCGATCGTCCTCTACCTCGCGGCCGCCGTTGCCTTCTACCGGACCCATCGACGGAAGCCGTCGGTGATGCTGGTCGCCCTGATCACGGCGTCGGTGCTCCTCGCCGAGGCCATGTTCACCATCGTCTATGCGGCCCGTAACTGGCACCTGTCCTGGTGGCTCTGGCACATCCTGATGGCCGCCGCGTTCGGGTTCGTCGCCTACTCGGCCTACACCCAGTACCGGAGGGAGGGCGCCTCCTCGGGGATCTTCGACGGGATCGTCAGCCGGGAGACGGCCGACATCCTTCGCCACGAGTACAGCAGCGCCCTGGAGACGCTCACCGACACCCTGGAGCGGGCGGCGCAGACCGGGACCAGCGACGAGGAGCTCGAATTGATCGTGGCCGGTCTGGGCAGCCGCTTCGCCCTCACCGAGGGGCAAACCGAGGTGTTGGGCCGGGCGGCGCGGGCGCTGGCCACAGAGAGGACCCAGGCCCGACGGCTGGGGGCGCTCGCCCACATCGCCACCGAGACCTGGGTGGAACGAAACGAAGACGAGTTGTTGGCGGAGGTGATCACGGTCGTCGGGGAGCGCTTCGCACCGGACGTGATCCGGATCGGTCTCAACACGGATCAGGGTCTGAGCTTCCCGGATCGGCTCGGCTCCGGAGGATGGCCCGAGGACGCCGCCCGTCACTCGAAACAGCTCGTGGTCGGTGGAGAGACCGCCGGTGTCGTGGAGTTCGCCCGACCGGCCGGCCAGTTCCAGTCCCGTGACCTGGCGATCATGGACACGCTGGTGGCCGGGATCGGCATCGCCCTGGAGAACGTCCGTCTCTACGCACAATTGGACTCCTTGTTCCGCACCTACCTGCCCACGGATGTGGCCAACACTTTGCGGGAAGACCCTTCCCGAGCCGGTCTCGGCGGGTCGATGGCCGAGGTCACGGTGCTGTTCGCCGACCTCCGTGGTTTCACGACCTTTTCGGAGGGCACCGATCCCACCGAGGTCACGGAGCTCCTGAATCGCTACTTCGGGATCGTGGTCCCCTCCATCCTCAGCAATGGCGGGACCGCGGTCCAGTTCGTCGGTGACGCCCTTCTCGCCGTCTTCGACCTCCCCGAACCGCAACCCGGCCATGAGCTGCGGGCCGCCCAGACAGGGTTGGAGATGCAAGAGCTGATCTCGATCGCCACCGAGGGCGATACCGCGGCCCCACGCTTCCGTATCGGCATCAACACCGGGATGGTGCTGGTCGGCAACATCGGCAGCGACCAGTTCCGATCGTTCAGCGTGGTCGGCGACCCGGTGAACACCGCATCACGTCTCGAGGCCGTGGCCGAGCCGGGCACTGTGGTCCTCGGCGAGAGCACCTACCGGGCCATCGCCGATCGGGTGGAGGTCACCTCGTTGGGAGCCCAGGAGCTGAGGGGCAAGGAACTGCCGATCACCGCCTACCGGCTGGAGCGGATCCTGTCCTGACGGTCCGTCATGGGGTGGCAATGCGGGCGAGCTCGCCCGACCCGGTGACCTCGACCAGCTCGATCCGGTTCGATCCGTCCACGAAGAGGGCGGGATCCACCAACGAGAGCATCGAAGCCCCCTCGTCGTCCCGGAAGGTCCGGGTCAGGGCGCCCACCTTCCCGTTGACTACCACCGCCACCACCACCGGCTCGTCGACCTGCTCGTGCAACGAGGCGCCGATGCGGGCAGGGACCACCTCGGATGAGAGATCGACGTCGGCATAGAGGTCGGCCTCCATGATCTCGGCGCTCAGACCGGAGACCGGCAACGTGGACGTGTCCAGGGTCTGGCCGATCAGATCGGGGGAGCCCGGAGGACGCAAGGCGTACGGGTCCCCGTCCGGGAACCAGCTTTCGATGCGTGC
Organism: Acidimicrobiia bacterium; assembly: GCA_035706345.1. Classification (GTDB taxonomy): domain Bacteria; phylum Actinomycetota; class Acidimicrobiia; order Spongiisociales; family ZC4RG35; genus JANQRA01. The sequence continues at coordinate 19,288 of DASSVE010000091.1, forward strand.
CGCCACCTCCAGTTTCTCGTGCCCGTCGGCACCGTAGGTGACAGCCCCATCGGGCCCGACCGTCGTGGTCTGCTCGCGTTCGACGGGCGGGCCGAGCAGGGACACCCCCTCCACCCCGTCCGGGAGTCTGGCGTCGATGACGTCGGCGATGGTGGGAAGGACGTCGATGGTCAGCGCTCGTCGGTCGTCGATGACCCCGCCCTCGGCATTGGGTGTCTTCACGAACAGCGGGATGGCGGCTATCTCCCCGACCGACTCGTCGGTGATCCTGCGCTGATGGTCGACCCCGGGTCTTATGGCGATGCCGTGGTCGGCGACGACGATCAGCAGCGAACTCTCGTACAGACCGGCCGCTTCCAGTTCGGCGACGACCTCGCCGACGACATGATCCGCATAGCCGACCTGAAGCAGGTGGCGTTGCATGGACTGGGCCACCAGGAACTCGTCCCCGTTCCAGCCGCCATCGACACTGGCCGGGTTGGAGTCGACGATGAAGGGGTAGTGGCGGCCGTCGGGCAGGTACTGCCACGGGTGATGGGGCACGATCGCGTGCATGTAGAACAGAGGCATTTCCGATGGGTGGTATGACCTGATGTCCTCCAGCACACGGTCGATGGGTGATCGGACCCCGTCCTCCAACAGGTCCTGGAAGGCCTCCCTGGCGTCGAACTCACCGGCCGCAGCCGCAAAATCACCCCAACCTCGATCGATCGGCGGAAGATCCGTGGTGAGCGGACCGGGGAGGAGCAGATGACCGGACACGACACCGACATCGGCGACGAGTGAGCTCGCCGAGCTGGTCAGCCCCTCGCACAGCTGGCGCGGGCAGAGCTGGGTGATCGCCTCGTAGACGTGCAGGTCGTAGGTGCTGCGCAGGGCGGTGAACAGGTTGAACGGGTACTGGCCGGCCACGGGTGTCTGCGTCTGGTCTGGCACGGATCCGGTGAGCAGCGCAGGCACCGAGTGCTCTGTTTGCTGCTCCACGGTGACCGCGTTGCGATACCACGTCCCGTCGGCGGCCAGACGGGCGAAATTGGGGAAGCGATCGGAGCGGAGGCTCCCATCGGAGTCGATGATCGATGCCAGCGGGAACTCGTCGAAGACCAGCATCACCACGGGGGTCGGGTTCGCGACCGGAA
>DASSVE010000092.1:0-6026 GCA_035706345.1 Acidimicrobiia bacterium
CCTGCGGAGGCCGACCTGCTCACGGAGTGGCTGAGCGCGCTGCGGGAAAGGCCGGCCCGTCTCCGGGTCCCCAAGCGGGGGGCGAAGCGACGGCTGATGGAGACGGCCTCGATCAACGCCGCCGAAGCCTTTGGTCGGCACCGGCTCAGCCGGCAAAAGGATCACAACGCCCGGGCCAAGGCCCTCCGATCGCTCCAGGAAGTCCTCGGGCTCACCGACCCGCCACTGCGGATCGAGGCCTACGACGTCGCCACGCTCCAGGGCACCAACACGGTCTCCTCGATGGTGGTCCTCGAGGACGGCCTCCCGCGTAGGAACGACTACCGCAGGTTCAAGATCCGCACCGTTGCCGGTCAGGACGACTTCGCCTCGATGGAAGAGACCATCCGCCGCCGTTTCAAGGCATATCTCAAGGAGCGGGACAAGCCAGCCTCGGAGCAGGGCAGGTTCTCGTACCCGCCCAGCCTGGTGGTGATCGACGGTGGCGCCGGACAGCTTGGCCGTGCCGTGAAGGTGCTGGACGAGCTCGACCTCGACATACCGGTGATTGGTCTCGCCAAGAAGATGGAGGAGGTCTACATGCCGGGGCGTCCCGAGCCGATCCAGATCCCCCGCGACGCCGAAGCCCTCTATCTGCTCCAGCAGGTTCGGGACGAGGCGCACCGCTTCGCCAACACCTATCACCAGAATCTGCGCTCCAAGTCGATGGTCGACTCGATCCTCGACGAGATCCCGGGCATAGGCCCAAAGCGAAAGAAGGACCTCTTGAAGCACTTCGGCTCCCTGAAGAAGCTCCGCTCGGCCAGCGAGCAAGAGCTGACCGAGGTAGTGCCTGGTCAGGTGGCCTCCGAGTTGTACGCTGCGTTGCACAGCTAGCGGAGCACTATGGACCTCCTCGCAACGGACGCACCCCATGTCCTGGTGGTAACCGGCATGTCCGGGGCGGGCCGCTCATCGGCCGCCGACATCCTCGAGGATCTGGGCTACACGGTGATCGACAACCTGCCGCCACAGCTGCTCAGCCTGGCGGCACAGGCCCACGACATCCCTGAGGTCCACAAGCATCTCGCCGTCGTCATCGACTCAAGAGGTGGTCTTCCCACCGACGAGCTCCGTTATGCGATGACCGAGATGGAGCGGGAGGGGGTGGTCACCCGGATCGTCTTCCTCGACGCCGACGACAGCGTCATCGTGAGACGGTACGACGAGAACCGTCGTCCCCATCCGCTGGGGATGGACACCATCGAGGAGGCGATCGTCGCCGAGCGAGAGCTCCTCGAGGAGCTTCGTGAGATGGCCGACGTCGTCATCGACACGTCCAACCTGACCGTGCGCGAGCTGAAGGAGCGTCTCGAGTCGCAGTTCTCCGACGAGGACCTGACCCGGCCCATGCGTGTCTCCATCAGGTCTTTCGGCTTCAAGCACGGGGCACCACGGGACACCGACCTGGTGTTCGACGTCCGTTTCCTCCCCAACCCGCATTGGGTACCTGAGCTCCGTGATCTGCGTGGCATCCACCAGCCGGTGAGCGACTACGTGCTCTCAGCCGAAGGGGCCAAGGAGTTCGTCGACCGGGTCGACGAGCTGCTGGAGTTCTTGATCCCGAAGTTCGAGAACGAGGGCAAGTCGTATCTCTCCATCGGGATCGGCTGCACCGGCGGGCATCATCGGTCGGTGGCCATAGCGGAGGAGCTGCGGAAACGTCTATCAGCACACGGGGTGAACGCCTCGGTTCGTCACCGCGACATGGATCGGTGAAGCCACAAACCCAGACCGCTCTCGAGTCCCTGCTGCTCGACCCGTCGGGACCGTCGGTCGTGGCCATCGGTGGGGGGCACGGGCAGGCCGCCGCACTGGAGGCGATTCAGACCTACGCGGGGGCCATATCTGCTCTGGTGACGGTGGCCGACGACGGTGGGTCCTCAGGTCGCCTCAGCGAGTTGGGGATCCCTCCACCCGGCGACGTCCGTCGTTGTTTGCTCGCCCTGACGCCTGACCCTTCTCTGTGGTCGGAGCTCTTCGCCCATCGGTTCTCTGCGGGCGACATCAGCGACCATTCCCTGGGAAACCTGATCCTGGCTGCCCTGGCCAACATCTTCGGGGACTTCACGACCGCGGTTGACACCGCGGCCCGGATGCTGGGGGCGTTGGGCGAGGTGGTCCCTGTGGCCGACGAGCCGGTGACGCTCTCGGCTGTCATCGACGACGTGGTGGTGAGAGGCCAGGCGGCGATTACCGCGACCCCGGGCCATATCTCGCGTCTAGAGATCGAGCCATCCGACACCATGGCGTCGCAGCGTGCGCTGGCCGCCGTCGCCGCTGCCGACCAGATCGTCCTCGGGCCGGGCAGTCTCTACACCTCCGTGGTGTCGGCACTGATGATCCCGATGCTGGCGCCGGCGGTGATGAGCGCCCGGGCGCAGCGCGTGTTCGTCCTGAACCTGGTCACCCAGGACGGGGAGACCTTGGGGATGTCCGGAGCAGAGCACGTCGAGGCCCTCGCCGAGCATGTCGGGATCGAAGGGCCCGGAGTGGTGGTGGCACACGAGGGCCCGATCGAGATCCCGCCCGGGCATGACCCGGTCAAGGTCACTGTCGAAGACGTTGCCCGTTATGGCTGGGAGCTCGTGTTTGCCGACGTGAACGACGAGTGGTCCGACTGGCCACAGCACGACCCGCTGAAGTTGGGACGGGTGCTGGAGAAGCTCGCCAAGGCTGGGAGATGACATGAAGAAGTACCTGACACTCGACGACGTCGACGTAGAGGGTGAGAAGGTCCTCGTCCGATCCGACTTGAACGTCCCCATCGAGGGCGGCGAGATCGGGGACGACTTCCGGATCAGGGCGGCATTGCCGACGCTGGAGCGCCTCGCCCGGTCCGGGGCGTCGGTCACCGTCTGTTCCCATCTCGGTCGGCCCAAAGGGCCCGATCCGGCCTTCTCCCTGGAGCCTGTGGCCAAGAGAATGGACCAGCTCACGGAGCTTCACGTGGCCTTCAACGCCCCCGGTGACATCACCGTTATCGAGAACACCCGCTTCCTGCCGGGAGAGACTTCCAACGACCCGAAGACTGCCCGCCAGCTCGCCGACGAATTCGACCTGTTCGTCCAGGACGCCTTCGGCTCGGTGCACCGGGCACACGCCTCTACCGTCGGTGTGGCCGAGCTGGTCCGATCGGTGGCCGGCCCGCTACTCGACGCCGAGCTCACCGCGCTGGGTCGCTTCCTCGGCGAGCCCGACCGTCCCTACACGGTGGTCCTGGGAGGAGCCAAGGTCTCCGACAAGCTCGGGGTGATCGAGAACCTGCTCCCCAAGGTCGACCACATGCTGATCGGGGGAGGGATGTGCTTCACATTCCTCGCCGCCAAGGGTCTCGAGGTGGGCGACTCGCTGATTGAGGAGGCGATGCTCGACACGGTCAAGGCGCTGGCGGACGACGAGCGGATCGCGCTGCCCACCGACGTCGTAGTCGGTGACAGCTTCTCAGAGGGCGCCGCTCACAACGTGACCGTGGTCACCGAGATTCCCAAAGGGTGGATGGGTCTCGACATCGGGCCTGACACCGCCCAACATTTCTCCTCCCAAGTGCGGGACTCGGCCAGCGTCTTCTGGAACGGGCCGATGGGCGTCTTCGAGTGGGAGGCGTTCAGGTCGGGAACCGAGGCGGTGGCCCGGGCGCTGGGGGAGTGCGAGGGCTTCACCGCCGTGGGCGGTGGCGACTCGGTGGCGGCGCTTCGGATGTTGGGCCTGGAAGACAAGGTGTCCCACCTCTCCACCGGGGGCGGGGCGGGTCTCGAGCTGCTCGAAGGCCGGATTCTGCCCGGTGTGGCGGTTCTGGAAAGATGGGTGGGATGACTGACCGGACTCCCCTCATCGCGGGGAACTGGAAGATGAACGCCAACCATCTGGAGGCGATCCAGATCATCCAGAAGCTGTCCTACCGCCTCGAGGCCGAGGACTACAAGCGGGTCGAGATCATGGTCGCACCTCCGTTCACCGCGCTGCGTTCGATCCAAGTCGTGTTGGAGCAGGACCGGATCCCCATCGCGCTCGGCGCCCAGAACTGCCACTGGGCCGAGTCCGGCGCTTACACCGGGGAGATCTCCGCCCCCATGCTGGCCAAGCTGGCCGTCAAGCACGTCATCGTGGGGCACTCGGAGCGGCGGGAGCACTTCGGCGAGACCGACGAGATGGTCGCCAGGAAAGCCAAGGCGGTGCTCGGTGCCGGGATGGCGCCCATCGTCTGCGTCGGAGAGAAGCTGGAGGAACGGGAGGCCGGTGAGGCAGAACAGGTGGTGACCCGTCAGCTCCAGGGCTCCCTGAGGGGCTTGGCACTCGATGACGGCGCTCAGCTCTCCGTCGCCTACGAGCCGGTGTGGGCGATAGGCACCGGGCGCAATGCCCTGCCCGACGACGCCGGGACCATGGCCGCGTTGATCCGGTCCCAACTCCGGGACGTCTTCGGGCCCGAGGTCGGCGAGCAGATCCGCGTCCTCTACGGCGGCTCGGTCAACGCAGGGAACATCAAGGATTTCATGGCCAAGAGCGACATCGATGGCGCACTGGTGGGCGGGGCGTCGCTCGACCCTGACCAGTTCGCCGCCATTGTCAGGTATCGGCTGTGACTCACACTCTCGTCCTCCTCAGACACGGTCAGTCGGTGTGGAACCTGGAGAACCGGTTCACCGGCTGGACCGACGTGGGCCTGACCGAGCAGGGGCGGGAGGAAGCCAGGACCGCCGGTCGTCTCATGGCCGAGGAGGGTCTGGTGCCGGACATCGTGTTCACGTCGGTGCTGAGACGGGCCACCGAGACCGCCGATCTGGCCCTGGAGGCGGCCGGTTGGAGAGATGTCCCGATCAAGCGGAGCTGGCGTCTCAACGAGCGTCACTACGGAGCGTTGCAGGGTCTCGACAAGAAGGAGACTGCGGCACGGCACGGCGACGAGCAGGTCCTCCTGTGGCGCCGCTCATACGACGTCCGACCGCCCGCCCTCGACCGCGACGATCCCCGTCATCCCGCCAACGACGAGCTCTATGCCGGGATCCCACCCGAGGAGCTCCCCCCCACAGAGGCGTTGGCGGACGTGGTGGCCCGGATGATCCCCTACTGGGAAGAGGAGATCGTGCCCGAGCTGAAGGCGGGCAAGACCGTTCTCATCGTGGCCCACGGCAACTCGCTCCGGGCGCTGGTGAAGCATCTCGACGGGCTGTCCGAGCAAGAGGTCATCGATCTCAACATCCCGACCGGGATACCCCTCGTGTACACGCTGGATGACGATCTCCGGCCCATCGAGAGCCACTACCTGGGCGATCCCGAGGCGGCGGCTGCGGCCGCCGAGGCGGTCAAGAGGCAGGCCGGCTAGGGCTAATAGGATTGCACCTGGTATCATGGTTGTCTCGCCCGAGGGCGGGAATCCACATCACCATCACTGATTGAACATGGGCATAGTCACTGCGATTGCGATCATCGTCCACGTCCTGCTCTCCATCGCCCTGGTGGCCCTGGTGCTGTTGCACTCGGGCAGGGGTGGCGGGCTCTCGGACGTCTTTGGTGGTGGGATGTCCACGTCGAGCCTGGCCGGGTCGACCGTGGTGGAACGCAATCTCGATCGGCTCACGATCATCGTCGGGATCCTGTTCGGGATCAGCACCTTCGCTCTGACCTTCGCCCTGAGCTAGATCGGCCGTACAATCGCCGGCTGAGCCACACCTGTCGGAGTGGCGGAATTGGAAGACGCGCCAGGCTAAGGACCTGGTGGGGTTTGCGCCCCGTGGAGGTTCGAGTCCTCTCTCCGACACCGGATAGATCGCCATTCCGGCCTCGGCAATCGTTCTGCAACCGCATGGTCTCAACGGGTCTTTCGACCCTACTGACCCACACGGACGGTCGTTAGTAACGATCATGTGCGCACGATTTCCAAACGGGGTGGGCTTGATTCCGACTATGCGACGATCATCGAGCCGTTCCGGATCCACTCGGTGGAGCCGATCGACTTCCCTACGCGTGAGGAACGACAGGAAGCC
>DASSVE010000093.1:0-2836 GCA_035706345.1 Acidimicrobiia bacterium
CCAGATGGTGATGCCGGGGGACAATACGAACATGACCGTGGAGCTGATCGCTCCCATCGCCATGGACGAAGGTCTCCGCTTCGCCATCCGCGAAGGCGGCCGCACCGTCGGCGCCGGCCGAGTCACAAAGATCCTCAAGTAGTCAGGCTGACTGATGCCATCTGACAAGAGACCGCCGCTCACACTCGCCTGTACCGAGTGCAAGAGACGGAACTACGTGACAACCAAGAACAAGTCGAACACTCAGGATCGGCTGGAGCTGAAGAAGTACTGCCGGTTCTGCCGTGTCCACACGGTTCACCGAGAGACCCGATAGGTGAGAGGTTGGAAAGGGCCCTCCGGGGCCCTTTCCCCGTCATGAGGATCTTTCTCGTCTCCGTGGGCGTCGTCGCCTTGGTGTATGGCCTGCATCGTCTCGGCCTGTTCGCCGAGAGCCGGGGGTGGGTCTACTACCAGACCCGTGCCCCCCGGATCCGCACCCTCGGTCTCTTCGAGGAGACCTTCGAGCCGCGGGTCGAGTACCTGGTCGAAGAGCTGAGCTCGGATGCGATCCGGGCCGACCAAGCCGAAAGCGGCGAGGTATGACCGCACCCAGCTTTCTGCGCGGCGCAGAGCCGGTATATCGGCTCCCCTTCCTTAGGAACGCGAAATGAGCCTCGAGGGGAAGACTTACGGGCCGGTTCCGTGGCGGGTGGCGCCGGGAGCGGTGGCGGATTTCGTCGCGCTCACCGGTGACGACCCCGCCCGCTGGTCCGTGTCCGCACCTCCCGGGTTCGCCGCCGCCGCCCTCTTCACAGTGGCTCCTGACCTGCTCGCCGAGCTCTACGACCGCTCGGTGATCCACGGAGAGCAGACCTTCCAGTGGGCCCGTCCCATCCCGGTCGACGGTCTGGTCCAGGTGAGCGGGGTGGTGACCAGGGAACGAGAGCGGGGTGGGGTCACCTTCGTCACCTTCGAGGTCACCGCAGAGGACGAGTCGGGCCCGGTACTCACCGCCACTTCCCTCTTCTTGCTGTCTGGTGAGACCCTCCCAGCCGGCCAGCCGGACCGTGACCGGCCCGAGCCCCCGCACTCCTACGACGGCGACCCCGAGGAGGGTCAGGTCTCGGCCTCCCGGGCGGATCTGGTCAAGTACGCCTCGGCCACCCGGGACTGGAACCCGGTGCACTGGGATCACGAGGCAGGTCTGGCGGCCGGGTTCCCCGGCGTGGTGGTCCACGGTCTCCTGCAGGCAGGGTGGGCCATGCGCATCGCCTCAGCCGACACGGCATCCGACCGCCCCTTCGCCTCTGCCCGGTTCCGGTTCCGCAACCCACTCCTGCCGGCCCGCCCGGTAAGCCACACGGTGGAGCGGAAGGATGGTTCACTGGAGGTAGTGATCCACGACGAGGACACCGAATACCTGACCGCCACCATCACTCTGGCCGATGAGTAACCCGCCCGATCCCTCGCAGGTCGAACGGGACAGAGAGATCGAGCTCATCAACAGGGCCAAGAGGGGTGACCGTGCCGCATTCGCCGCCCTGGTGAGAGAGCACCAAGACGAGGTGTACACGTTGGCTCGAAGACTGGTCGGTGACCCACATCTGGCGGCGGATGTCGCCCAGGAGACCCTGATCAGGGCGTGGCGTGCCCTGCCCAAGTTCCGCGGCGAGGCCCGTCTCTCCACCTGGCTCTACCGCATCACGGTGAACACGGCCTGGACCCACAAGAGCCGGGCCAAGCGTCACCAGGGGGCCTCGATCGACGACTACCTCGAGCTGCCGGCGCCACCGGGACCGGACCAGCCCGAGACTGCAGGTGAGGTTCTGGAGCTGCGTGGTCGGCTCCGCGCCGCCCTGGACGGGCTTCCTTCCGCCCAGCGGGAGATCGTGGTCTTGAAGGACGTCTACGGCTGGTCCCACTCCGAGATCGCCGACGCGCTCGGGATCTCGGTGACTGCGGCCAAAGTCCGTCTCCATCGGGCCCGGGGGCGTCTCGCCCGTGATCTGGAGGAGACGGCATGAGTCTCGTCTGCGAGGTGGCGGCGCCGTTCGTCGCCAACAGCGCCGTGGAGAGGGCGCCGGTGGCGGCGCCGTTCCGCTCCCACGTCGAGACTTGTCTCAAGTGCCAGGCCCGTCATGCCGCCATGTCACGAACGGCGCGGGAGCTGGCTTCGATGGAGAAGGAGCGCTACGCCGCCCCGGCCGACTTGGAGTGGCGGGTCATGACCTCCCTCGAGGGGGAGTTGGCCATCGCCCGAAGCTGGGCGAAACCGGTGGCCTGGAGCGCCGCCTTGCTCTCGATGGCGGCCGCCATCCTGATCTGGAGACTTCGCCCCAAGACCTCTTGACAGATACATACTCGGTATGCATACTGCGCAACTAAGTACGGAGTATGTAAGACATGGGTATCAAAGAAGGTTTGCTGGCACTACTCGCTGATGAGCCGAAGCACGGCTATCAGCTCAAGCTCGATCTCGAAGCCGCCACCGGGGACTCGTTCTCGATCAACGTGGGCCAGGTTTACAGCACCCTGCAACGTCTGGAGCGGGACGGGCTGATCAAGGGCGGGGAACGCGACGCCGACGGCCGGGAGGTCTACGAGGTCACCGAGGCGGGTCGGGAGACGCTGGCCCGGTGGGCGATGGAAGCGGTCGATCTCGCCGCAGCTGGTCGGGACGAGGTCTCTCTAAAGGTGCTGATCGCCATGTCGACGGTGGGTCTCGATCCCAGTGCGGTCATCGATCATCAGCGTCGTTTCACCATGGGGCTTCTGCAGGACCTGACCCAGCTCCGGTCCAGGGACATCGATTCCGACCTCGCATGGCAGCTCCATCTCGATCGTCTCATGTACT
>DASSVE010000094.1:0-15209 GCA_035706345.1 Acidimicrobiia bacterium
AGCGAATGGATCGCATGAATCTCGACTGTGGTCACACATTGGTCACAGAAGGCGCATGACCACCTGATATCGGTTGTTACTCGCCGCACGCGATATCGCACGTTTCGCCTGGTCAGGCCATCTGCGAGTCACCAGCCGACACCGCGAAAAACGGGGTTGGCGAGAGTTCGAATCCCACCCCGGGCACACGAGGACCGTTGAGAGGACGTGGGACCCGGGCCGGTGGGTGGGGGAGGGGAGAGGAACCGAACCCGGGTCCCACGAAGACAGGAGTGCGTCGATAAGCGACCTGTGATGGAGTCATTTCCCTCCTCGACCCAACCCCGTGCTCGAATTGTATCGGCTCGGGTTGGAGAACCAATTCGCCGCTTCGGCTATTTCGACACGCTCCAGTGGCATTAGGTTCCCGAAGGAGATGGGGCCCAAACATGGCTGAATATCCCACCGAATACGAGCTGGACGTGGTCCTTCGGGACGGCGGCGGGGCCAGGATCAGACCGATCCGGCCCGACGACGGCGACCTGGTCAGGGCGTTTTTCGAGAAGCTGGGCCCCGAGTCGCGCTACTACCGGTTCTTCCGGGTGAAGAACACCCTGGAGCCGGAGGAGATCGAGCGATTCACCAACGTCGACTACCACGACCGCATGTCCCTCATCGCCCTCCACGAAGGGGAGATGATCGCCGTGGGCACCTACGACCGGGAGCGGGATCAGTCGGATCGCGCCGAGGTGGCCTTTGCCGTCGTCGACGAGCAGCAGGGTCGTGGCCTGGGCACGAAGCTACTCGAGTTGCTCACCACCTACGCCCGCTCCCATGGGATCAAGGGGTTCCGCGCCTATGTCCTCGGGGAGAACCGTCAGATGATGCGCGTGTTCCGCAACTCCGGGTACGAGCTGAACCGGACCATCGACTCGGGGGTGTTCACCGTCGACTTCCCGGTGACGGAGAGCAGCCAGTCCCTGGCGGTGGAGGCGGAGCACGAGCGACGTGCCGTCGCCGCCTCGCTGCTGCCCCTGTTCTTCCCCCGCTCCATCGCGGTGATCGGCGCTTCCAACGACCTGACCTCGATCGGTGGAAGACTCTTCAACAACATCCTCTCCGAGGGCTTCGTCGGGCCCGTCTACCCGGTGAACCCCTCCTCGAAGGTGGTCCGCTCGGTCAAGGCCTACCCGACCATCGGGGAGGTCCCCGACGAGATCGACCTGGCGTTCATCGTGGTGCCACGGCGGTTCGTCCTGCAGGTGGCCAAGGAGTGTGCCGACGCCGGGGTGAGGGGCATCGTGGTGATCTCCGCCGGGTTCTCCGAGGTGGGCGAGGAGGGTGCGGCCGACGAGCGTCGTCTGCTCGAGATCGTCCGCGAATCGGGGATGCGCATGGTCGGCCCGAACTGCATGGGCCTGCTCAACACGTCGCACGCGGTCAGGCTCAACGGGACCTTCGCCCCGGTCTACCCACCGGCGGGGAACGTGGCCATGTCCTCCCAGTCGGGCGCACTCGGCATCGCCATCCTCGACTACGCCACCCGCAACGACATCGGCATCTCCCAGTTCGTCTCGGTGGGGAACAAGGCCGACGTCAGCGGCAACGACCTGATCATGGCTTGGGAGGACGATCCCCAGACCGATGTGATCACGCTCTATCTGGAATCCTTCGGCAACCCCGTCAAGTTCTCCCGCATTGCCCGTCGCATCGGGAAGAAGAAGCCGGTCATCGCGGTGAAGTCGGGCCGCACCCCGGCCGGGACCCGGGCGGCCTCCTCCCACACGGGGGCACTCGCCTCCTCCGACGAGGCGGTCAACGCCCTCTTCCGTCAGGCCGGGGTGATCCGGGTCGACACGATCGAGGAGCTGTTCGACGCCGCCAAGCTCCTGGCCAACCAGCCGATCCCGGGCGGTCGCAGGGTGGGGATCGTCACCAACGCAGGCGGCCCGGGCATCCTCGCCGCCGACGCCCTCGAGGCCAATGGTCTCGTCCTCCCCGAGCTGTCCGAGGGGCTCCGTTCGGAGATCGCGGCCCGGCTCCCGGCCGAGGCCTCGACCCGCAACCCCGTCGACCTGATCGCCTCGGGTGGGCCGGCCGAGTACGAGCACGCCACCTCGCTGCTCCTCGGTTCCGGCGAGGTCGATGCCGTGATGGTGATCTACGTGCCGACCACTCCGGAAGGCGCCGGCGATGTGGCCAATGCCCTCCGTCAATGCCAGGCGCGCCACGAGGGTGATGTCACCTTGCTCTCGGTGTTCATGCAGTCGGATGGAGCCGGCCGGCTCCTCGCCGGCGAGGAAGGTCACCGTTCCATCCCCACGTACACCTTCCCGGAGGCGGCGGCCCACGCTCTGACCCGGGCGGTGACTCATGGCGAGTGGCGACAGCGTCCCGAGGGGGAGACTCTGGAGGTGGAGGAAAGAGTCTCCGACGAGATCCATGAGGTGATGAAGACCGCCCTGAAGCGGCTGGGCCCCGACGGTGGCTGGCTCGAGCCGGACGAGGTCGACAGTTGTCTGCGTCTCGTCGGTCTGCGCACCCCGGCCAGCTCGGTGGTCACCACCATCGAGCAGGCCAAGGAGGCAGCCGCCGCGATGGGTGGGCCGGTTGTCATCAAGGTGGTGAGCAAGGACGCCCTGCACAAGTCGGACGTTGGTGGTGTCGTCCTCGGGGTCGAGGGCGACGAGGGGGTGGAGCGGGCTTTCCGGCAAGTCACCTCTGTGGTGTCCTCGTACGAGGGCGTGTTGGTTCAGGAGTACATCCCGGGCGGTCACGAGGTTCTCATCGGCATGGCCCAGGACCCCAACTTCGGCCCCCTGGTCGTGTTCGGGCTCGGCGGTGTCTACGTCGAGCTGCTCAAGGATGTCGCCTTCAGGCTCCAGCCGATAACCGACGTCGACGCCGCCGAGATGATCCGTGAGACCAAGGGCTTCCGTCTCCTCGAGGGCTACCGCAACAACCCGAAGGGCGACGTCGCCGCCCTGGAGGAGGCGCTGCGCCAGGTCTCCTCGCTCATCACGGCTGCGCCCGAGCTCGTGGAGATGGACCTGAACCCGGTCAAGGTCTTGCCGCCGGGGGAGGGTGTGGTGGTCGTCGACGCCCGGATGCGGATCGAACCGGTGTCACCCGGTCTGCTCCCCACGATGAGGGACCTGCCAGGGGTCACCAGCCGGCCTCGGGTCTAAGGTCCGGCCCATGGAATTCGTCGAAGTCAGCATCGATGGCGCCGTCGCCCTGGTCCGTCTCGATCGTCCCCCGGTGAACGCCCTCTCCGAGCAGGTCGCCCAGGAGCTCGACGAAGCATTCACCTCATGCGAGGACCCGGCGATCCGGGCCGTGGTGGTGACCGGGCAGCCCCATTTCGCCGCCGGGGCAGACATCAAGGGATTCAAGGAGACCTTCGACTCCGGGGGTCGGGAGAGGACCGCCTCCACCTTGCTCGATGCCATCGCCAAGCTCGACAACCTGCCCAAGCCGACCATCGCCGCCGTGCATGGCTTCGCCCTCGGCGGCGGATGCGAGCTCTCTCTCGGCTGCGACTTCAGATACGTCGCCGAGGACGCCCGGATCGGCCAGCCCGAGGTCTTGCTCGGACTGATCCCGGGGGCGGGCGGCACCCAGCGTCTCCAGCGGGTGGTCGGATATCAACGGGCCAAGGACCTGGTGTACACAGGTCGTCAGGTCGAGGCCGAGGAAGCGCTCGCCATTGGCTACGCCGACAAGGTGCTGCCCACCGACAAGGTGCTGGACACGGCCCTGGCCGACGCAGCCGAATGGGCCACGAAAGCCACGTTCGCCATCGGAAAGGCCAAGTGGGCTCTGGCGGCCGGACGGGGAGTGCCGCTGGAACAGGCTCTCGCCATCGAGCAGGAGGCTTTTCAGGCCACATTCGCCTCGGAGGACGCCGTGGAAGGGGTCACCGCCTTCATCGATAAGCGCCCGGCCGTCTTCAAAGGGCGCTGAAGGTCTCCTCGAGCCGTCTCAGGTTGCCCCGCCAGATCCGGGCCAACACCGGACGCGCCAGCCAGGCGGTGAGCCTCCCCCCGAGCCACCAGGGGAACACGAGGTCCTCCTCCCAACGGACCCTGGTCCTGTCACCGATGGGGGTGGCGGTCAGCCGACCCTGACCTTTGACCAGACCCTGGTGGGCGACCTCGATCGATCTGCCCTCCTCCCAGCCGGTCACCTCCATCCGGTCGAGCAGACGGAACGGTCCCACGACGGTGACCACCTCCATGCGGGTGCCCTCGCCGCTTCGCCGATCGCCGACGAACACGATCCGCACTGCGTCCTTCATCCAGGTGCCGTGGCTTCCGAGATCGGATACCGCCTCCCAGACACGCTCGTGGGGTGCATCGATCTCCCTGGCCACTTCTATGCGTGTCATTCCGGTCGTGCGACAATATCTGGCGATGATCTATCTCGATCATGCCGCCACCACCCCGATGCGCCCCCAGGTCTGGGAGGCCATGGCGCCCTATGCGACCGAGGTCTTCGGCAACCCGTCCGGGGTCCACGGGGTGTCCCGCCGCGCCAAGAACGCCCTCGAGGAGTCCCGCGAGAAGATCGCCGCAATGATCGGGGCCCGACCGCTCGAGGTGGTCTTCACCGCCGGTGGCACCGAGAGCGACAACCTCGCCATCAAGGGAGCGGTGCTGAGCAACACGCCTCGTCAGGGTCTGGTCACCACCGCCATCGAGCACGAGGCGGTGTTGGAGACAGCCGACTTCCTGAAGCGGCTCGGCATGCCCGTCACCATCGTGGGTGTCGACTCCGAGGCGCGGGTCGACCCCGGGGAAATCGCCGATGTGGTCACCGAGGACACGGCGGTGGTGTCGGTGATGATGGTCAACAACGAGACCGGGACCATCCAGGACGTGGCGGCCATCTCCGAGGCGGTCAAGCGGGCCAACCCGGAATCTCTGTTCCACACCGACGCCGTGCAGGCGTTTGGCTCCGAGGCCATCGACGTCGACGACCTCGGCATCGACCTGCTCACGGTCTCGGCCCACAAGTTCGGCGGCCCCAAGGGGTCGGGGATCCTCTATGTCAGAGACGGGGTGGCCCTGGAGCCGGTGATCCACGGGGGCGGCCAGGAACTGGGCCGTCGCTCGGGCACCCACGACGTCGCCTCGGCGGTGGGCATTGCCGCCGCGGTCGAGGCGGCTCTGGCCGGCCGGGAGCGGTTCGACACCGAGGTGGGCGCGATGAGGGACGAGATGGAGCGCGCCCTGCTCGCGGCCAACCCCGACATCGTCGTGAACACGCCGGCCACCGGACGCACCAGTCATCATCTGAACGTGCGGTTCCCCGGAGTCCGCAACGAGACTCTGCTCATGCTTCTCGACCAGCGCGGGGTGGCGGCGTCGGCCGGATCCGCATGCCAGTCGGGTGCGGCCACCGTCTCCCACGTCCTCGAGGCCATGGGTCTCACCCCCGACCAGGCGCGGGAGTGTGTCCGGTTCAGCTTCGGGTGGACCTCGACCATGGAAGAGGCGCGGGAAGCCGCTTCGATCGTCAACGACCTCGTCTCCAGGCTCCGGTGAGGAGGGCATCGTGAGGGTCCTGGTGGCGATGTCGGGTGGTGTCGACTCGTCGGTGGCTGCTGCGCTGATGAAGGACGCCGGTCACGAGGTCATGGGGGTGACCCTCAAGCTGTGGTCCGGGCCTGGTGGCGAGGCGCCCACGGCCGGGTGCTGCACCGTCTCCGACGCCGAGGACGCCCGCCGGGTGGCGGCCCAGCTCGACATCCCCTACTACGTGCTCGACCACACCGACGACTTCCGTGACGGCGTGGTGGACCGGTTCATCGAGGGCTACGTGTCCGGCCGCACCCCTAACCCCTGCATCGAGTGCAACCGGACCGTGAAGTTCGATCGGCTCCTCTCCCGTCTCGACGACTTCGAATGCGACGTGCTGGTCACCGGGCATCACGCCCGTAGCAGGGACGTCGACGGCGTCTGGCAACTGTTGCGCGGCGCCGACGCCGCCAAGGACCAGTCGTACGTCCTCTCCATGCTCACCCAGAGGGAGCTCTCCCGCACCCGGTTCCCGGTCGGCGAGCTCACCAAGGGCGAAGTGCGGCGGGTGGCGGCCGAAATGGGGATGAGGACCGCCCACAAGCCGGAATCGATGGACATCTGCTTCGTGGGCAGCCGCGATTACCGGGGTTTCCTCCGCGACGTCGCCCCACAGGTGTTCGAGGAGGGTGCTGTGGTCGACACCGGTGGCCATCAGATCGGCACCCACGACGGCATCGTCGGATTCACCGTGGGCCAGCGGCGCGGTCTGGGAGTCGCCGTGGGCGAGCCCAGGTTCGTGGTCAGGATCGAGCCGCACACGTCGTCGGTCGTGGTGGGCACCCGTGAGGAGCTGGCGGTGCGTCAGGTCGATCTCGACCAGGTGACCTGGTCACGGGGATCGGGTGGGGATGGGCCGGTCATGGCCCAGTACCGGGCCCACGGCGAGCCGGTCCCCGCCTGGCTGTCCGGTTCGACCCTCCGTTTCGACCAGCCGCAGGAGGCGGTGGCGCCAGGACAGACCGTGGCCTTCTACCAGGGGGACCTGGTCCTGGGTGGCGGGCTGATCTCCAGCACCTTCAGGGATGACTGACGGGGGCCGCGCCGTCGTCTTCGGCCGGGACGCGGCCGCATACGAGGCGGGGCGCCCTGTCTATCCCGACTCCGCCATCGCCGAGATCCTGGGTCTGGTCGCTGCCAGGGAAGTGGTCGAGGTCGGCGCCGGGACCGGCATCGCCACGGCCCTGGTCGCGCGGGATGGTCTGCGCATCGTCTGTGTCGAGCCCTCGGCGGAGATGGCGGGGATCCTCAGGGAGAAGGGTCTTCCTGGGGTGGATGTGGTGGTCGAGAGGTTCGAAGACTGGGAGTTCCAGCCCGGGACCGCCGACCTGGTCTTCGCTGCCCAGGCCTGGCACTGGATCGACACCGACACCGGCTTCCCCAAGGTCATGTCACTCCTCCGACACGGCGGGGCGATCGCGCTGATGTGGAACATCCCCCGGAACCGCTACGACAGACACGAGGAGATCTACGGGAGGCTGGCGCCACATCTGCTCGAGGAGTCCGACGAGAGGATCCACCGTCGTGACAATCACGACTGGGAGAAGGACATGCTCGCCGCCGGGCTCGTGGACACCCGAAAGTCGAGCTTCAGCTGGTCCCAGGAGCTGACCGCCGATCAGTACCGGGCCCTCTACGCCACCTACAGCGATCACATCATGCTCCCCGAGCCGAACCGGACGGCCCTCCTCGATGCTCTCGCCGCCGACGTGCGGGAGTGGGGCGGAACCGGGATCATCGAGTACGACACGGTCGTGTTCAGCGGGACAAATCACGTCCCCGACCGGCGTTAACGTCGAGAACATGTCCGATATAGCCGATCGGATCGAACAACTCCGCGCCGAGATCCGGGAGCACAACTACCGCTACTACGTGCTCGACGACCCGGTCGTCTCCGACGCCACCTTCGACCAGTTGCTGCGCGAGCTGATCCGTCTCGAGCAGGAGAACCCGGAGCTGATCACCCCGGACAGCCCCACGCAGAGGGTCGGGATCCCCGTCGGTGAGCTGTTCCGGCCGGTGACCCATCTCCGGCCGCTGTTCTCGCTGGACAACGTGGAGACCCGTGAGCAACTCGCCGCCTGGGAGGCTCGGATGGAGCGTCAGCTGGGGGGACCGCCGTCCGGGTACGTGTGCGAGCTCAAGATCGACGGTCTCGCTGTGGTGCTCACCTACCGGGACGGGGTCTTCACCACCGGCGCCACCCGTGGCGACGGCACCACCGGCGAGGACATCACCGCCAACCTGCGCACCCTCGAGTCCATACCGCTCCGTCTCCTCGGCGGCGACGTGCCTCCGGTGCTCGAGGCTCGAGGCGAGGTGTACATGCCATTCGACGCCTTCGAGTCGCTCAACCAGCGTCAGATGGAGGAGGGCAAGCAGGTGTTCGCCAACGCCCGCAACGCCGCCGCCGGGAGCGTGCGCATGAAGGACCCTTCGGTCACCGCGCAGCGCCGACTGGGGATCTGGATCTACCAGCTCGGTCTGGTCGAGGGTGGGCCCGAGTTCGAACGGCACTCCGAGACCCTCGACTATCTGCGCAGCATCGGTCTCCGCACCAATCCCAGCACCCAGGTGGTGCCCACCATCGGCGACGTGTACGAGTTCGTGGAGAGGGCCGAAGCGGACCGTCACGACATGCCCTATCAGACCGATGGCGTGGTCATCAAGGTGGACTCGCTGGCCGAGCAGGCTGCCCTCGGGTACACGGCCAAGGCGCCCCGGTGGGCGGTCGCCTACAAGTTCCCGCCCGAGGAGCAGATCACGACCCTCCGCGAAATCATGATCAACGTGGGCCGGACAGGGGCGGCGACGCCCTTCGCCGTCCTCGAGCCGGTCTTCGTGGGAGGGGCCACGGTCGGCATGGCCACCCTGCACAACGAGGATCAGATCAAGCTCAAGGACATCCGGGTCGGTGACCAGGTGATCGTGAGACGGGCCGGGGACGTCATCCCCGAGGTGGTGGGCCCGGTCCTCGCCTCCCGAACCGGGGACGAGAGGGAGTGGTCGATGCCGGCCAACTGCCCCTTCTGCGGCAACCCCATCGTCCGCCCGGAGGGCGAGGCGGTCGCCAGGTGCACCGGTGGGTTCGATTGCCCGTCACGTCTCCGTGAGTGGCTGTTCCACTTCGCCGGTCGAGGCGGGATGGACATCGAGCACATGGGCTACAAGACCATCGACCTGCTCCTGTCCAAGGGCTGGATAACCGACCCCGCCGACATCTTCACCTTCGACACCAGTCGGTTGCTGGACCTGGAGGGGTGGGGCCAGGTCTCGGTGGACAAGCTGACCAAGGCCATCGAGGCTGCCAAGGATCGCCCGGTGGCCCGCCTGCTGGTGGCTCTGGGCATCCGCCACGTCGGGAGCACGGTGGCCAGGGTGCTGGCCCGGCACTTCGGATCGCTCCCGGCCCTCCTCGACGCCACCGAGGAGGAGATCTCCGCCATCGAGGGCATCGGCCCGGTGATCGCCGCCGGGGTGGCGGAGTGGGCGGCCGACCCGGTCAACCGGGAGCTGGTGGAGCGGTTGGGTCGGGCCGGGGTCCGGCTGGCGGAGGAGCCGCCACCATCGGATGTCACATCCGACCTGCTCGCCGGGGCCACCTTCGTGGTCTCCGGGACGATCGACGGTTACACGCGGGAGGAGGCGCTGGCCGCCATCGAGCAACGAGGGGGCAAGACCACCGCTTCGGTGTCGGGGAAGACCACCGCCCTGGTCGTTGGCGATTCGCCGGGCGCCTCCAAGACCTCGAAGGCGGAGCAGCTCGGGGTGCCGATCATCGACGGCGAGAAGTTCCAGAAGCTACTGGAGAAGGGGCTGTCCGTACTGAGCTGACGGGACCTCACCCGACCCGGAAGCTCCATTCGAAGGTGCCGGTGTCGGGCAATCCGGAGTACGTGTCCCAGGTCACCACGACCGTGTGCTCCCCGGGCCCCCACTCGTGGATGCTGGGATTGCTGGGCGAGGGCGACCAGCGGTAGACCCCGGTGCCTCGTTCGAACACGGCGTCGGCGATGGGCCATCCGTCCACGTGTATCTCCGCCTGGTACCCCACTTCAAGGTCGATCACCAGAGCGGTTTGCGGCGGCACCTGCGACCCCGGGGCCGGGGAGATCGCCTCGATCGGGTCGGGCAGTTCGACGCTCTCGCCCTCCGGGTAGAAGACGATCCCCAGAGCTATGGCGGCGATGCCCAGCAAGGCCAGCCCGGTGTAGATCCATCGATAAGGCATCAGTTCGAGTGGAGAGCTTCGTTGAGCCCGCCCCACGAGCCCGTGCGAGGCAGGACTTCGACCGCGCCCGTCAGCGAGTTGCGTCGGAAGAGCATGTTGTCGACACCCGACAGCTCGCGTCCCTTGGCTGTCTCTCCGTCGGGCAGCCGAACCACCGTCCCGGCGGTGACGTAGAGACCCGCCTCGACCACGCACCCGTCGCCGAGCGAGATTCCGATCCCCGAGTTGGCCCCCAGCAGGCAGTTTGCGCCGATGCTGATCACCTCGGTTCCGCCCCCTGAGAGGGTCCCCATGATGGAGGCCCCGCCTCCGACGTCGGACCCGTCACCGACGACGACGCCGGAGCTGATCCGGCCTTCCACCATCGACCTGCCCAGGGTGCCGGCGTTGAAGTTGACGAAACCCTCGTGCATGACCGTCGTCCCCTCCCCCAGATACGCGCCCAGCCGCACCCGGTCTCCGTCGGCTATGCGCACACCCCTGGGGACCACGTAGTCGATCATCCGGGGGAACTTGTCCACCGAGATCACCGCAGGCGGCCTGCCTGCCGCGATCAGCCTGCGCTTGCTCTCGGTGAAGCCGTCGACGTCGCAGGGGCCCTCGGTGGTCCAGACCACGTTGTTGAGCACCCCGAAGATGCCTTCCATGTTGATGTCGTGGGGCTTGTAGACCCGATGGGAGAGGAGATGGAGCCTGAGGTAGGCATCGGCCGGGGTCGAGGGCGGCTGGGAGAGGTCGTCGATGACCGTGGTGACCACCCTGGTCTCCACCTTGCGGACCTCGTCCACCATGGCCAGTTCGCCCATGTCGGCGGCGGTGTCAGTGGGGTCGGGGTACCAGACGTCGAGCACTTTCTCGCCGGAGAACGTGGCGAGGCCGACTGCTTTGGCCGAGTCGCTTATCACGTCTCGGCAGGGTAGTGCCGGGTGTTACCTTGCCGGACGTGGCCAACCGAACCATCGTCGACACCCTGGGCTGGCTGGTGGACATCCCATCTCAAACCGGCAACGAGATCGCCATCCGGGACGCCCTGGTCGACCGGCTGGCCGGACTCCCGATGCGAACGGTCAGTAACTCGCTCGTGGTGGGCGAGCCGGGCCCGGGAAAGGTGCTGCTGGTGGGGCACATCGACACCGTGCCCCTGCAGGGCGAGACCGGTCATCGCATCGATGGCGACCGGCTCTACGGTCTGGGCGCCACCGACATGAAAGGCGGGGTGGCGGTGATGGTCCACGTTCTCGAGGACCTGGGACCCGAACGCGTGGTCGGCATCTTCTACGCCGGGGAGGAAGGCCCGATGTCGGGAAACGACCTGGCCACGATCCTCGACACGGTCCCGGAGCTGGAGGCGGCGGAGGCCGGCATCGTGATGGAGCCCACCAACCGCGAGATCCACGCCGGATGCCAGGGCTCGGTCAACGCCCGGGTCGGCTTCCTCGGGGAGGCCGCCCACTCCGCACGCCCCTGGCTGGGGGTCAACGCCATCACCCGCGCCGCCCCATTCCTGACGATGATGGACGGTCTGGAGCCTGAGGTCCACCCCATCGAAGGGCTCGAGTTCAAGGAGGTCATCTCGGTGACCAGGGCTGAGGGGGGAGTGGCCAACAACATCATCCCGGCCCGATTCGAGCTGAACGTCAACTACCGCTTCTCCCCGGATCGGAGCACCGAGGAAGCCGTGGACCGTCTCCGGGAGCTGTGCAGCGATGCCGACGAGTTCGAGGTGGCCGACACCGCACCAGCCGCCTATCCCGAGATCTCCCACCCGTTGTTCCAGGTCCTCGCCGAGACCGCCGACGCCGGCATCGGTCACAAACAGGGCTGGACCGACGTCGCCCAGCTCGCCCAACGGGGGATCCCGGCGGTCAACTTCGGGCCCGGGGAGACCGCCCTGGCCCACAAACCCGGCGAGTCGATCGCCCTCGACGACCTCGACTGGGCCTATCAGGCCCTGGTTGCCGTCCTCTCCTAGTGAGCTTCTCCCCCCGGGTTCCTACACTCGCCGCCCATGCCCGCTGAGATCGACATCGCCCATGTTGCCCGTCTCGCTCGGCTCGGACTGAGCGACGAGGAGCTGGAGCACTACAAGAGCCAGTTGGGCGCCATTCTCGACCACGCCGCCAGAGTGCAGTCCCTGAAGGGCGAGCCGGTGGTGGAGGCCTCCCATCCGCTCCGTTTGGAGAACGTGTACCGCGAGGACGTGGTCGTCCCCTCCCTGGACCGTGACGAGGTCCTGTCCCAGGCGCCAGAGACGGAGGACGGCTACTTCGTCGCTCCCCCGGCGATGGGGACGGAGTGAGCGCGCTCCACGATCTCACCATCGTCGAGGTGGGGGAGAAGCTTCGCTCCGGCGAGACCACCTGTGTCGAGCTGGTCGAGGCGGTGCTGGCCCGGGCCCACCAGACCGAGGCCCAGCTCCACGCCTATCTCACCCTGGACCGGGAGCCGGCCCTGGCCGCCGCGGAGCGGGCCGACGCCGAGCTGGCCGCGGGCGAGGACCGGGGGCCGCTTCACGGCATCCCCATCGCCCTCAAGGACAACATGTGCACCCGGGGTCTCGAGACCACGGCCGCCTCGCAGATCCTGGCCGGGTACCACCCGCCTTACGACGCCACGGTGGTGACGCGGCTCCGTGACGCCGGTGCGGTGATCGTGGGCAAGACCAACCTCGACGAGTTCGCCATGGGCTCGTCCACCGAGAACTCGGCCTTCGGCCCCAGTTTCAACCCTTGGGACATCGGGAGGGTCCCCGGCGGGTCCTCGGGAGGGTCGGCTGCCGCCGTGGCCGCCGGGTCGGCGTTCGGCGCTCTCGGGTCCGATACCGGAGGCTCGATCCGTCAGCCGGCATCGCTGACCGGGATCGTGGGGGTCAAACCGACGTACGGCACCGTGAGCCGGTACGGGCTCATCGCCTTCGCTTCCTCTCTGGACCAGATCGGTCCCCTGTCGAAGAGTGTCGCCGATGCCGCCCTCACCCTCGGCGCCATCTGGGGCCACGACCCTCTGGACGCCACCTCCTATCCGGGGGAGTACCCGGACCTCGAGGCGGATCTGGACACGGGCGTCGCCGGGCTGAAGATCGGCGTGGTCAAGGAGTTCGCAGGGGAGGGTTACGAGCCTGCGGTGGAGGGTGCGGTCGGCTCCATGCTGGATGCGCTGTCCGACGCCGGCGCCGAGATCGTCGAGGTCTCCCTTCCTACCGTCGACATCGCCCTCTCCGCTTATTACCTGGTCGCCCCGGCCGAGGCCTCGGCGAACCTGGCCCGATTCGACGGGATCCGGTACGGGCACCGGGCACCCGGGGCCACCACCGAGGAGCTGATGGCGCGTACCAGGGCCGAGGGTTTCGGGCCCGAGGTCACCCGACGCATCCTCCTGGGCACGTATGCCCTGTCCGCCGGCTACTACGACGCCTTCTACGGCCAGGCGCAGCGGGTCCGCGCCGCCCTCCGCGACGAGTTCGAGGCCGCCTATCGCAGCGTGGACGTCCTGGTCTCACCAACCAGCCCGACCACCGCATTCCGGGTCGGGGAGAAGACCGAGGACCCCCTCTCCATGTATCTCACCGACATCTGCACGAACCCGATCAATCTGGTAGGGCATCCGGGCATCTCCGTCCCGGTTGCCCTCGACGAGAAGAGCCTCCCGGTCGGGATGCAGGTGATGGCGCCCGCCCTGGGGGAGAGGGTCATGTTCCGCGTGGCGGCAGAGATCGAGCGGCTCGCCGGTTTCGACGCACGGCCCCTCCTGGACGAGGTCGCCTGATGGCCGGCTGGGAGCCCGTGATCGGCATCGAGGTCCACGTCGAGCTGGCCACCCGGTCGAAGATGTTCTGCGGATGTGCCGTCAGCTTCGGCGAGGAGCCGAACACCAACGTCTGCCCGGTATGTCTCGGTCTCCCCGGCGCCCTGCCGGTGCCCAACCGCCAGGCCATCGAGTGGATCATGGCGATCGGTCTCGCCCTCGACTGCGAGATAGCCGAGCGCTCGGTCTTCCACCGAAAGAACTACTTCTACGCCGACCTCCCCAAGAACTATCAGATCTCCCAGTTCGACGTGCCGGTGTGCCGCGACGGCCACCTCGACATCTTCCACGACGGGGAGACCCGCAGGGTCGGCATCGAGCGGGCCCACATGGAGGAGGACACGGGCAAGTCCACCCATGTCGGGACGGGCGGGAGGATCCACGCCGCCGAGTTGACCCTGCTCGACTTCAATCGTTCCGGTGTCCCGTTGGTCGAGATCGTCTCCAAGCCCGACATTCGCAGCGCCGCCGAGGCCCGGCTCTACGCCCAGGAGTTGCGAGCGGTCATCGCGGAGCTGGGTGTGTCCGACGCCAGACTCGAAGAGGGGTCTATCCGCTTCGACGCCAACGTCTCGGTGCGGCCGATGGGTGAGAGCACCCTGGGGACCAAGGTGGAGATCAAGAACATGAACTCCTTCCGCTCCCTGGAGCGGGCGGTCGACTTCGAGATCGAGAGGCAGATCGGTCTTCTCGAGTCAGGCGGAGAGGTCATCCAGGAGACCCGTCACTGGGACGAGGAGGC
The DNA here is from genome assembly GCA_035706345.1 of Acidimicrobiia bacterium. Classification (GTDB taxonomy): domain Bacteria; phylum Actinomycetota; class Acidimicrobiia; order Spongiisociales; family ZC4RG35; genus JANQRA01. The sequence goes on from DASSVE010000094.1 coordinate 14,339, forward strand.
GGGGGTCACCCATTCGATGCGGACCAAGGAGGGATCCTCGGACTATCGCTACTTCACCGAGCCCGATCTGGTCCCGATGCACATGGACCGGGAGTGGGTCGAGAGGGTACGCGCCACCCTTCCAGAGCTCCCGGCAGAGCGACGGGCCCGCTACGTCGAGATCGGCCTCGACTCGGATCAGGCCGGGATCCTCTCCGACTCCGTCCCGGCGCTCAGGGATATCTTCGAAGCCGCCATCGCCGCCGGCGCCCCGCCCCGGCCCGCCGCCAACTGGCTGATCGGCGAGGTCACCGGTTGGCTCCGCCGCGTCGATCCCGACCCGGTCGTGGTTCCGCTGACCGGGCCCCAGCTGGCCGAGCTCGTGGCCATGGTGGAAGAGGGGATCGTCTCGTCGTCGGCGGCCAAGGAAGTGCTCGAAGGAGTACTCGCCGGCGAGGGCGATCCGCGCGAGGTGGCCGTGACCCGCGACCTGATCCAGATCTCCGACAGCTCGGCGCTGGAGGCGGCCGTGGACGAGGTCATCGCGGCCAACCCCGACGCCCTGGCCAGCTATCGAGCGGGCGAGACAAAGGTGCTCGGGTTCCTGGTGGGCCAGGTGATGAAGGCCACCCAGGGGCGTGCCGATCCCAAGCTGGTCAATCGGCTCCTGAGGGACAAGCTGGCTGACGAGCGCTAGCCACGGGCTGCAGCCGGGCGGGTCATAGACTTGATCGCGCCATGCAGCGACAGACCAAGATCATCGCCACGCTGGGCCCGTCGGTGGCCAGCCAGGATGCGATCAGGTCGCTGGTCGACGCCGGGATGGACGTGGCCCGTCTCAACTTCTCCCATGGGGACCACGAGCTGCACCGTCAGTTCTACGAGTGGGTTC
>DASSVE010000095.1:0-4356 GCA_035706345.1 Acidimicrobiia bacterium
AGCTTGGAGTCTTCTCGATGGACTTCGCGGCCCGGGGCCAGGAGTTGCTGTGCCGCCGCCAGACGGTCGGTGTCGGCGAACCCGAGCTCGACCACACCAGCCGGCACCAGTGTCTTGAGCTGGCGGGGCGTGCCGTCGGCGACGATCCGACCCTCGTGCAGGATTGCGATCCTGTCGGCGAGCCGGTCGGCCTCCTCGAGATACTGGGTGGTGAGTAAGACGGTCCTCCCCTCGTTGGCCAGGCCTCTGATCGTGGCCCACATGTCGGTGCGGCTCATCGGGTCGAGACCGGTGGTGGGCTCGTCCAGGAAGATGACCGGGGCCTCCCCGACCAGGCTCATGGCGATGTCGAGCCGGCGCCGCATCCCGCCAGAGAAAGTGGCGAGACGACGGTCGGCGACGTCCGCCAGGTCGACCCGCTCGAGCAACTCGGTGGCGGTCCGCTCCGGATCGGGCACGTGTCGCAGCTCCCCGATGAGCACCAAGTTCTCCCGGGCCGTCAGCACGTGGTCGACGGCGGCTGATTGACCGGTGAGACTGATCTGCTCCCGGACCTTGTCGGGCTCGGTGGCCACGTCGAAACCGCCGACCCGTGCCGTGCCGGCGTCCGTCCGGATCAAGGTGGCGAGGATGTTGATGGTGGTGGTCTTGCCGGACCCGTTGGCGCCGAGGAGGGCAAAGACGGTGCCCCGCTCGACCGTGAACGAGACGTCCTGGAGCACGGGGACACTCTTGTATCCCTTGACGAGGCGCTCCACCTCTATTGCCGGTTGACTCATTTGGATACTCCTTGCTGTGCTCACGAGCGGGTGATGCGAATGTCGCCGAAGGAGGTGGTGGCGTGCACCCGCACCGTCTCGGTCGGCTCCACCGGCTCGGCGGCGGGCATCAGCTCGTTGTTGACCCGCCCGTACTTGGTGTTGGCGTCGAGCCAGGCGGCGCTCCCCTCCCGGATCCCGATTTCGATGGCCCCCATGGCGGTCTGGATCGTCGCCGTGCCCCGGACGATCTGCCCGAGACGTATCTCCCCATTGGCTGTCTTGACGTCGACGTCGCCGCCGGCCTCCTCGACGACGATCTCGCCGTTGGCCGATCGAACCCGCAGGCTGCCCCCGATCCGGCCGATGCGTGTCCTCCCGTTGAGGTTCTTCACTTCGGCGTCGCCGGCGACGGTGCCGACGATCATGTCGCCCGCGGTCACCAGTTCGGCCCTGCCCGAGGCCTCCTCGACCGAGACGTCTCCGGTGCCGCTGCGGACCCGGACCGAGCGCGCCTGCTCGACATGGGCGCTGCCCACACCGGCCTTGAGATCCACATCCCCCAATGCGCCTTCGCAGCGAAAGTCGGCGACACCGGTGTCTGCCCGAAGCGAGGAGCCCTCGGGAGCTTCGATGGTCACGATCACCGAGCCGCTTCGCTTCCATCCGACGAGATGCCAGGCGAGGCCCCGGACCCTCGGATCCCTGACCAGGACGGTTCCGCCCACCATCTCGACGACCATGCCCTCGGCGGCGGCCACGTCCTGAGGTCGGGTGGCGTCGGTGGGCCGGAGCGTGACCACGGTGTCGGAGCGTTCTCCGGCGACGACATTGATCACGCCGTTGCTCAACTCCACGGAGAGTGCGGGCGGTTGCTCGGTCTCGAACACGTGGACCCGGGGCTCGGTCGTCATCGCACCCACCCCGTGTAACGCTCGCTGCCACCCGATCTCCGGATGATCGATCCCTGGGACCCCTCGACCGCAGCGGCCGCCGCCCTGACCAGCCAGGTGTTGAGGGACAGACCCTCACGTCGGGCCGCCTCCTCGACCTTGACTTTGAGACTCTCGGGGAGCCGCAGGTTGAGACGGGCGATGCCACCTTCCTCTGTGGCGTCCAGGGTTGGAGGCGCCGGCGTCGCCCTGGTTTCCGTGTCCCCCGGCGGGAGCGCCACCGCGAACTCGGGGTCGGTGCCCCGAAGCCGGATCTCGACCGATCCCGGGGCCAACTCCCTGGTGATCTCGTCGGCGGCGGCAGACAGAGTCTGCAGCAGCACCATCCGGGTGGCAGCCTCGATTCCGGGCACGATTCGGTCCACCACGGCACCGGTTTCTGGATCGCCCTGAGCCAGTGCCAGAAGGTGTTCTCGCAACGTCTCGACATAGAGGGCCAGATTCATGGTGCCATTATGGCACCATTATGGCACACACGCAAGTGCCATTCTGCTTCCTAATGCTGGGGAGCCGAAATACCGGCCCTCCGCCGCGCGGAAAGGAACAAAGACCCGCGGTAGGTTGAGATCACGGTGCTCGATCCGGAGCACCTGCGTAGAAGGACCCGATACGTGGACTGGACCGGCTGGCTCATCTTCGGTGGGGTGGCCACGCTCCTGCTCACCGCGGTCCTGGTCGGCGCCCAACTCACCGGGCTGACCCGTCTCGACATCCCCTTGATGCTCGGGACGCTGTTCACGGGTGATCCCGACCGGGCCCGATTCGTCGGCGTGTTCCTCCACCTCCTCATGGGCCAGTTCTTCGCCCTCTTCTACGCCGCTGCCTTCACCGCCCTGGGTCAGGCCACCTGGTGGCTCGGTGCCCTGTTCGGAATCGCACACGCCGCCATCGCCGGGACCCTCCTCGTCCCGCTCCTGCCCACCGTCCACCCCCGCATCGCCACCGAGCGTGCCGGACCGAGCTCGACCGCCAGCCTGGAACCACCCGGTCTCCTCGCCCTCAATTACGGGTGGAGCACTCCCCTCGTCACCGTGGTCGCCCACGCCGTCTACGGGGCGGTGTTGGGCCTCATGCTGCACCCGTGACCACCCCAATCGGCGATTACGGGCTGATCGGCGACACGCGGACCGCGGCCCTGGTCGGCCCGGACGGGAGCATCGACTGGCTCTGTCTCCCCCGCTTCGACTCCCCGCCCGTGTTCGGCCGTCTCGTCGGTGGCGAGGAAGCTGGCCATTTCACCATAGGACCTGCCGAGCCTGCGGCACCCGGACTGCGTCGCTACCGGGGCGACACCGTCACTCTGGAAACTACCTGGGATGTGGATGGCGGACGTCTGGTGCTCGCCGACTCGATGATCGCCGAGGTCTCCGGTCGCCGGATGCTCCCGGACACGTTGCTGGTTAGGCGGGTCAGCGCCCACGGCCGTCCGATCCGGGTCAGGATCGACCTGGTCCCCCGGTTCGGATACGCCCGCAGGCCGCCCCGCACGCTCAGACGTCATGGCGATGCGGTGGTGATCGAGCATGCCGGAGTGGTCCTCACCATCACCTCCGACACACATGAGCCACTGACCGGGGAGGGCACCTTCATCGATGTGGTACCCGACCGACCGTTCACCATGGTCCTGGCGGCCACCCACCGTGTCCCTGGCTTCGTCGTCCCACCGGCCCTCGGAGTGGAAGAGGCGGAACGGGACGAGAGCCGCTGGCAGCAGTGGGCGGACACACTGGACACCGGGCCCGACCACCGCTCCATCCTGGTGCGCAGTCTCATCACCCTCCAACTGCTCACCTACTCCCCCTCGGGAGCACCGGTGGCCGCCCCCACTACCTCCTTGCCCGAGGTGATCGGTGGGGTGCGCAACTGGGACTATCGGTACGCGTGGCCCAGGGACGCATCGATCGGGATCGCTGCCTTTCTCGCCGCCGGGAAGCAACGGGAGGCGTTGAGCTTTCTCGGCTGGCTGCTCCACGCCAGCCGTCTGCGTCGGCCCTGGTTGCCGGCCCTGTTCACCCTGGACGGCCGTCCCGTCCCTCGGGAGAGGACCCTCGACGACTGGCCCGGATACGCCGAAAGCCGGCCAGTCCGCATCGGCAACGGGGCAGGGACACAGCACCAACTCGACGGTTACGGCTGGGTGATCGACGCCGCCTGGGAGGTGACCCGGCACGGTCATCGTCTCGACAGCGAGACCTGGCGGGCCATTCGGAGCTTCGCGGACCACGTCGCGGCCATCTGGGAGAGTCCCGACGCCGGCATCTGGGAACGACGTGACGACCAGCGGCACCACGTGCACTCCAAGCTCATGGCCTGGCTGGCCCTGGACCGTGCCACCCGTATCGCTGAGAACATGGGAGACTCGATACGACAGACCACGGTCTGGCGGTTGGAGGCGGAACGTCTCCGCGAAGACGTCCTGGCCAACGGATACGACCCCGAGTTGGACAGCTACACCGCCTCTTACGGTCTCCCGGGTCTCGACGCCTCCCTGCTCCTGCTTCCCGAGATCGGGTTCGAGCCGCTCGACTCAAAGAGGGTCACCGGTACAATCGAAGCGGTGCGACGCACTCTCGGGGCCGGTGGCCCACTGCTGTACCGCTACCGCGGCCCGGACGGCTTGCCCGGAGACGAGGGCGCCTTCCTCC
>DASSVE010000096.1:0-36545 GCA_035706345.1 Acidimicrobiia bacterium
CAAAGGCGACCGGGTGGCCGTCTATATGGGCATGATCCCCGAGCTTCCGATCGCGATGCTGGCCTGTGCCAGGCTCGGTCTCGTCCATTCGGTGGTGTTCGGAGGTTTCAGCGCCGACGCACTCTCCTCACGCATCCTCGACGCCGAGGCGCGGATCGTAATCACCCAGGACGGTGCCTGGCGAGGCGGGAATGTCGTCCCCCTCAAGGCCAACACCGATGAGGCGATGGAGAAGACCCCAGGCATCGAGCACGTCGTCGTTGTGCGTCGCACCGGCCACGAGGTGCCCATGCTGGAGGGGCGTGACCTCTGGTGGCACGACCTGGTCGAGGGGAAGTCAGACGAGTGCGAGCCCGAGGTGCTCAACGCCGAGGATCCCCTCTACATCCTGTACACCTCCGGCACCACCGGCCGGCCCAAGGGGATCGTCCACACCCAGGGCGGCTACCTGGTCGGAATCGCCACCACCCACGACTACGTGTTCGACCTCAAGCCCGACACCGACGTCTACTGGTGCGCCGCCGACATCGGCTGGGTGACCGGTCACAGCTACATCGTCTACGGGCCGTTGGCCAACCGGGCCACCGGCGTCATCTACGAAGGAGCCCCCAACTACCCCGACTTCGATCGTCTCTGGCAGATAATCGACGACTACGGGGTGTCCATCTTCTATACGGCGCCGACCGCCATCCGCGCCTTCATGAAGTGGGGCGACGAGCACGTCGACAAGCACGACCTGTCCAGCCTGCGTCTGATCGGGACCGTCGGCGAGCCGATCAATCCCGAGGCGTGGATGTGGTACCACGAGCACATCGGAAAGGGTTGCCCGATCGTGGACACCTGGTGGCAGACCGAGACCGGGGCCATCATGATCACCCCGCTGCCCGGGATAACCGCCACCAAGCCTGGCTCTGCCACCAAGCCGTTCCCGGGGATCGCGGCTGACGTGGTGGACGACGACGGAAACAGCGTCCCCCTGGGCGGGGGCGGGTACCTGGTCATCACCCAGCCCTGGCCGGCGATGGCACGGACCATCTACGGCGACGACCAGCGGTACGTCGACACCTACTGGTCCCGGTTCCCGGGCCGGTACTTCCCCGGCGACGGGTGCAAACGGGACGAGGACGGCTACTACTGGCTGCTGGGGAGGGTCGACGACATCATGCTGGTGTCCGGTCACAACATCTCCACCACCGAGGTGGAGTCGGCGCTGGTCAGTCATCCGGCAGTTGCCGAAGCGGCCGTCGTCGGCCGAGCCGACTCCCTCACCGGGCAGGCCATCGCCGCTTTCGTGACCCTGCGCGGCTCCGTGGTCGGGGACGAAGCCCTGATCGAGGAGTTGCGTGACCATGTCGCCCACTCGATCGGGCCGATCGCCAAGCCGAAGTCGATCGTCTTCACCGGGGACCTGCCGAAGACCAGGTCGGGGAAGATCATGCGGCGTCTGCTCAAGGACATCTCGGAGAACCGGCAGCTGGGCGATGTCACCACCCTGGCGAACGCCGACATCGTGGCCGAGATCAGCCAGAAGGCGTCGGAGGTCCCGGAAGAGGCCTAGATCAGCAGTGCCGACGTGAAGAACACGACGGCTATCAGGAAGGCGCCGCCCATCTCGATCCCGATCGACTGAAGCACGGCCTTGATCGCGGCCCGGGTGGACGGCCAAGCCTGTTGGGGGCCGACCCTCATGCGCTCGAACAGATAGATGGTGGCGACGAAACCGAGCGGGCCTCCGACCACCGGGAGCGGGAAGAACAGGATCATGCCCACGATCAGCGCCAGGGTCAGGACGCGTCCGGGGACACCGGCTTCCTTGAGCTGCCGACCCGGGGACAGGTACTTGAGGATGGTCGCCGAGGCCGCCAGCAGCACCACCGCGATCAACACCGACCACCCGGTTGGCGAGGATTCCTCGAAGGCCCAGACAGTGACCGCGATCACCTGAAGCACCAGACCGGGGATGATCGGAACCACGGTCCCCAGGAGACCGACGAGCACGGCGACACCCGCCAGGACATCGTGGGCCTGCAAGGCTCAGCCGCCCGATCCGGCGAGCTCGGCGACCATCGCCGAGGCGCCGGAGAGCACCGGCTCCCCATGCCCGAACAGGGCGATCTCGTAGTCGAAGCCGGCCAGCTTGGCCACGGTGGCGTTGGCCAGGTCGATGTCCTCGCTGAATCCGGGGTTCGGCCCGGAGACACTGCTGCCGTCGCTGCCGGTGAGGGCGTCACCGGTGACCAGGATTCCCGAGACCGGATCGAGCACTGAAACGTGACCGGGGGTGTGCCCCGGCGTCTCGATGATCTGGAGACCGAAGACCTCGTCACCGTCACCGACGGCGGTGCCCGCCGTGCTCGCCGTGATCTCGGGAAGGTCTGCCGCGCCCGCGTACCAGGGGGCATCGCTGGCGGCGATGACTGCCTCGACGCTCCCCTGATGGTCCGGGTGCTTGTGGGTCACGACCAGATGGCTGACCGAGTCCCATCCGAGCCCGATCTCGCCGAGAGCGGCTTCGATTCCCGACTCGCTGCCGCTGACACCTGTATCGACGAGTGCGGCCTCACCCCCGCGGTAGAGGATGTACGCCGAGACGAACCCGAGATTCACCCGGTGCCACTGGTGACCCCCTTCTCCAGCAGTCGAGCCCGGCGCTGTGGTGTCCGGGGAGGCCGCGGGCGTGGATGTGGCCGCGGCGGCGGTGGACGGCGGAGTGGTCGGCTCCTCGGTGGGCGTGGCGTTCGAGGTGGGGTCCTGGGCGCACGCCGTGGTGCCCAGGACCATCACGGCCAAACCGGCCCGACCCATGTCCTTGAGGAGCATCCTGCGGGTGAGGAGCACATGGGCGGTCATGGGGGAAGGCTACGCCGCCGGCGGATATTCGGAACGCGTAGGGTGCCGCCGATGTCGACCAAGATCGTGCTCCCTGAGGCAGAGCTGCCCACCCATTGGTACAACATCGTCCCCGACCTGCCCGCACCTCCACCACCGGTGCTGCACCCGGGAACCCTCGAGCCGGTGGGTCCCGACGATCTGGCGCCGCTGTTCCCGATGGACCTGATCCTCCAGGAGGTGGCCACCGATCGCTTCGTCGAGATACCGGAACCGGTCCGGGAGGTCTACCGGATGTGGCGCCCGACGCCCCTGTACCGGGCCCACGGTTTGGAGAAGCTCATCGGGGGACCGGCCCGGGTCTACTACAAGTACGAAGGGGTCAGCCCGGTCGGATCACACAAGCCCAACACGGCGGTCGCCCAGGCCTACTTCAACGCCAAGGCCGGAGTCCGAAAGCTGGCTACCGAGACCGGGGCCGGTCAGTGGGGCTCTGCGCTGGCCTTCGCCTGTGCCCTGTTCGGTCTCGAGTGTGAGGTCTATCAAGTGCGCGCCTCATACGACCAGAAGCCGTACCGGAAGGCTCTGATCGAGACCTTCGGGGCCACCATCTACCCGTCGCCCTCGACCAACACCAACTACGGGCGCGCGGTCCTCGACGCGGATCCCGACACCCCGGGCAGTCTGGGCATCGCCATCTCCGAGGCGGTGGAGGTCGCCGCCACCAACGAGGACGTGAAGTACTCGCTCGGCTCTGTGTTGAACCACGTGCTGATGCATCAGACCGTGATCGGCGAGGAGGCCCTCAAGCAGTTGGCGATGGTGGATGAGACCCCCGACATCGTCATCGGGTGCGCCGGTGGCGGGTCCAACTTCGCCGGGCTCAGCTTCCCGTTCGTCAGGGAGAAACTGGCCGGGACCATGGACCCGGTGATTCGGGCGGTGGAGCCGGCGGCGGCCCCGTCGCTCACAAAGGGCAGCTACCAGTTCGACTTCGGCGACACCGGCAAGACCACTCCGCTCATCAAGATGCACACCCTCGGTCACCCGTTCATCCCGGCGCCGATCCACGCCGGTGGTCTCCGGTACCACGGGATGGCGCCCTTGGTGTCACATCTCAAGGAACTGGGGCTCATCGAGGCCACGGCGCTCAACCAGACGGAGAGCTTCGACCGGGCGGTGCAGTTCGCCAGGGTCGAGGGGATCATCCCCGGCCCGGAGCCGACTCACGCAGTCGCCGAGGCGATGATGGAGGCGGAGCGGGCCAAGGAGAGTGGCGAGGAGAAGGTGATCCTCTTCAACCTGAGCGGTCACGGCCACTTCGACATGAGCTCCTACCAGCAGTACCTCGACGAGGGGCTGGTCGACTACGAGCACCCACAGGAGGAGATCGACAAGGCCATGACCCAGGTCCCGGTGGTCTCCGGCTAGGAGATCAGGCCTCAGGCGGGCAGTCGTCTTCGCCCGGGAGCAGCGGCCGCACCAGGAGCTGGAGGGGCTCGCCTCCGTCAGGGTTCTCCCAGGCTGTGGCCTGGGTGGCGCCGTCGAAGACCTCGGGCACGGGGCCTTCGATCACCGTGCATCTCCAACCCACCACCGGCAACTCCTGCCACTCGGAGAGATCGGTGCTCTCCAGCGGCCACTCGCGGGTGTCGGTGAACGAGGGGTCGATGAAGGCAGGGCCGGCGATCACCCGGACCTGGTCGGCGACGTAGGGCTCCCCATCGGTCATGGACGTGAACTGGTCGAAAGTGGCGATCAGCTCGGCGAAGACCGCGTTGCGCTCCGAGGGCTCTTCCTCGATGCCCAGCGCGTACACGGCGTAGCGATGCTCGCCGTTCTCGTCCCAGAGCCTGATCGCATCGGTGGCGGCGTCGGCCACGGTCGCCATGGCGCTGTCGTCGGTCTCGTCCTCGACCTCGGCCAGACCCATGTCCTCCACCATGGCCATGACCGCGTTCACCTGGTTGTCGTCCAGTTGGGCGACGAGGTACGGGGGAACCAGAGGGCCGGGGAACTGCATCGTCTGCAACCCCATGTAGATGAGACTGCCGTCCCCGAGCAGGGTGTACCGGGGCCCGCCGGCGAGGGCCATCTCCATCGGCATGAAGCCGCCCTCGGAGCTGATCTGGAGCACTGCCTCGTTGGGATCGACGGCGGTTCCGCTGCCCCCACCACATCCTGCCACCACCAGGCATGCTCCGAGCATGCCGAAGAACCTTCTTCTCATTCGTCTTGGATGGAGGAAACGGCCCCGGTGGTTCCCGAGACCAGGCCGGTCAGCCGTTCTCCCAGCTGTCCAGACCCTGGTCCACCAGGTCGATGGCCCAGTCGAGCTCCTCCATCGTGGTGATGAGCGGTGGGATGAACCGAAGGACGTTCCCGTCCGGACCGCACTCGATGATGATCAGCTCGTTGTCGAAGGCATACGACGCCACGTGCTGGAAGGCCTTGGCGTCGGGGCGGCGCGACTCCGGGTCCTCGACGAACTCGACCCCGATCATCAGACCGAGACCTCGCACGTCACCGATCGTCGTGTGACGTTCGGCCAGCTCGTTGAATCTGGCGAATGCGTGCGCAGACAACTCACGGGCGTGCGGGAGGAGATCGCCCATGGTGTCGATCACGGCCGCGCTGGCCGCCGCCGCCACCGGGTTGCCTCCGTAGGTCGTGCCATGCGACCCGGCGGGCCACGAGTCGATGATCTCCCTGCTCGAGCCGTATGCCGAGAGGGGGAATCCGTTGGCGATGCCCTTGCCGAACGCCATGATGTCTGGCTTGGCATCGAAGTGATCGGTGGCGAACCACTCGGCGGTGCGCCCGAAACCGGTCTGAACCTCGTCGTAGATGAGCAGGATCCCGTGCTCGTTGGCGAGCGCCCTGATCTCTTCCAGGAAGCGGGGCGGTGCCGGGTAGTAGCCACCTTCTCCCTGGACCGGCTCGACGAGGAAAGCGGCGATGTTGTGCGGTGACACCTCATGCTTGAACATCATGGCCAGCTCGTGCAGCGCCATGTCGGTCGCGGTCTCGGTGTCGACTCCCCAGCGGTAAGGGTGGGGGAAGGGAGCCACGAACACCGAGCCGAGGACGGGGTGATAGCCATCGCGGTACTTGGCCTTGGAGGTGGTGTAGGTGACCGAGCCCATGGTTCGACCGTGGAAACCGCCCCGGAATGTGATCACGCCCTGACGCTTCGTCGTGTATTTGGCCATCTTCACCGTGGCCTCGACGGCCTCGGCGCCGGAGTTGGCGTACCCGAACTTCTCGATTCCGTCGGGTGTGATGTCACGGAGCCTCTCCGCCGCCTCCACCAGGGCGTCGAAGTGCACGATCATCCCGGAGTGGATCAGCTTGTCGAGCTGCTGGCGGGCCGCCTCGACCACTGCCGGGTGGCGATGGCCGAGGTTGGTGACCGCGGTGCCACAGGCGAAGTCGGCCCATCGGTTGCCGTCGGGATCCGTGATCCACAGGCCGTCGGCGCTGACGGCGTGGATCTTGGTGTTGAAGGCTATTACCGGGGCGAGGACGTCGTTGTGACGCGATAGCAGGTCGGCCATATTGCGGCCGAAGACTAACCGACCGGGCTGGCTGCTACCTCCGGGTGAGTGCCAGGAAGATGGCTATGAACCCCTCCACCATCATGATGATGCCCATGATGGTCACCATGGTCGTGAACGAGCTCTCCGGATAGAACAGGATCAGGAGACCGATCGCACCGCTGACCGCACCGAACAGGATCGAGGCGAAGCCGCCACCACGAAAACCTCCGATCACGGCAACGATGCCCACCGCGACGCCGATCAGGCCCAGGACGATGGCCAGGGCGGTCCCGAGGAACTCGCCGCTCTGCACCGGGTTCGCCAGGACCACGATTCCGGCGGTCACACCGAGAAGCCCCAGGATGAGCTTCCACCACAGATCGGTCTTGTCGATGAACACCGAGAAGACCAGGAAGGCCCCTTGTATCAGCCACCAGAGACCGAGGAGCAGGGCCACCACCCCCACTGCGGCATCCTGTCGGAACACCAGGATGGCGCCGAAGATCAGCGCCGTGATGCCCCCGAGCAGGTATGCGTAGTTGACGATCCGGTCCGGGCTGTAATCGCTCGTCATGCGGCTCAAACTACTCCGGGACACCCCGGGTAAGTTGGATGGATGCCCTCGATTCGCTCCACCCGTGTGGTCACTGCCGACGGGGTGAGGCCGGCGACCGTCCGTTGGGACCAAGGGACGATCGTGGAAATCGGGACCGGGAACGCCGACCACGACCTGGGCGACCTGGTGGTTCTCCCCGGTCTGGTCGACTCGCATGTCCATGTGAACGAGCCCGGCCGCACCGAATGGGAGGGTTTCGCGACAGCGACCAGAGCGGCCCTCGCCGGCGGCACCACCACCATCGTCGACATGCCGCTCAACTCCATCCCGCCCACGACCACGCTGGAGGCGCTCCGGGCCAAGCAGTCGGCTGCCGGGGGCCAGATCGCCGTGGACGTCGCCTTCTGGGGTGGGATCGTGCCCGGGTCGGGGCCCCACGTGCCTGAGCTCGTCGCAGCGGGTGTGTGTGGGTTCAAGGTGTTCCTCACCGATTCCGGTGTCCCCGAGTTCCCCGCCATGACCGTCGCCGACCTGGGGGCGGGGGTCTCCGGGCTACCGCTCCTCGTGCACGCCGAGAGCCACGCCATGCTCGGGGAACCGGGTCCCTCGTATGCGGAGTACCTGGAGTCACGACCGCCGGTGGCTGAATCCACCGCGATCCGCGAGGTGGCCAATGTCGAAGGGCCCATCCACATCCTCCACATCTCCTCGGGGGACGCCGTCCAGGCCGTGTCAGACCACGCCGGGATGACCGCGGAGACCTGTCCTCACTACCTCACCTTCACCGCTGATGACGTGACCGGGCCGCTCTTCAAGTGCGCCCCGCCGATTCGGGACCGCGAGCACCGAGAGGCGCTCTGGGAGGGTTTGCGATCGGGCACCCTCGGCATGGTGGTCTCAGATCATTCCCCGGCCTCCCCAGAGTTGAAGACTGGTGACTTCGCCACTGCTTGGGGTGGCATCGCATCTCTCGAGCTCAGGTTGCCGGCCACCTGGACGGGCGCCTCGGAACGCAGGTTCGACTTCGCCGACCTGGCGAGGTGGCTGGCGGCGGAACCGGCTCGTCTCGCCGGTCTGGACGACACGAAGGGATCGATCGAGATGGGGAAGGATGCCGACTTCGCAGTTTTCGACCCCGACGGGGTCACTGTGGTTCGCGGCTCCGACCTCCACCAGAGACATCCGATCACTCCCTACGAGGGCATGACCCTCCGGGGCCGTGTGGTCGACACCTTGAAGGCCTCGCCTGCCAGGATGCTGACCCGACGATGATCGATCTCATCTCTGATCGGGCCGGTGGCCAGGTGCTGGCCTACAACGACGAGTTCTTCGCCCCGGCGGCGAACCTGATCAAGGCCGCCGACCCCGTGGCCAATGACGAGTACACCGACCGGGGGAAGTGGATGGACGGGTGGGAGACCCGCCGCCGCCGTGAGCCCGGTCACGACTGGGTCGTGGTCAGACTGGGGATTCCGGGGCGGATCCGGCGCGTGGTGGTGGACACCTCCTATTTCACCGGGAACTTCCCGGAGCGGTTCTCGCTGGACGCCTCCGGTGACCCGGATCTGGAGACGGCGACCTGGACGGAGTTGATCGGGCCGACACCGCTGGAGGGATCATCCGTTGCCGAGTTCGAGGTCACCGATCCGCACCGGGTCGAGATGGTCCGATTCAACATCTACCCCGACGGCGGCGTGGCCCGTCTTCGGGTCGAGGGCGACGCCATCCCCGCCATGCAACTGGTGTGCCCCGAGGGCGAGACCGACCTGGCGTTGAGCTCGGTGGGTGGCGAGGTGATCGATGCCTCCGACGTCCACTACTCCCACCCCTCCAACGTCCTCCGTCCCACCTCTTCGGTGGGCATGTGGGACGGGTGGGAGACCAGGCGCCGCCGCGGGCCGGGTCATGACTGGATCGTGGTCCGTCTCGGTCTGCGGGGACAGGTGAATCGTCTCGTCGTCGACACCACCCACTTCAAGGGAAACGCCCCCGGCTGGGTCTCGGCGGAGCTTTCCGACGACGGGATCTCCTGGAGCATGGTGGCCGACCGGGTCCCGGTTTCGCCCGACCAGGTGAACGTGATCGAGACCGCTCCCGGCGCAGGTTCGCATCTGCGTCTCTCGATCCACCCGGATGGGGGTCTGGCCCGTCTCCGCGTCTTGGGAACGCCCTCGGTCGAGACCGCCGGCGCCCGTAGGGCCGAGTACGTCGACTCGCTCTTCCCGGGCCCGGCCCACTCGTTCTTCCACGCCGCATGTGGCTCCAAGACCTGGGTGGACCGGATGATGGAGCGTCGTCCGTTTGGCTCGGTGGAGGCGTTGTTGCGGGAAGCCGACCTGGTTTTCGCCGGGCTCGACGAGAGTGACTGGCTGGAGGCGTTCGGGGGACATCCCCGGATCGGCGAGCGGGGGGATGCAACCGCCAATCGGGAGCAGTCCGGGACCGCGTCCGCCACCCGAGAGACGATCCGGGAGCTGATCGAGGTGAACCGCCGTTACGAGGACAAGTTCGGCTTCACCTACATCGTCTACGCCACCGGGAAGACCGCGGAGGAGATGCTGCAGATCGCCCGTGACCGTCTCGACAACCAGCGTGAGCAGGAGATCGCCATCGCCGCCGGGGAGCAGCGCAAGATCACCGCCACCCGTCTGCGTCGTATGTTGTGTCAGGAGGCTCGATGACCACACTCAGCACTCACGTCCTCGACATCGCCAATGGCGCCCCGGCGACGGGGATGCGGGTCCATCTCTCCCGTGCCGCCGAGGACGGATGGGAGCGTCTCGGCGAGCACCTCACCGATGGCGACGGCCGCGTGGCCGGATTCGGGGATCTGTCCCCGGGGCGGCACCGATTGGCGTTCGAGACCGGGGAGTACGGGAACACCTTCTACCCCTTCGTGGCGGTGGTGTTCGAGATCGACGAGGGTCAGGACCACTACCACGTGCCGTTGCTGCTGGGCCCGTTCGGGTACTCGACCTATAGGGGGAGTTGAGGTGCCGCTTCTCGACAGCAACTGGGGCAAGAGCGAGGTTCGGGTCTCCAAGCTGATCCGCGGCGATGATCGCCACGACTTCCTCGATCTCACCGTTCACATCCGTCTGGCCGGAGAGGTCGAGGCGGCGCATACCGAAGGCGACAACGCCGGGGTGCTGCCCACCGACACCATGAAGAACACCGTCTACGTGCTGGCGCAGGACCATCTCACGCCCGATCTGGAGGCATTCGGCGAGCTCCTCTGCGACCACTTCCTCACCAAGTCGTGGATCAGCGAGGCGAACGTGACCATCGAACAGGTCATGTGGGCGCGGGCCATGCCGACCGGGTTCGTCGGCGGGAGCTCCGAGCGTCGCACGGCGCACGTGACCCGGGGTGCCCGGACCAAGACGTCTGCGGGAGTTCACGGTCTGGTCGTGCTCAAGACGGCTGGCTCGGCGTTCGAGGGGTTCCCGAAGGACGAGTGGACCACCCTGCCCGAGACCGACGACCGGATCCTGGCCACATCGATGAGCGTTCTCTGGGACTATGCGTCGGTTCCGGCCG
The DNA here is from genome assembly GCA_035706345.1 of Acidimicrobiia bacterium. Lineage (GTDB taxonomy): Bacteria > Actinomycetota > Acidimicrobiia > Spongiisociales > ZC4RG35 > JANQRA01. The sequence continues at coordinate 10,465 of DASSVE010000096.1, forward strand.
ACACCACCGCCACCTGGGAGCGAGTCCGCCAGGTGCTCACGGACCACTTCTTCGACGACTGGTCGGCGTCGATGCAGCATCAGGGCTATCAGATGGCCGAAGCCGTCCTGGCCGTGGTGCCGGAGATCTCAGAGATCAGTCTCCGTCTCCCCAACCAACACCATCTGCCCTTCGATCTGACCCGCCTCGGCGTCGAATGGCACGACACGGTCTTCCAACCCGTATCCGCCCCCTACGGCGACATCTCGATGAAGGTGACCCGGTAGGGGGGTTCCCCTACCGTTCTGGGCGTGGAATCTGGGAAATGTGCGAGATTCCACGCCCAGAAGCGGGCTTTCAGCTCCTTACGGGGCCAGGAAACGTCGGACGTCTGCTACGAAACCGGACGGATCTCGACGGACCTGACGAGCGCTGAACCGTCGCAATTCGACGCCGAGATCCATCAGCTTGTTCTGGCGTTGTAGATCGTGGTCGAGCTTGTCGGCGGAGTCGTGGGCGTCGATCCCGTCGATCTCGACGGCTTTGTTCAATGTTGGCCAGTAGAAGTCGGGGTGGATCGGGTCGCCATCCAGCGCGACGAAGCGATGCTGCAGGAGAGGCTCGGTCACTCCGGCCCGCCTGAGGCGGTAGAGCGCCTCGGTCTCGGAGCCGCTCCCGGTCGCGGTATCCGACGCTCGACTGTTCAAGATGCCCCTGAACATACGGGTCCCCTTCACCCCGCGGCCACCGAACTCGCTGAGGAACCCGTACAGGTACGGGAGAGTGGTCAGCCTCTTCCGGAGCGAGCTCTCGACCGCTTTGGTCACGATGAGTCGCGGAAGCACCGCGGCGCAATCGAGGAGTGTCCGCTCGACCGGTGTCACCGGCACGGTGCGGAGCACGGTTATCCCATAAGGACGTCTCGTGCGACGGACCACCGTCCCCGCGGGCACCGGTGAGTGTGAGTGCGGGACCACGATCTCCACCGGCGCCTTGCTGAGCCCATCCAGTCCCCAGAGGACCAGAGCGGCCCGATGCGAGGCTGCAGCGCTGTCGCCCGCCGCCAGGACGGCGGCAAGGACTCTGTCCTCCCACGTGCGAGGGCGGGAGTCGATCTGATAGACGCCCGGATGGACCGATTCCCACTGGCCCGACCTGAGCCATCGTCGGTATCTCTCGTCGAGGTCGCCAAGGGCGAGGAGTTGTGACCGCGTGATCAGAAAACGCTGCTCACCCGCGGCACTTCTGGCCTCGTGGTCGAGGGGTCGCACCTCCTGAACATGGCCCGAGATTCAGCCCCTTTCAATCCCCCTGCGTCCCCGCAGCCCGTTCTGGGCGTGTTTTCCGGAGGTATTTCCCGATTCCACGCCCAGAACGGCTGCCAGACCCCGGAACCCGGTCAGGACCTGGCCCGTCTCCCCTCCAGGATGCGGAGGAAGGAGCGGGAGCGGAGTTCGTCGATCGTGAGACCGGTGCGGGACATGGCCTCCTCCTCGGTGATGGCGCCGCAGTTGATGGCCCGCAGGAAGTAGTTCAACAACCCCTGGCCGGTGGCGGCGTCGTCGAAGACCTCCCCGACCAGGGTTGCCTTGGCCGCCGAGTCGACGAAGTTGGAGAGACGGGCGCCGGCGGCATCCAACCCTTCCAGGAAGAAGGCGTACACCGCCGCGTACCTGGTCACCAGTTGCGCCGGATGCAGGTCCCAGCCCTGGTAGTAGGCGTGGGCCAAGGAGTGCCTGATGTGCTTGTAGTGAAGACGCATCGTCCCGTGGATCACCGCCCGGTCGTCGCCCACCGGCATCACGTTGGTGGCGCCGTCGGACAGCCACACCCCGGTCCCCGCCAGACTCACCTGGAGGGCGTGACGGGCGAAGTCGCACGCCGCGTGGTCCATGCTCTGATATGCGGCCGTGATGCTGAGCGAGGCGGTGTAGTCGTAGGTGCCGAAGTGGGCGCCACGGACCCTCCCGTCGGCGGCATCCACCCACTTGCGAGCCCCGGTGGTCCCGTCGACGTCGATCACGGTCTGGGGGGTCTCGATCATCAGCTCGATCGGGATGCGGTCGATGCCTAGCACCGACTCGAGATCGCCCAGCGCCTCCACCATCACCTCGATCTGAGCCCGATCCTGGATCTTGGGAAGGGTGACCGTGAACCCGTCGGGCAGACGCCCGGCCTTCTCGACCAACGTGGTGACGAACAGATCGGTGGTGCGCAGCGCCCTCCGATGCAACTCGCCGCTCAGCGACTTCACCCGAATCCCGCAGAATGGGGACAGCGTGCCCGCGGCCATCGCGGCGGCCACCTCACTGGCGGTGGACACGGCATGACCGTCCTCCTCCTCGTCGGGCCGGTTCCCGTACCCGTCCTCGAAGTCGATCCGGAAGTCCTCCACCGGCTCCCGCTCCAGCTTGGCCAGGATGGCGCCGTGGACCTGTTCCGCCAGATCGGGGTCGAGCCCGAGGATCGACGAGAGGTCCTCCGGTCGCGGCGCCCACCTGTTGGCGAACTCCAGGGCCAGCTCGCCCAGCTTGGCCGGTGTGCGCGCGGAGAAGAGCTGGGCGCCCCCGTACACGGTGTGGACCGGCTGGCGGCCCGGGCCCTCTCCCGGGAACTGCTCGGCGATCCGGCTCGAGGCCGCCCGCAGCCGCTCGGACCAACTGTCGATTCTGTCTGCAGCGAGTGTCATCGGCGGGACTCTATGGACCACGGTTAGCTTGATGGCGATGGGCTCGCTGCTGATTCGCAACGCCGAGGTCGTAGTCACCATGGACGGCCGGGAGATCCGGGGCGGAGGGGTCTTCGCCCGCGACGGCTGGATCGAGAACGTCGGCCCTACCGGGGACCTCCCTGCCGTGGCCGACGAGATGGTGGACCTGAGTGGCCACGTGGTGCTGCCCGGGCTGGTCAACACCCACCACCACCTCTACCAGACCCTGACCAGGGCATTTCCCGGCGCACAGGACTCCGGCCTGTTCGACTGGTTACGGACGCTCTACCCGGTCTGGGCCATGATGACCCCCGATCACGTCCGCACCTCGACCCGGCTCGGTCTCGTCGAACTCGCCCGGTCCGGAGCCACCACCGTCTTCGACCACCAGTACCTGTGGCCGAACGGGTCCCGGATCGACGACCAGTTCGAGGGCGCCGACGGCCTCAACATCCGGTTCCACGTCTCGCGAGGATCGATGAGTCTGGGGGAGAGTGCCGGTGGCCTGCCGCCCGACTCGGTGGTCGAGGAGCACGGAGCGATCCTCGACGACACCCGACGCGCCATCGACACATTCCACGAGAGAGACCGGGGGGCCCGTCGTCGGGTCGTGGTGGCCCCCTGCTCCCCGTTCACGGTGACGCCGGAACTGATGCGCGAGAGCGCCGGCCTCGCCCGGGAGGCCGGGGTGGGTCTGCACACCCATCTCGCAGAGACCGCCGACGAAGAGCGGTTCTGTCTGGAGCGGTTCGGTCATCGCCCGGTCGGCTACATGGAGACCGTGGGATGGGCGGGCGAAGACGTCTGGTACGCGCACGCGGTCCACGTCGGGTCTGACGAGGTGCTCAGGATGGGGTCCAGTGGGACCGGGGTCGCCCATTGCCCCACCTCGAACATGCGTCTGGCATCGGGTCTCGCCCCCGTGTCGCGATACCTCGAGGCGGGGGTCCCGGTCGGCCTCGGCGTCGACGGATCGGCATCCAACGACTCGTCGAACCTGCTCGCCGAGGTCCGCCAGGCCCTACTCCTCAACCGTCTCGCCGTCGCACCTGGGATCGGCAAAGGCCCTCAACTCGGCTCACGCCGGGCACTCGAGCTGGCCACGGTGGGTGGGGCACGGGTGCTGGGTCGGGACGACATCGGTGTGCTGGCGCCCGGGTACGCCGCCGATCTCATCGCCATCGACCTGGATCGGGTCGAGTTCGCCGGCGCGGTCCACGACCCGGTGGCTGCCGTGGTCCTCTGCTCTCCGGTCGGTGTCGACTACTCCTGGGTAGGGGGAGAGCCGCTGGTCCAGGAGGGCGCGGTCGCCGGGGTCGACGAGGGCCTGCTGGTGGAGCGGCACAACATGCTGGCCAGAGACCTGGTGGGGTAACTTCTGGTCGTGGAGGTCCACCACCCCAGGACGTTGGGCGAAGCCGTCGCCGCCGCTGCTGACGGCGCCGTTCCCCTCGCCGGGGGCACCGATCTGATGGTCGAGGTCAATTTTGGCCACACCCGTCCCGAGCACGTCGTCAGTCTGCGTCGCGTCGAGGAAATGCGGGCGTGGGAGGGGCGCCGGATCGGAAGCGGGGTCAACTGGCGTCGTCTAGAACGAGCGGGCCCCCGGGCGCTGGCCCAGGCGGCGCGCACGGTGGGCTCCCCGCAGATCAGGAACGCCGGCACCATCGGAGGCAATCTGGGGACGGCGAGCCCGGCGGGAGACGGTCACCCGTTCCTGGTGGCTGTGGACGCATCGATCGAACTGACCTCGGTCTCCGGTGTCCGTGAGCTCCCCTGGCACGAGTTCTTCGTCGGGGTCAAGAAGACCGCCCGCCGACCGGATGAGCTGATCACCGCGGTCGTCCTCCCCGAGCGGCTGCCGGAGCGTCAGGAGTTCGCCAAGATCGGGGTTCGCAACGCGATGGTCATCGCCACGGTCTGCGCGGTCGTCACCCGCGATCAGGATGGGACAACGACCGTCGGCCTCGGATCCGTGGCGCCGACGCCCATGCGCGCCCGTCGCGCCGAGGAGATGATCTCTTCCGTGACCGCCCCCGGCGACTCGGATCTCGACGAGTTCGCCCGCCTCGTGAGCGAGGAGGTGACCCCGATCACCGACCACCGATCGACCGAGGCCTACCGGCGCCACGCCTCCGGGGTCCTGGCGCGCCGGCTGCTGGAGAGGTGCCTGCGGTGATCCTCTCCTTCACCCTCAACGGGGAGCCGGCGACGGCACGGGTGGAGCGGCCGGTCAGCCTCCTCGACTTGCTTCACGACGAGATCGGTCTCACCGGCTCGAAGAGCGCCTGCGCCCAGGGGGAATGCGGTTCCTGCTCGGTGCTCCTCGACGGCGAGCTGGTGTGCTCCTGTCTGGTGATGGCCGCCGACGTTGAGGGCTCCGAAGTCCGGACCGTGGAGGGAGTCGCATCCGACGGCGAAATCAACCCCGTCCAGGAGGCCATGCTCGAGGCCGGCGCCGTCCAGTGCGGCTTCTGCACACCCGGGATCGTGGTTGCCGCCACCGATCTCTTCGAGCGGTCCACGAGCCCGACCCCGGTGGAGATTCGGGAGGCCCTGGCCGGGAACATCTGCCGGTGCACCGGGTACGGCGCCATCCTCAGGGCGCTGGAAGGGTTGGCGGCGAGGTGACCACCCGGACGATCAGCAGGGTCGGCGAAGTCGCCGAAGGGATCGGGGAATCCCCCGTCAGACCCGACGGGGTCGCCAAGCTCAGCGGCGAGTTCGCCTACGTCTCCGACCTGGTGGCCGAGGGAATGCTGTGGGGGGCGACCACCCGCAGCCCGCACGCCCACGCCCGCATCGTCTCGATCGACGTCGCCCCTGCTCTGGCGATCGGTGGTGTCCACGCGGTGCTCACCGCCGAGGACGTCACCGGTCCCGGCAAGTTCGGCCTGGAGCATCCCGATCAGCCGGTGCTGGCCTCCGAAGTGGTGCGGTACTGGGGCGAGCCGGTGGCCCTGGTCGCCGCCGAGGACGACGACACCGCCCGCAGGGCGGCGGCCGCGGTGGTGGTGGAGTACCAGGAGCTCCCGCCACTGGTCGACCCCGAGCAGGCCGACGATGAGGACGAGGTGTTCCGCCGGATGCGGATCCGGCGGGGCGACCAGTCAGCCCGAGGCAGTGTGGTCGTGGAGGGCTTCTACGAGGTCGGGATGCAGGACCAGGCTCCGCTGGGCCCCGAGGCAGGCCTGGCGATCCCCGATGGCCACGGCGGGGTCGATCTCTACGCCACCAGCCAGTTCGTCCACGTGGACCAGGAACAGGTGGTGACGAGCCTGGGGCTGGACCCCGACTCGGTGCGCTGCCATCCGGCCGGGATCGGAGGGGCGTTCGGGGCCAGGGAGGACGTCAACCTCCACATCCACCTGTGCATGCTGGCGCTACACACCGGACAGCCGGTGAAGATGGTCTACAACCGCGCCGAGTCATTCACAGGCCACGTTCACCGTCACCCAGCCCGGATGTGGTACCGGCACGAGGCAGACGAGGAGGGTCACCTGGTCCGGGTCGAGGCCAGGATCCTTCTCGACGGCGGGGCCTACGCCTCGACCACGTCGGCGGTCCTGGCCAACGCCTGCTACTTCGCGGTGGGCCCCTACCGATGTGACTCGGTCAAGATCGACGGGGTCGGGGTGCGCACCAACAATCCGCCTTGCGGCGCCATGCGTGGGTTCGGCGCCGTTCAGTCCTGTGTCGGGTACGAGGCCCAGATGGATCGTCTCGCCGCCCGTCTCGGCATCGACCCGCTCGAGCTGCGTCGTCGCAATGCTCTGGCCAGGGGTGATGTTCTCCCCACCACGGGCCAGGTGATCGACACCCCGCTGCCGGTCGCCGAGATCATCGACTCCCTGGCCGCGATGCCGATCCCGGATCATCATCGGGCCCCGTTGCCTGGTGGGAGCGGTCTGACGACGGAGCCGGGTCAGATCGTCCCTGGTGTCGGCTACGCCCTCGGCATCAAGAACCTCGGGTTCTCGGAGGGCTCGGATGACTACGCCGTGGCCCGGGTCCGGCTCACCGACGAGGGGGCCGTCGTCGAGACGGCGGCGATCGAGGTGGGCCAAGGCCTGGTGACGGTGCTTGCTCAGCTCGCCCGGTCCGGGCTCGGGATCAGCTCGGCGGTGGTGCGGCACGTCGACACGTCCCGGATCGGCTCCGCGGGCTCCACCTCGGCCTCACGGCAGACCCAGGTCTCCGGTGGCGCCACCCTCGAGGCGGCCACGAAGCTCAGAGCCAGGATCCTCGAGCACCACGAAGGCGACGATCTCACCGATGAAGGAGTGCTGCGGGATGGCCGCGTTGTGGTTCCCATGGCGGTGCTCGCCCAGGAGGGCTGGGAGGAGACCGTCACGTTCCGGCATCCGGCTACCACGCCACCCGACGAGGACGGCCAGGGGGTGGTCCACGCCGACTTCGCCGTCGCCGGTCATCGGGCCGTGGTCGACGTCGACCCGGAACTCGGTCTGGTCACGGTGGTCCGGGTCGACACCGCACAGGACGTCGGCAAGGTGCTCCACCCGGTCTCGGTCCGGGGTCAGATCGAAGGCGGGATCCTCCAAGGCGTGGGTCTGGCGGTGATGGAGGAGCTGGTCATCGATGGCGGGGTCATCAGGAACCCGACCTTCACCGACTACCTGCTGCCGACCATCCTGGACGCACCCGAGGTGGAGGCGCTCCTCTTGGAGGGGGAGGGCTCGTGGGGGCCGTTCGGGGCCAAGGGTGTGGGGGAGCCACCCACCATCTCGTCCACATCGGCTGTGCTGGCGGCAATCCGCGCCGCCACCGGCAAGGAGATCAACCGGGCTCCGGTGCGACCACAGGACATCGCCTTGTGAGGATGTGACCGGTTAGCGTCCTCCGATGGAAGAGTTGATCCGACGTCTCCCCAAGGCCGAGCTGCACCTCCATATCGAGGGCGCGCTCGAGCCGGAAATGATGTTCGACCTGGCCCGTCGCAACGGGTACGAGCTTCCGTTCCCCGACGTGGACTCCGTCAAGGCCGCCTACGAGTTCCAGGACCTCCAGTCGTTCCTGGACATCTACTACCAGGGGGCGGCGGTCCTGCAGACACCGCAGGACTTCTACGACCTGATCACCACCTACTTCGATCGGGCCGCGGCGGACGGAGTTCGGCACGCCGAGATCTTCTTCGACCCACAGGCCCACACGGTCAGGGACATCGGGTGGGAGGTCTTCATGGAGGGATTCCGATCGGGCATGGCCGACGCGAAGACCCGGCACGGGATCACATCGAGTCTCATCCTCTGCTTCCTGCGCCATCTGGGTGGCGAGGCCGCGCTGGAGACGGTCCGGGCCGCCGAGCCCCATCTCGAGGGGGTGGTGGCTGTGGGTCTCGACTCCTCCGAGGTGGGCCATCCGCCGGAATGGTTCGTCGACGCCTACGAACACGCCCGGTCGTTGGGTTTGCGGGCCGTGGCTCATGCTGGGGAGGAGGGGCCGCCCGAGTACGTGGCAGGCGCCCTCGACCTGCTCGGTGCGGAGCGGATCGACCACGGGATACGCAGTCTGGAGGACCCCGAGCTCACGGCGCGTCTCGCCCGGGAGCAAGTCCCGTTGACGGTTTGCCCCCTGTCCAACGTCGCCCTCAAGGTGGTCGACGACATCAGCAGCCACCCGCTGCCCGCAATGGTCGAGGCCGGGTTGATGGTCAGCGTCAACTCCGACGATCCCGCCTACTTCGGCGGCTACGTGGGGGACAACTACGCGGCGCTGGTCACCGGTCTCGGCTTCGACAAGGAGCAGCTGACGATGCTGGCCGCCAATTCGATCGAGTCGTCCTTCCTCGACCGTGAGGACAAGGACAGGCTGCTAGCCGAGATCCCCGGGAGTTGACCTAACGCGAGACCAGGGCGAACTGGCGGGAGATGGCCACCAGACGGCCTTCCTGATCCCAGATCACGCCGTCCTCCTCGAGCATCCCGTCGGTGACGAAATGGGTGGTGAACCGGCAAGCCAGCCATCCCGTCGGGTTCGGGTTCCTCACCTGGACGTTTAGATCGATCGTCGGCGTCCAACCCAGCGGGAGCTTCGAGTTGAAGATCGCAGGCGGGAACGAGTCCGTGGCCAGGACCACGGCGTGGGCATCCATGGGCTCCCCGTCACGAAGCCGGAACCAGCCCTGCGAGATGGGTTGGCCGTCGCGCTCCTCACCGAATGCTGCGAAGTCGTCCGGCGCCATGCGGAGGTCGATCTTGCCCGTGAGCGGCGGTGGGATGGGCGCCGATTCGGCAGGCTCGACGGGGATGCAGTCTTCCGGCGGAGGCAGGTCGGGAGGCTCGGCCGTGGTCAGGTCGGCCGAAGACACGGGACGCTCCGGGTCGGACAGCACCGCGGTGACCGTCAGAAGCTGTTTGTCGTGCCGGGAAAGCCGGGCCCGCAGGGTGCTGAGGCTTCTTCCCTCCTTGAGTGTGGCCACGTCGATGGCGACCGGTCCGGCAGTGGTCGGGTTTAGGAAGTGGCCGGTGGCGGAGATCAGCCGGCGTCCACCGGACTCCGCTTCCATGGCACGGGTGGCCACCGCCATCAGGTAGCCGCCGTTGGATATCCCGAAGATGTCCCAACCCTCCTGGATCTCGGCGGTCCACGACCCAGGGCTGCCTTTGATGGCGCTTGCCTCCGCGAAGGTCATGTCAGCCGGACACCCTCGGTGTCGTCCACCACTCCGATCGGGCGAGGAGCGTGCTGGCCGATCGCCGCACTCACCTCCTCGACACGATCCGGTTGCACCACCAGGCAGAAACCGATCCCGAGGTTGAAGGTCTTTCGCATCTCCTCCTCGGGGATTCCCCGTTCGGAGATCATCTCGAAGACCGGCGGCCGGTCCCATGAAGAGGTGTCGATCTCGGCGCCCAGGCCAGACGGCAATGCTCGCGCCAGGTTGGCGGCGAGACCACCACCGGTGACATGCGCCGCCGAATGGACGGCCCCGGTGCCTGCCGCCTCGGTCACTGCCGGTGTGTAGACGATCGAAGGCGCCAGCAATTCTTCGGCGTGGTCGTCGACGTCCTCTCCGAACACCGCCCGGATCAGCGAGTACCCGTTGGAGCGCACGTTCGGCGAGTAGAGACCGATCACCACGTCCCCGGGTCTCACCCGATCCGGGCCAAGGACCGAGTCCGCCTCGACCACCCCCATGGCGGCACCGGCGAGATCGACCGCCTCCAGGTCCATGACCCCCGGATGCTCCGCCGTCTCCCCACCGAGGAGAGGACATCCTGCCGCGACGCAGGCCGCGGCGACCGACTCCACGATTTGCCGGTCCCGATCCGGGTTCAGCGACCCGACCGCCAGGTAGTCGACGAACCCGAGGGGAGCCGCCCCGGCGGCGGCCAGATCGTCGACACACATCGCCACCAGGTCGAAGCCGACGCCGTCCCAGCGATCGGCGCGGCGGGCCAATTCCAGCTTGGTGCCCACACCGTCGGTGGACATCATCAGAACCGGGTCACGCAGACCTTCCGGAAGTCGTATCCCGGCGGCAAACCCTCCAAATCCGCCCACGACGTCACGGCGCCAGGTGCGGGTTACCGAGTCGGCGATGGCGTCGACGTGACGGTCGGCGCCTTCCAGATCCACACCCGCTTCCCTGTAGGAGGTCACCTCAGGAGCGTTCCAGCTGGAACTTGTCAGTGGTCAGCGGGACCGGGGTCGGGTACTCACCACTGAGACAGGCAGTGCAGAAGCCGGCGTCGGCAACTCCGGTGGCGGCGAGAAGACCCTCGAGTGAGAGATAGCCCAGCGAATCGGCGCCGAGGTGCGCCCGAATCTCGTCGATCTCCATGCGGGCCGCGATGAGGGTCTCGCGGTCGGATGTGTCCATGCCGTAGAAGCAAGGCCAGCGGTATGGGGGCGAGGAGACCCGCAGGTGCACCTCACTTGCGCCCGCCTCCCGAACCATGGACACCAGTTTGGCGGTTGTCGATCCGCGCACGATGGAGTCGTCCACCAAGACCACTCGTTTCCCGCTGAGACTCTCGGGGATCGGGTTCAGCTTCAGCCGTATGCCCTGGTCACGCAGGAGTTGCGTCGGCTCGATGAAGGTCCGCCCGACGTATCGGTTCTTGACCAAACCGTCGGCATAGGGAATGCCGCTGGCGGCGGCGAACCCTTGGGCCGCGGGGATCCCCGACTCGGGGACCGGGACCACGACGTCTGCCTCGGCGGGGTGCTCGTCGGAGAGGACGCGTCCCATCTCGTGGCGGGCGCCCTGGATGGACCTTCCGTACATGTGGGTGTCCGGTCTGGCGAAGTAGACGAACTCGAAGATGCAGAGACCGGGAGTGGTCTCCTCGAACGGGTAATACGACTTGGGGCCGCCGGCATCGATGACGACCATCTCCCCCGGGGAGACCTCACGAACGAATCTGGCGCCGACCATGTCCAGCGCGGAGGACTCCGATGCCAGCACCCAGCCGCCCTCCTTGATGGAACCCAGGCACAGGGGCCGGAATCCGTGCGGGTCGCGCAGTCCCACGATCCGTCCCTGGTCCATGATCACCAGGGAGAAGGCGCCCTCCCAGGTTGGAGCGACCTTCATCAAACCCAGTTCGAGACCGCGGGCGTCGGACCGGTTGTCGTCGATGGCGCGGGCCAGACTCTCCGCCATCAGGTCCGAGTCGGTGGTGGCGCCGCGGATGCCCAGAGTCTTGGCCAGCTGCTCGGTGTTGATCAGGTTCCCGTTGTGGCCCAGGGCGACACTGGTGTTCCCGACCTGCCGATGTGCCGGCTGGGCGTTGGCCCAGTTGTTCGATCCGGTGGTGGAGTAGCGGGTGTGGCCGATCCCGAGATGGCCGTCGAGCCCGGCGAGGGTGGGTCCGTCGAACACCTGGTTGACCAAACCGAGGTCCTTGAAGACGGTGACCGTCTCCCCGTCCGAGGTGGCGATGCCCGCCGACTCCTGACCACGATGCTGGAGGGCGAAGAGGCCGTAGTAGAGCAACTGCGACACCGGTTGCGACGTCGAGTAGGCGGCTATCACCCCACAGGCTTCGCGGGGCCCGTTATGAAGTGAAGCGGTGGCCTCTTCGGGCACCAGCCGATGGTAGGGCCGAAGCGTCTTGCATCACAGTTCCGCCCCGGAGTTTCATCGCAGACTTTCGCGAGATCGGCGATTGTGGGGGTCAGGAGTAGGCGGCCAGACCCTGTTCCAGATCCTGTTCACTGTCGACGCTGAACCAGGAACGGCCATCCTCACCCCACTCCCGCCACTCGTCCGGTGTCACGGGCCGGAAGGAAACCCGGTCCAGCAGGGTCTGGATCGAGCCCCCGGAGCCCGCCTCCTCCATGGCTGCCGTGACGATGCTCACCGGATACACCGCGCAGGTCACCTGCCTGATGCCCTCGTGGTCGACGGGAACCACGGGCAGATCCGATTCGATGTCGACCAAATGGCCGAGGGTCTCGGCGCGGACGAAGGCATGGTCCACCGCGACCAGGGCCACGCGGTCGGTCACTGCCCTCGACAGGGCGGTGGCGATTCCGGCCAGCGGCCCCTGGGCGTGCACCGCGTCCGGCCAGCACACCCAGCCTTCCCGGTCGGGCCCGAGCAGGACGGTGCTGCTGACCACCGGTCGAAGTGCCGTGGCTACGAGATCGAGCATGCTCCGGCCGCCAACCAGGACATCGGCCTTGTCACGGCCCATCCGACTGCTCCGGCCCCCGGTGAGGATCGCTCCCAGTGGTCCGGGCATCGGCTCAGACTCCGGCCAGGGCGCGTTCGAGGGCGTGGCCCCACAGGTCGGCGGCCTCGGCGAGCGGGACCGAGGCCCCGTTGATGCTGATGGCTTCCCCTCCGATCTCGCCGATCTTGCGGGCGATGTCGGCCGGCATCTGGACCGTCCCGGGTTCGGCCACCACCAGCACCCGGTGAGGGTCTTCGGATAAGGGGTTCTCGGTCTCGACAGCGGCCCCGGCGCCAGAGGCGATGCAGATCTCGGCGAGGGCCACCGCCAAACCGCCGACCGAGATGTCGTGGAGGACAGGTGCCTGATGGGCGAGAGCAACGGTGAGGTCGATGACCCGTCTGGCCGTCTCCGGGTCCGGGGCCGTCGGGCTCCCGGCCAGGTCTCCTACGAGCCGTTGCACCGCCGACCCGGCCAGATTCGGTCCGGCCGGCGGCCCCAACTCCCAGACTTCCATACCGGGCTCCGCCCTGCTCAGACGGGGCGGGTTCGCTGGCATCGGGTCGGCCAGCCCCAGCAGACCGACCACGGGGGTGGGATTGATGTCCCGGCCGTCGGTCTCGTTGTAGAAGGAGACATTGCCTCCCACCACCGGGATCCCCAGAGCCTCACAGGCCTCGGAGATTCCCTCGACCGACTCCCGGAACTGCCACATCACCTCGGGTTTCTCCGGGTTGCCGAAGTTGAGGTTGTCCACGACGGCCAGCGGCCGCGCCCCGGTCACGGCGACGTTCAGCGCCGCCTCGTAGACCAGACGGGCCGCTCCCACCCGGGGATCGAGATAGCAGAGCCTGCCGTTCCCGTCCGTGGAGACGGCCAGACCCTTGCCGGTGCCGTCGAGACGAAGCAGGGTGCCGTCCGACCCGGGCCCGACCACCGTGTTGAGGAACAGCATGTGGTCGTACTGGGTGTGCACCCATGCCGACGAGCCGATGCCGGGGTCGGCGAGGAGGTCTCGCAGCGTCCCGGCGATGTCCGTGATCGGGTACTCGGCGTATTGGTGCTGCACCGCGTCGAGCCAGTCGGGCCTGGCCAGTGGACGGTCGTAGAGGGGGGCGTCGTCGGAGAGAGAGGCGGCCGGGATCTCGGCGACCAGTTCTCCATCGTGATGGACGGTCAGGGTGTCGCCGGATCGAACCCGACCGACCACGGCGGCGTCGATCTCCCATTTGGCGGCCACGGCGAGGACCGAGTCGACCTTGTCGGGCTCGACGAAGGCCATCATCCGCTCCTGGGACTCGGACATGAGCAACTCGGGGGCGGTCATCCCGGTCTCACGAGTGTGCACCGCGTCGAGGTCGACTTCGATCCCGACCCCGGCCCGACCCGCCGGCTCCGAGGTGGCGCACGACAAGCCGGCGGCGCCCAGGTCCTGGACTCCGACCACCAGACCCTCGTCGTACAGCTGGAGACAGGCCTCGATCAGCTTCTTCTCCTCGAACGGGTCGCCCACCTGCACCGACGGCCGCTTCTCGCCGGAGGTCTCGTCGAACGATGCCGAGGCGAGCACGCTGGCGCCACCGATCCCATCCCGGCCGGTGGCGTTTCCGAGCAGGACGGCCACCGTCCCCGGCTCCCCGGCGGTGCCCAGAACGAGTTGCTCCCGGCGCAGCACACCGAGACACATCACGTTCACCAGGGGATTGCCGGTGTAACAGTCGTCGAACTCGATCTCCCCACCGACGGTGGGGACCCCGACCGCGTTCCCGTAGCCGGCGATGCCCGACACGACTCCCTTGAACAGATAGCGGTTCTTGGGCTGGTCGAGAGGACCGAACCTGATCTGATCCCAGAGCGCCACCGGTCGGGCTCCCATGGTGAAGACGTCGCGCAGGATGCCGCCAACGCCGGTGGCCGCTCCCTGGTACGGCTCGACGAAGGAGGGATGGTTGTGGCTCTCGATCCTGATCGCCGCCAGCCAGCCGTCTCCCACGTCCACGACCCCGGCGTTCTCACCCGGCCCGACAACCACCCACGGGGCTTCGGTGGGGAAACGACGCAGATGGATCCGCGACGACTTGTAGGAGCAATGCTCGGACCACATGACCGAGTACATCGCCAGCTCTGCCGGTCTGGGGTCCCGACCCAGGATCTCTACGATCGACTGGTACTCGTCGTCGGTCAGACCCAGTTGACGATGAACCGGATCGACGGTCGGTACCGCGCTCATGCCGGGACGAGAGAGTGCAGATAGCTCTCGAGCAGCACCTGACCGTCGCGTGAGCCGAGCAACTCGTCGGTGGCCCGCTCCGGATGGGGCATGACCCCGACCACACTTCCGGTCTCGTTGGTCACCGCCGCCGCCCGGTCCTGAGACCCGTTGGGATCGGACCGGTACCGGAGCACCACCCGCCCGGTTCCTGACGGATCGACCCAGTTGCCCTCGTAGGAATTGAGCGGGATCCTCAGGACCTGGCCCGGTGACGCACCTCTGGTCAGGATCGAGTCGGTGTCGACCACCTCGACCTCTTCGAAGCGGCATATGAAGGAGAGGTCCCGGTTGGCGATGTGGGCACCGGGGAGGAGACCGGCCTCGCACAGGACCTGCCAGCCGTTGCAAATACCCAGCACAGGCGCTCCTGCGGATGCGAGACGCTCGACCTCGGCCATGACCGGGGAGAACCGGGCGATCGCCCCCGTTCGCAGAGCGTCGCCATGGGCGAAGCCGCCCGGGAGGATGACCCCGTCGAATCCGGTCAGGTCGGTGTCCCGATGCCAGACGAGCTCGGCCTCACCACCCAGGGCCTCGATGGCGCGCACCACGTCGTGCTCGCAGTTGACACCGGGAAACACCACGACCGCGGTCTTCAAGCGTGCACCTCCACGGAGAAGTCCTCCAACACCGGGTTGGCCAGCAGCTGCCGGCACATCTCCTCGACGCGTCCCCTCACGACATCGGGGTCGTCACCATCCACGTCGAGATGGATGACCCGGTCCATGCGAACCGAGGTGGTCTCGGTGAAGCCCAGGTCGTGGAGGGCTCGTTTGACGGTGACCCCCTCCGGATCGGCGAGCTCCGCCCGACGGTCGATGGTCACGGTGACTTTCATCGCCCGGCCAGGTAGTCGTCGAAGCTGCGGCCAGTAATTCGCTCGTAGGCCTCGATGTACCGGCGCCGGGTGCCCTCGACGATCTCGTCGGGCAGATCGGGGGCGGGCGCGGTCTTGTCCCAGGGCTGTCGGTCCAGCCACTCCCGGACGTACTGCTTGTCGAAAGAGGGAACGTCCTCGCCCGGCTGGTATCGGTCGGCCGGCCAATATCGGGAGGAGTCCGGGGTGAGGACCTCGTCGATGAGGAGCAGCTCCCCGTCGGCATGCCCGAACTCGAACTTGGTGTCGGCGAGGATCACGCCCCGCTCGGCCGCGTAGCGGTTGGCCCTCGTGTAGATGTCGAGGGACCGCTGTCGCAGCTCCTCATACAGGTCGTCGCCGAGGATGTCGCGGGCCTGGGCCTCGGTGAGGTTCTCGTCGTGACCGGTGGCCGCCTTGGTGGCCGGGGTGAAGATCGGTTCGTCGAGCTTGTCGGCCAGACGCAATCCCTCTGGCAGGTGCTCGGTGGTCGGGCCCCCACCATCCCGGTACTCCCGCCACGAGGACCCGTACAGGTATCCCCGGACGACGCACTCCACGGGCACGACCTCGGCCCGGCGCACAACCATGGAACGCCCGGCGAGCTCGACGCGATCCTCCTCGTCGAGCCCGTCGACGCCGGAGAGATCGGTGGTGACCAGGTGGTTGGGTACGTCCAGGAGATCGAAGAAGTGGAGACTCAGCCCGGTGAGGACCCGGCCCTTGTCGGGGATGGTCTGGTTGAGGATGACGTCGTATGCCGAGATGCGGTCGGTGGCAACGAATAGGAGGTGGTCGCGGTCGATCTCGTAGATCTCTCGGACCTTGCCCGAGGCCACATGTGGGAGTGCCGGCACGCCGCGGCAGGGTAGCGCCGTTGTCGCCCTGCCCCGACCTCCCCTTCTAGCCTCGCGGCCATGACCGATTTCGACGCCGGGAGGGTGACCCGTCTTCTCGCCGACGACCCTTATGCGCAGAGTCTGGGCATCGAACTGGTGGGGGTCACCGAACGTGACATCACAGTCGGCTTGACCGTGGGCGCCCAGCATCTCAACTTCCTCGGCGTCGGTCACGGTGGGATGGTCTTCTCGCTGGCCGACTGCGCCTTCTCCCTGGCGTCCAATTCGGCGGGCGATCCCGCCGTCGCCATCGACACCCACCTGGTCCTCACCGCCCCCGCCCGGCACGGTGACCGGCTCGAGGCCAAGGTCCACGAGGTCTCCCGGGGACGGACTCTGGGCACCTATCGGGCCGAGGTGAGACGGGGCGATGGCCGCGTCGTCGGCCTGTTCACAGGAACGGTCCACATCGGTGGGCGGAGAACCGGGGGATCAGGGGAGCCTGACTTAGACTCGTAGACCTTGTCTCCAAGCGGGTTCCCTTCGTGGCTTTGATCGAGTTCGTTGTCTTCCACCCCTGGAAGGCGGCCGTGTCGCTCGTGATCGGCACCATCCTGGGGTTGGGCGCCTTTTACGTCTATGAAGTGAGCACCGCCCTGGGCACGGTGGCCGTCGAGGACTTCGATCCGGGTCAGGCACGCTCCGCCATCGCTTCCGGCCCCGAGGATCAGGGCCCTCCGTTCACGATCGAGGACCTGCCGGACGAGCCGCTCTACGACCTCGACGCCGAGATGAAGCGAATCTCGGCCGCCCTCGGCGATTCGGAGTTCAACTCCGCGGCCTTCGGTGAGCCGATCGCCGACGAGACATTCGAGGCCTATCTGCTCGTGGGAAGCGACGCCTCCGGATCGCTGGCGGACACGATCATCCTCGCCCTGCAGCCCTCGGATGGCTCCAATCCGATCATGGTCAGCCTTCCCCGCGACCTCTTCGTGTGGAACCTGTGCAAACAGACCTTCACCCGTCTCAACTCGGGTCTGGGCGGATGCCCGGGAGTCGCCTCGGGAGCGGAGCTGTTGGCGATCATGGTCGAGGACTACACCGGGATTCCGATCGACCACCTGGCCCGGGTCAACTTCGACGGGTTCGCCCGTCTTGTCGACGTCATGGGCGGGATCTCCGTCTGCGTCGACTACCCGACCCGGGACGCCAAGTCCCACCTTCAGCTGGACACCGCGGGCTGTCGCGTCGTGGACGGTGACACGGCCCTCGCCTGGGTCCGGTCCCGCCATCCCGAGCAACTGGTGGGCGGCGATTGGGTTCCTGCCCCTGGGTCCGACTTCACCCGGCAGAGGAACCAGCAGGACGTCCTCTTCCAGTTGGCGGCGCGTGCGGCCAAATTCTCCTCGCCCGCCGCTCTCACCGAACGTCTCTCCGCGGTGGCCTCCTTGGTCCGTCTCGACTCTTCGTGGAACCTGGGGGACGCGGTTGCGGCCGCCTGGCGCTATCGGGGGATCAGCAAGGATTCCGTGGAGCGTTTCTCGATCGAGGTCGGGGAGTACCGGACCTCGTTCGGCGCCCAGGTCCTGCTGCCGTCGGCCCCCTTTGCCGAGGAGTTGGCCGAGGTCTACGACCTGGGTTGATCCAGCGCGGCCAGTCTCTGGAAGACCGGCGCCGCGGTCTCGGTGATCCGGTCCAGGGAGAAGCAGGCGGCGAGCTCTTCCTCGGTGAGGGTCACCTCGGGGTCGGCGGCGAGCAGATCACGCAGATGACCCTTGTCGTCCCAGGCCTGCATGGCGTTCCTCTGCACGATCCGGTAGGCCTGGTCCCGGGTGAGACCGGTCTCGACCAAGGCAAGCAGCACCGACTGGCTGAACACAAGCCCGTTGCTCGACTCCAGGTTCTTCCTCATGCGCTCGGCGTCGACTATCAGGTTCTCGATCAGTGATCTGAATTTCACGAGCATGTAGTGGAGGACGATCGAGGCGTCGGGCAACACCACCCTCTCGGCGGATGAATGGGAGATGTCGCGTTCGTGCCAGAGGGCGACGTTCTCCAGACCCACCTGCGAATAGCCACGCAGCAGGCGAGCCATCCCGGTCATCCTCTCCGACAGGATCGGGTTCCGTTTGTGTGGCATGGCCGAGGAGCCTTTCTGCCCGGGGCGGAAACCCTCCCGCACCTCGCCGACCTCGGAACGCTGGAGATGTCGGATCTCGGTGGCCATGCGCTCTATCGAGGCGCCGACAACGGCCAGGGTGGTCAGATACTGGGCGTGACGGTCACGTGCGGTGACCTGGGTCGACGCGGGCTCGACCTCCAGCCCGAGGGCGGAGCACACCGCCGCTTCGACGTCGGCGGGGACGTGGGCGTAGGTACCGACCGCCCCGGAGATCTTGCCCACCGACACCGCGTCGCGGGCGGCCTCCAGCCGGCGTCGGTCCCGGTCGAGCTCGAACACCCATCCCGCCAGCTTCAGCCCGAACGTGGTCGGCTCGGCCCAGATCCCGTGGGTCCGGCCCAGCATGAAGGTGCCGGCGTGTTCCTCGGCGCGTCGTCGCACAGAGTCGATCAGCGCCTCGATCGCCCCGCTCAGGAGCCCCGAGGCATCCCGGAGGAGAAGACCTGTCGCAGTGTCGAGCACATCCGATGAAGTGAGCCCGTAATGGACCCAGGCGGCGGCCTCCCCACCGGCGGTCTCGCCGAGGAGGTCGACGAATGCGGCCAGGTCGTGATCGGTCGTTTTCTCCCGCTCCGCCACCTGCTCCGGAGTAGGACAAGGCGCCTCTGCTAACGCCTCGGCGACACCTGTCGGAACCTTCCCGTCGTTCTCCAGCGCCTCGAGCACGGCCACCTCCACCAGCTTCCACATCTCGAGACGGTTCTGGTCGCTCCAGACGGCCCCCATCTCGGGCAGGGTGTAACGCTCGATCACGGGCTTGATGATGCCACGGCGCGGTACCGTGCCGGTCGATGGCGAGACTGAGTAGGGACCAGGCGCAGCGGCTCGCCTTGGCGGCGCAGGGATTCAACGGTGGGCGTCCCAATGGCCGGGTGGACGTCAGGCACTTTCGGAAAGTGGTCGACCGACTCGGTGTCATCCAGCTCGATTCGGTCAACGTCTTCAGCCGGACCCACTACCTGCCCTTCTTCTCCAGGCTGGGCTCGTACCCCCGCGCCGCCCTCGACGACTGGCTGTGGAATTCGGGGGAGATGTTCGAGTACTGGGGCCACATGGCGTCGCTCCTCCCCACTCGAGATCACCGTCTCTTTCGCTGGCGGATGGAGCGGGGGTTCATCTGGAGCAGTGTCGAGCAACAGATCGCCGACCGACCCGGCTACCTGGATGCGGTGCTCGAGGAGGTGAGAGAACGCGGGCCGTTGCAGACGAGCGACCTGGAGGACCCGGGTGGGCGCGGCGGCGGCACCATGTGGAACTGGTCGGACGGGAAGGTGGCCCTGGAGATGCTGTTCGTGAAAGGCCAGCTCACCACGGCAACCCGGCGCAACTTCGTCAGGCTCTACGACGTCCCCGAGCGGGTGATCCCAGAAGAGCACCTTGCGGCCCCCGCGGTGGAGCAGGAGGAGGCCATGGCGGAGCTGCTCCTCAGGTCTGCACAGGCGCTGGGTGTCGGGACCCTGGACGACCTTGCCGACTACTACCGGCTCCGCGTGCCGACCGCGCGCCCCATCGTCGATCGACTCGTCGGCTCAGGTGATCTGGTCGAAGTGGAGGTGGAAGGGTGGGGCAAGCCCGGGTACATGCACCCGGCGGTGGTGTTGCCGAGACAGAAGCGGGGGACGGCGCTGCTGTCCCCGTTCGACAACCTGATCTGGCACCGGGACCGGGTCGAGCGTCTCTGGGACTTCCACTACCGCATCGAGATCTACGTCCCCGAGGCCAAGAGGCTCTACGGGTACTACGTCCTGCCTTTCCTGCTCGACGGCGTCCTGGTGGGCCGGGTCGACCTGAAGACCGACCGCAAGGCCGGCGCCCTCCTGGTCAAAGGGGCGTTCGCCGAACCCGACGTCGACAAGAAGCATGTGGGCCGTGCGCTGCGGGCCGAGTTGGAGCAGGTCGCCTCTTGGCTCGAGCTCGGCGACATCGTCGTGTCGCCGAACGGCGACCTGCACAGCTACCTCTGAAAGATCAGGTGAAGGCGTCGAGCCCGGTGATGGCCTGGCCCATCACCAGGGTGTGGATCTCGTTGGTGCCCTCGTACGTGAACACCGTCTCCAGGTTGGCCATGTGCCGGAAGACCGGGTATTCGAGGGTGATCCCGTTGGCGCCCAGGATCGACCGTGCGGTCCGGGCCACTTCCAGCGCCTGACGCACGTTGTCGAACTTCCCGAAAGAAACCTGCTCGGGGGTCAGCGTCCCCTCGTCCTTGCGCCGACCGAGATGTAGGGCGAGCAGCGTGCCGCGCTGCACGGCCACCATCATCTCGACGAGCTTCCTCTGGGTGAGCTGGAACGATCCGATGGGCCGGTCGAACTGGCGTCGTTCCTTGGCGTAGGCCAAGGCGGTCTCGTAGCAGTCCCGGGCCGAGCCCATGACCCCGAAGGCGATGCCGAACCGGGCCTCGTTGAGACACGAGAGCGGACCTCTCATCGAGGCCACTCCCGGGAGCACGAAGTCGTCGGGGAGACGCATGTCGTCGAAGGCCAGTTCCGAGGTGACCGAGGCCCGCAGAGAAGCCTTCTTCTTGATGTCATGCGCCGAGAACCCCGGGGTGTCTGTGGGGACGATGAACCCGCGGATTCCCTCATCGGTCCGGGCCCAGACGACCGCGATGTCGGCGATCGACCCGTTGGTGATCCACATCTTGGAGCCGTTGATGATCCAGTCCGAGCCGTCACGTCGGGCGTTGGTGCGCATCGATGCCGGGTCCGAGCCCGAGTCGGCCTCGGTGAGCCCGAAACAGCCGATCACCTCACCCTTGGCCATCTGGGGCAGCCAGGTCTGCTTCTGCTCCTCCGAGCCGAACTTCCAGATGGGGAACATGGCCAGGGAGCCCTGTACCGATACGAACGAGCGGATGCCGGAGTCGCCCGCCTCCAGCTCCATGCTGGCCAGACCGTAGGCAGTGGCGGAGGTCCCGGCGCACCCGTAGCCCTCGAGATGCATTCCCAGCATCCCGAGGCTGCCGAAGTCCCTGGCCAGGTCCGCGTGAGGGATCTTCCCCTCGTCCCACCAGTCGGCCACGTGCGGCTTGATCTCCTTCTCGACGTACTGGCGAACCGTGTCGCGCAGCAGACGCTCCTCTTCGCTGAGCAGGGAGTCGATTCCGAGGAAGTCGAGGGGGTCGGGTTTGTCGAAGGAGATCTCGGACATGTCCCCGGGATGCTATCCGGTCGTTGGTGGTGAGACTCGGGGCGTCAGCCGGCCAGGGTCTTCTCGGCCAGATCGCGCCGGTACCGGGCCAGCTTCTCGGTGAGATCGTGGTCGCCGATGGCGAGGATGGCCACGGCCAGGAGGGCGGCGTTGGTGGCGCCGTCGATGGCAACGGTGGCAACGGGGATTCCGGTGGGCATCTGGGCGGTGGCCAGCAACGCGTCCATGCCGTCGAGACTGGCGTTGATCGGGACCCCGATGACGGGCAGCAGAGACTTGGCGGCCATCACCCCGGCGAGATGGGCCGCCTTCCCCGCCCCGGCGATGATCACACCGAAGCCGTTGTCTGCTGCGGTGGCAGCGAACTCGATGGCCTGGTCGGGTGTCTTGTGGGCGGACAGGACCCTGATCTCGTGCTCGACGCCGAACTCGTCGAGGGTCTTGCCGGCCTTCTCCATGACGGGGCGGTCCGTTCCCGACCCCATGACGATGGCGACTCTTCGATTCATCGTGACGACGCTAACCGGTGTATCAGCGATGACGGATCTGACTCTCCCTCCATACCGAGAGGTCCTCAGCATGGACCTCCCAGACGTGAAAGGGGAGGGACAGTGACTGTCCTACAGGGGAATGAAGTCCGTGGTTTCACCGGAATCGGTCGCAGACTCGTCGTCGACGCAGCCTTGGTCCTGCTCGGTCTGGGCGCTGCCTTCGGGATCAGCCGGATTGCCGACCAGGACACTTCGACCTACGAAGGCCCGATGGTGGAGCGCAGTCGGGCGATGCAGTACAACACAGGGGCCTTGCTCGAGGGCAACTGGCCTGCTCCGATCGGTGCGCCAGTCGCTCAGATCTTCATCGATGGCATCGCCGACACCTACGCCGGTCCGCTGGTGGATCGCAGTCTGGCGATGGAGGACTTCTTCGTCGGCGAGACCTACGCCGGTCCGCTGGTGGATCGCAGTCTGGCGATGGAGGAGTTCTACAAAGGCCAGGAGCACTTCCGGCGGCAGAACTCTCGTTGAAGACCCCCAACTGAACACATTCGAGGCGGTGTCGACCCGAGGGTCGCACCGCCTCAACGCGTCCCGATGTCCTTGCGGTATTGGATCCCGGGCCAGGTGATCCTTTCGGCGGCGGAGTAGGCACGATCCCTGGCCACGTCGTGACTCGGCCCGATGCCGACCACGTCGAGCACACGCCCACCGTCGACGAAATACTTCCCACCCTCCGCCCTGGTGCCTGCATGGAAGATGATGACTCCCTCCTGGGCAGTCCCGTTCAACCCCTTGATCTGGCCTCCGGTCTCGGGGGCAGTCGGATAGCCGGGGGCGGCCAGGACCACGTTCACCGTCGACTCGTCGGACCACGTCGGGATGCCCCCCTCGAGCACATCGAGCAGATCACCGCTCATCCGGGGGAGGATCGCCTGAGTCTCTGGATCGCCCAGTCTGACGTTGAACTCGAGCACTTTGGGGCCCTGCTCGGTGAGCACCAAACCGGCGTAGAGGAACCCGGAGAAGCGATTGCCGTTCTTTTGCATCTGCTCGAGGGTCGGGGCGATCACGGTCTCGATGGTCTGGTCGACCAAACCTTCCGGCAGGTCGGGCACCGGCGAGTACGACCCCATCCCCCCGGTGTTGGGCCCGGCGTCGCCGTCCAGGAGACGTTTGTAGTCCCTGGCGGGCTCCAGACCGATGGCCCCCGACTCGGTGCAGACGGCGAAGACACTCACCTCGGGACCTTCCAGATACTCCTCGACCACGACCGGGCCGGTCTCGATCCATCTCCGCGCCCAGTCAACGGCGTCGGACCGTGAGTCCGTCACCAGCACACCCTTCCCGCCGGCTAGCCCGTCCGCCTTGACCACGTAGGGGCCGTCCGTGCTCTCGAGATGAGCAACCGCTTCCTCGGGCTCGGTGAACCGGGAATAGGCACCCGTGGGCACACCCGCCCGGATCATCATCTCCTTGGCGAACGTCTTCGAAGACTCGAGACGCGCCGCGGCTCGGGTCGGTCCAAACACTGGTATCCCGAGACGTATCAGTGCGTCGGCGATCCCGGCGGCGAGCGGGTCCTCCGGACCGACCACCACCAGGTCGACACCGTGGATACGGGCCATGGCGGCCACCGCTCCCACGTCCCCCGGCGAGATGCCCTCGACAATCGGGCCGAGCTCGGCCAGCCCCGGGTTTCCGGGAAGCGAGACCAGCTCGGTGACCCGGCTGGACTGTGCCAGCTTCCAGCCGATGGCGTGCTCGCGTCCGCCGGAACCGACGAGGAGGACTCTCATGCGATCTCGATCAGCTGGGAGCGCTCTGGTCCCACCGACACCCATCCGATGGGGGCGGACACAGCCTCCTGGATGAACTCGATGTAGGCCCGGGCCTCCTCGGGCAGGTCGCTGTAGGTGCGCACCCCGGTGATGTCCTCACCCCAGCCCGGTAGCTCCTCGTACACCGGCTGGCAGTGGTAGAGGACGGACTGTCGATCCGGGAAGTGCTCGTGAAGGTCCCCGTCGGATACGTAGGCCGTGGCCAGCTTGACCGTGTCGAAGGCGGACAGGATGTCGAGCTTGGTGAGGAAGATCTTCGTCAGGCTGTTGACCCGGACGGCGTAGCGAAGGGCGAGCAGGTCGAGCCAGCCGCATCGTCTCCTGCGTCCGGTGACGGTGCCGTACTCGCCCCCCAACTCGATCATCCGGTCCCCGACCTCGTCGTGCAACTCGGTGGGGAAGGGGCCGGTACCGACCCGTGAGATGTACGCCTTGGCCACACCGACGATCTCGTCGATCGCCTTGGGCCCGATCCCGGTCCCCACCACCGCACCACCTGCGGTCGGGTTCGAAGAAGTGACGAACGGATAGGTGCCATGGTCGATGTCGAGCAGGGTCCCCTGTGCCCCCTCGAAGAGCACGTCGCGGCCCGCCCGCAACGCCTCGTCGAGGAGCAGTGAGGTGTCGGTGACGTGGGGACGGATCCGCTCGGCATAGGCGAGGTACTGGTCGATGATCTCGGAAGCGTCCATGGGAAGGGTGTTGTAGACGCGGGGCAGGATCTTGTTCTTCTCCTCCAGGGCGGCCTCCACCTTCTTGGCGAAGATCTTGGTGTCGAACAGGTCCTGGACCCTGATCCCAAATCGGGCGTACTTGTCCGTGTACGCAGGGCCGATGCCCTTTTTGGTGGTCCCGATCTGGTTGCTGCCGAGGTACCGCTCGATGGCGGCGTCGAGCTTGCGGTGATAGGGCATGATCAGGTGGGCGTTGGAGGAGATGCGGACCCGTGACGGGTCGAATCCCTTCCCGGCCAGCATGTCCATCTCGGCGATCAGGACCGCCGGGTCGATGACCGTGCCCGAGGCAATCACCGGGGTGCAGCCGGGGTAGTGGATGCCCGAGGGGATCAGGGACAGCGCCAGCTTCTGGTCGCCGACGACGATGGTGTGCCCGGCGTTGTTGCCCCCCTGGTAGCGGACCACGTAGTCGGCGCGCTCGGCGAAGTAGTCGACAACCCTGCCCTTGCCTTCGTCCCCCCACTGGGCGCCGAGCACGATGGTGGCAGTCATGACGGGATCGGACGGTAGCGGTCCGGTCAGTCGGGCTGATCGTCCTCGTTCTCGTCCGCCGGCGTTCCGGTGACCATGCGGATGGTCGAGCCGATCCCGTCGGCCACCACCCGGATCGGGGCAGTCCCGATGTGGTAGAGCCCGAGCCCCACCGATCGGGGAATCTCGCTGAGACGTGGTGACCCCACGAACCGTCGTCTCCCGAAGTAGAGCCAGAGTGCCAGGGCGATCACAGCCATGGCCCCGATGGTGATCCAGAACCCGGCCGGGTGGTCGGCCAGCGGGAGATTCTCGAAGTTCATGCCCCAGATGCCGGTGATCAGGGCCAGGGGCAGGAGGATCGCCGAGAAGACCGTGAGCACTCGCACGATCTCGTTGGTCTGATCGGCGATGGCGCCCCGGTGGGTCTCGAACACTGATCCCAGCAGCGACCGAGCCGCTTCCAGGGATTCCAGTATCTGACTCTGATATGCGGTCACCCGCTCGAACTCGCGTCGGCTGTCCTCGTCGACGAGTCGGTGAGCCCCCTCGGACAACTCGTCGTAGATCTGCCGCTGCGGGACCAGCACCCGTCGCAACACGATCAGATCGCGGCGCAGGGCATGGACCTCGGTGAGGGCACGGGGATCGGCGCGCAGAGCCATCTCCTCGAGTACGTCGAGCTGGGTCTCCAGTTGGTCGATGAGCGGGGGGAAACGCCGACTCCCCACCATGGCCAGATGGGCGAGCAGCCCCGCCGGGCTGGGAGCCGAAAGACCGATTCCCTGTTGGAGACGCTCCGTCATGATCTCCATCGAGACGACGTCACCGCCGCTGATCGACAACAGGAATCCGGGCCCGATGAACAGATCGACCTCGGTGTGGGCGAGACGACCACCGTCG